>NZ_CP102283.1:982711-1310281 GCF_025150565.1 Granulicatella adiacens ATCC 49175 | reverse complement strand
ACGCACCTGTTTCAGGTGGAGATCTTGGTGCAAAAAACGGAACTCTTTCTATAATGGTTGGTGGGACAGAGGAAACATTAGAAAAAGTATATCCAGTATTGGATTGCTTCTCTAAGACGATTACGTTGCAAGGAACTGCAGGTGCTGGGCAACATACAAAAATGGCTAATCAAATTATGATTGCAGGAACGATGACAGGTTTAACAGAGATGCTCGTTTATGCAAAAGCTGCAGGACTTGATTTGGATAAGGTATTACAAACAGTTGGTGCAGGAAGTGCGGCCAACTGGTCACTCTCAAATTATGGACCTCGCATTTTAAAAGAAGATTATTCTCCAGGATTCTTTGCAAAACATTTCCTTAAAGATTTAGGAATTGCACTTGATGAAGCAGAGAGAATGCGTCTATTTTTACCAGCTACTTTACAAGCAAAAAAACTCTACGAAACGCTCTGTGATGATGGCTTTGCAGATGATGGTACCCAAGCTTTAATCAAATTATATTGGAATTTACCAACTGAATAAAATTCTCTTAAAAGAATGGTTATTCTTACTATCAAAGATGGGTTTTATGGTAGAATAATGGAAGAAAGTTTGAAAGGGGTAGTAATTATATGAAACCTTCACAATTGGTGGCAATTGTTCAACGTCTGCAAACAATGGCAGCACAAGATTCTGAGATTGAGGTGCGTCGTTTTGAAAAGGATGGCGTTGAGAAAGCTATCGTTACTTTTAATCATGAAGCAAATAGTTTTGAATTAGAAGACGTAGAAACAAATCAAACATTCCAATTTGATGATATTGATTTAGTGACAATTGAAATCTTTGAAATGTTACAAGATTAAAAATTAACTGTGAGTAAAGCCACGGCGCAGAGTGTCTGTGCTGTGGCTTTTCAATATAAAAGGTAAGGATGAACAAATGAAAATTGCATTATTAGGATTTGGCACTGTTGGTAGCGGTGTTTATAATATTTTGAAAACAAATGTAGCAAAATTAGAGCGAGTACTTCCAGAGAAAATCGAGATTAAGACGGCTTTAGTTCGTGAACCAGAGTTGATGCAACAAACAGATGTTGTATTTACAAACAATATTAACGATATCACTAAGGATCCAGAAATCGAATTAGTAGTTGAAGTGATGGGCGGAATCACAACCGCATATGATTATGTGAAAGCCTGCTTATTAGCGAAAAAATCAGTTGTAACAGCCAATAAAAATTTAATTGCTGTTCATGGAGTTGAATTGACAACACTCGCTAAATTAGAAGATGTGTACTTGTACTATGAATCAAGTGTTGGCGGTGGAATTCCAGTTCTTCGTCCGATGGTGCAACATTTTGAAACGAATGATGTGGAATCGATTGTTGGTATCGTCAACGGGACAACAAACTTCATTTTAAGTTCTATGGAAAAAGAAGGACTCAGCTACGAAGAAGCATTAAAGATTGCTCAAGAAAAAGGCTTTGCTGAAGCGGATCCAACAAGCGACGTGGAAGGGCATGATGCAGCTTATAAATTAATGATTTTGACTCGTTTAGCTTTTGGCGTAAATGTTGCTTTTGATGAAGTAGCTAAAACCGGAATTTCTGGAGTCACAACTTCTCATATGAAGATGGCTTCTGAGAATGGGTATGCAATCAAACTTCTAGCAAAAGCTCTTAGCGATGGCGAAAAAGTTTCGCTTGAGGTAGCACCAACTTTTGTACCAGCAAATCATTTACTAGCGCAAGTTCATTATGAAAACAATGCGATTTCTGTAACAGGAAATGCAGTCGATGAAGTTTTATTCTACGGAAAAGGAGCAGGCTCCCTTCCAACAGCAACAAGTGTCTTAGCAGACGTAGTGGAAGTACTTCGTCGCAAAGGTAACGGTAGTGCGGTGGAAACTTTTGGCCGTGTAGAAAGCCCATTAGTGGAATTCAGTCCAGAGGCTGCGACAAGTTCTTATTTCGTATATGGAAAAGGAAACTTGGAAGAAGCTCCGTTCAATGGAGAAATTGTATCAAACAGCCAAGGTGAATTCGGAGTTCGCTATACAGCTTTAACAGCTAGTGAGTTAGCTAAAGTAAAAGAAGCTTTTGCTCAACTAAATGAAGTCGCTATTTATCCAATCTTGGAGGAAGCATAATGGCATTAACAATTAAAGTTCCAGCAACTTCAGCCAATATCGGACTAGGATTCGATTCACTTGGGATTGCAGTGAATTTATATTTGACGCTTCACGTAGAAGAACCTTCTAGCGAATGGGTAATTACACATCCGTTTGGAGAAGAAATTCCCACAAATGAAGAAAACTTAATTATCGAGACTGCTTTAAAAGTTTGCCCAACATTAGCACCGCATAAACTCGTATGCGAAAGCGAGATTCCTTTAACAAGAGGCCTTGGAAGTAGTTCGAGCGCGATTGTTGCCGGAATCGAATTAGCCAATGTATTAGGCAACTTACAGTTAACTAACGACGAAAAAGTCAAATGGGCAACCCTTTTCGAAGGGCATCCTGACAATGTGGCACCAGCTATCTTAGGAGGCGTCGTTGTCGCTACTTATGATACTCACACGAAAGAAGTGTTGACGGTTCATAAAAATGTAGAAGCATCGATTGCAATGGTCGCTGTGATTCCAAACGTTCAATTATCAACGAAGAAGAGCCGTGGCGTACTGCCAAGTTCGCTAGCATACGGTGAGGCAGTAGAAGCAAGTAGCCGTAGTAATGTATTAGTAGCTGGATTGATGGTCGAAGATTGGAAAGTCATTTCATCAATTGTAGAAAAAGATTTGTTCCATGAAACGTATCGTTCAACGCTTGTTCCTTGGATGGAAGAGGTTCGTACGATTACAAAAAATGAAGGTCTTGATACATGCGGGACTTACTTAAGTGGGGCAGGCCCAACGGTGATGACGTTTGTTCATAAAGAACAAGTCGATCGTTTTGTAAAAACATTAGAAAAGTATTTAGAAACAACGCTGAAAGATTGCACAATTCGTGTGCTTGAAATTGATGCGCAAGGCGTTTACGTAAAGTAGAAGGAGAACTATGGCACTATTCAAACCAACGTGGTTTAAAAAGACCTTTCAAGAGATTACCGTTCCTTTCTTACAGGAGAATGGAATCGAAGTTGTCTTAACCGATTTAGATAATACACTGATTGGCTGGGACGAAAAAGAAATCGATGAAAACTTACTTGACTGGGTACGTTCATTAAAAGAAGCAGGCATCAAGATTGTTCTTGTATCGAATAATAATGAACATCGTATCAAAGATGCTGCTGAAAAGTTGGATGTCCCATATGTGTATCCTGGCTTGAAACCACTGCACAAAGGGTTCAAAGAGGCACAACAATTACTGGAGTTTGATAAATCAAAAACAGTCATGGTTGGCGACCAATTATTGACAGATATTCTAGGGGCGAATACTTTTGGAGTTAGAACCATTATCGTAAAACCTAGAAAAGAGAGCGATGCTTGGAAAACAAAAATCAATCGTTTCTTTGAAAAAGGAATTTTTGTAGTAACACAAGGTGCGTCCTATCATAAGAAATGGGAGGAGGATTAATCATGGAACAGTATGTATGTATTGGATGTGGAGCAACAATCCAAACGGAAGATCCAAAAGGAACGGGATACACACCTCAAAGTGCATTAAATAAAATGCTGGAAAGTGAATGCCCTCTCTATTGCCAACGTTGTTTTAGACTCCGTAATTATAATGAGTTGCAACCGGCATCTTTAACAGACGATGATTTCTTGAAGATGTTAAGTAGTATCGCCGATGAAGATGCGCTAGTTGTGTTTGTGGTTGATTTATTCGACTTATACGGAAGTATGATCTCAGGATTGAAACGCTTTGTGGGCGATAATCCAATTTTATTTGTAGCCAACAAGGTGGACTTATATCCAAAATCGGTAAACCGTAATCGTCTGAAAGCATGGATTGAACGCCATGCAAAAGAGTACGGCATTAAACCAGTCGATACCCTTCTTGTGAGCGGTCATAAACGGATTCAAATTGACGAATTGCTAGAGAAGATTAACGAATACCGTAAAGGTAAGGATGCGTATGTCGTAGGAGTAACGAATGTAGGAAAATCAACACTCATTAATAAGTTGATTCAAAGTATTGGTGAAACAGGAGAAGTGATTACAACCTCTCAATATCCAGGAACAACGCTTGGACAAATTGATATTCCATTTGATGAACATTCTTCATTAGTGGATACACCGGGGATTATTCACCGTCATCAAATTACTCACTACTTAGCGGAAAAAGAAATGAAGAAAGTCTTACCGCAAAAAGAGTTACAACCAAAGACATTCCAATTAAATAGCGAGCAAACGATTTTTATCGGTGGTTTGATTCGTGTCGATTACGAACAAGGAGAACGAAACTCATTTACCTTCTATACACCGCAAACAATCGATTTGCATCGCACGAAGTTGGAGAAGGCGACTGAGTTTTATGCAAAACATGCAGGAACACTTCTAACGCCGCCAACAGGAGACAATATGAAATTGTATCCAAAACTAGTGAAGAAGACATTTACGATTAAAGAGAAAACGGACTTAGTGATTGCAGGGCTTGGCTGGGTAACGATTCAAAAACCAGGTACGGTATCTGTATGGAGTCCAAAAGAAGTTGACGTGATTCAACGTCAATCTATTATTTAGAGAAAGGAGAGCTTTCATGGAATTAAAAGGGAAAGAAAGACAGTTCTTCAAAAAAGAAGCACATTCGTTGAAGCCAATTTTCCAAATCGGGAAAGGCGGACTTAGCGAAGAGATGATTCATCAAATTCAAAACGCTGTTGAGAAACGCGAATTGATTAAAGTGACTTTATTGCAAAATACATTAGAGGAGCCCCAAGAAGCTGCCGAAACAATTGCAGAAGCGACTGGGAGTACCATTATTCAAGTGATTGGCCATACGATTGTGTTATATAAAGAAGCACGAAATCCAAAACATAGAGATCTTTCAGTACGATTTGCAGAATTCAAAAAAAGAGGTCGATAGACAATGGTTGCTGAACTCAATATTTTTTCTGAGACATTAAACAAAACTGAAAAATTCGGTGAAGAAATGCCGGTAGAACGCGTAGGGCTTATCGGAGGTAGTTTCAATCCGCCACATATTGCACATTTAATTATGGCTGAACAAGCACGTGTGCAATTAGGCTTAGACAAGGTGTACTTTTTACCAAGTCATATTCCGCCACATGTGGATGAGAAAAAGACCATTGATGCAAGTACCCGTGTGGAAATGACACGCCTTGCGATTCAAGATAATATTTATTTTGATATTGAGACAATTGAACTCGAGCGTAATGAGAAGAGTTATACGTATGACACGATTCAACTCTTAAAGAGACAAAATCCGAATACGGAATATTACTTTATTATTGGTGGAGATATGGTGGATTATTTACCGACATGGCATAGAGTGGATGAATTAGTTCATGAAGTACAATTTGTCGGGGTTGAACGTCCAGGATATGAAAAAGAAACGCCATATCCAGTCCTATGGATTACAGCACCGAAGATGGATATTAGTTCAACACAAATTCGAAAAAATGTCTTATTCCAACAAAGCATTAAATATTTGGTGCCAGAATTAGTGGAAGCCTATATTGCCGAAAAGGGGTTGTATTTAGAATGAGCGAAGTAAAGAGCTTTGAACCTTATACAACGATGACAAGAGAAGAGTTGTTGTCTCATGTCCAGTCAAATATGAGCGACAAGAGATATCAACACTGCCTGCGTGTCGAACGAAAAATATTGGAATTAGCAAAGCTTTACGGCGTCGATGAGAAGGCTGCTGCGTTTGTGGGATTAGCGCATGATTATGCTAAAGAAATCCCAGTGGAAAAACAGCAAGCTCTTGCCAAAGAAATTGGACTTCCTGAAATGTATCATCATGAAGGTTCTGAAATTCTACACGGGCCGATTGGAGCGTATTTGATTTCAAACCTATGCGGAGTAAAGGCTGAAGAATTACTTGATGCCATTCGTGAGCATACAATTGGAGGGCTTCAAATGAGTCTTCTTTCTAAGTGTCTCTTTGTGGCAGATGCAATCGAAGACGGAAGAGATTATCCAGGTGTGGATGTTGCAAGAGAAATCGCTGCGAAGAATATTGATGATGCGGTCTTTTATTTATTGAAGCATACATTGGAATTTTTATTGGAAAAAGAAGTTAGTATTTTTCCAAAAACAATAGAAGTTTATAATCATTATTTGAAACAAAGAAAAGGAGAATAGAATGGAACATACCAGTAAAAAATTATTACAAGTTGTTTTAGATGCTTGTGAAGACAAGTTAGCACAAGAAGTGGTTGCACTAGATGTAGCAAGTCTTACACCAGTTGCAGAATATTTCGTGATTACACACGGTAAAAACGAAAAACAAGTACAAGCGATTGTCGATGCTGTAGAAGAAGCGGTTGAAAAAGAAGGCTTCGAAGTAAGAAGTATCGAAGGTAAAGATGGTGGTAAATGGATCTTGATGGACTTAAATGATGTCATTGTCCATGTATTCTATTATGCTGATCGCGAATTCTATAATTTAGAAAAATTATGGAGCGATGCACCAATCGTGAATATTGTGAGTGAAAACTAATGAACTATCAAAAATTTGCTCATGTATATGACCAAGTGATGGATCAACAACTCTACGATGAATGGACGGACTATGCAGTTCGTTCTTTTTCGCATAGTGCCAAAAGACCGGTTCGTAAAGTGATGGAACTTGCTTGCGGGACAGGAGAAGTATCTATGCGTCTTGACGATAAAGGATACGAAGTCATTGGCGTTGATTTATCCAAAAATATGTTAGAGATTGCTGAAAAGAAAGCGCAAGGTAGACATATCAAATGGCTTCAAGCGGATATGCGAGTATTGGAAGAGGTACCGACAACCGATGCAGTAACGCTGTTTTCAGATTCACTCTGTTATTTAACAGACTTTGAAGATGTCGTTTCGGTATTTGAAGCGGTATACGACCACTTAGAAGAGGGTGGAATTTTCCTCTTCGATGTTCATTCACTGCATCAAATGCAAGAAGTTTTCCCAGGATACCAATATCATTTTGTGGAAGATGATTTTGCGTTTCTATGGCAAAGCTATGAGTTAGACGAGCCAGGTAGCGTGGAACACGTCATCGATATGTATATTAAACAAGAAGATGGCAACTTGTATGAGCATTTCCAAGAAGTGCATGAAGAGCAAACTTTCCCTATTGAAATGGTTAAAGCCGCACTAGAGATGGTGGGTTTTACCGATATTATGGTGACGGCTGACTTTGGAAGAAGCCAAGTCCAAGAAACGAGTCCGCGTTGGTTCTTCCAAGCGGTGAAATGAGGCTTATGTATGAAAGTATGTGGAGTAATTGCTGAATTTAATCCATTTCATCAAGGCCATGCTTATCTGTTAGAACAAGCACGCGAAAAAACGGGTGCGGATGTTATTGTTGTCGTGATGAGCGGTAACTGGGTGCAACGTGGTGAACCTGCTATCGAACAGAAATGGAGTCGTGCAGAAGTCGCGCTTCAAAACGGGGCGGATGTTGTGATTGAGATGCCGACTGCGGTCAGCTGCCAAGCAACAGACCTCTTCGCAAGAGGCGCAGTAGAAATCTTGCAAAAGGTAGGGTGCCACTTCTTAGCTTTTGGTTGTGAAAGTGGAGATGCGGCTTTTTTTGAAGTAGCGGTATCTCAACGAAATACCATTGAAAAAGAAATTAGTCGTTTTGTAGAAGAGAACCGTTCACTAACTTTTGCTAGCCAATTAACACAGCTCGCTGTGAAAGAGTTTGGAGAAGCCAGTGCACTCGCAGAAGCCTTACAGTCTCCAAATCAACAGTTGGGACTAGCTTACGCCGTTGAAAATGCTAAGAGTGAACATCCAATGCAGATCGTTCCAATTACAAGAGTAGGAAGTGGACATTTGGATGATGCGTTAGACAAAACTGCTTTTGCCAGTGGAACAGCCTTACGAAAAGCGCTGAAGGGGAATCGCGTTGAGAAAGTATTACGAGAACAATTGTCTTATGTACAGTTTGATGAAGAAGAGTACAAAAACGATTGGAGTTCTTATTGGGCAATCTTGAAGAGTATCGTCTTAAGAAGTACTGACGAAGAACTACGTGCCATTTATCAAATGGAAGAAGGAATCGAGAATCGCTTGAAGGAAGCTGTTCGAACAACCTTGACTATTGAGGAGTGTCTCCAACATCTCAAAAACAAACGGTGGAGCTGGGCAAGGTTGCAACGACTCCTTGTTTATGTTTTACTTGGAATAACCAAAATGGAAATGGAAGACTATTGGAATGCACCGATTCATCAAGGTAAAGTTCTGGGGTTTACATTAAAGGGCCAAAAGTGGTTGAAGAATATGCGGGAAGTAGAGTCGTTCAATTTAATAACTAATTACGCAGCCTATAAAGATGAACGCCAAGAAAGTTGGGATTTATTGTATGATTTTTGGAATCCATCCAAGCAAATTTCTGCTACGGTCTTTAAGCCGATTCAAGTGAATAAGGAGATAGGATTTTAATCTCTGTATTTTCAAGCTTGTAAAGTAAAAAGCTTTGACAAACTTTCAATAAACTAGTATAATTCAGTATGTTGCTTTAGGGGTGAAAATTGTGAAAATATCAGTTAAACAACTTCAGGATTCTCAAGGGACTCCAACTTACTTTGATACAGAAATTAATGTGGAAGAGGCTTTAAAACAACGAGATGATTCCATTCTTGCTGTTTCGCCAGCATACATCAAAGGATTTCTTGTTTATCAAAGCCAATCAGTTGTAGCGCAATTTACTTGCGATGTTGATATCACACTTCCTTCATCCAGGTCTTTAGAGCCAGTGGTAGTTCCACTCCACATAGATATTGTGGAAAGATACATTCCGTCCCATCTCTCGGTTGATGAGAAAGAGCTAACAGAAATTGTAATGCCTCTTGATGGTGATTGGGTTGACCTTGAACCCGCTGTGGAAGATCATATTTTACTTTCAATTCCTTTACAAGTCTTATCGCAAGAGGAATTGAGTGAAGATAAAATGCCTTCAGGAAATGATTGGGAGGTTGTAACGCAAGAAGCTCTTGAAGAGCGACGCAAACAACAAAAAGAACAATCGGTTGATCCAAGGCTAGCGTCTTTACAGTCTTTCTTCGAAAAGGATGAGACTGAGAAGTAAAAAGCATTATGTAAAGAAGATTGATTAGGAGGTGTACAAAAATGGCAGTACCAAAACGTAAAACATCAAAAGCGAGAAAAGCAAAACGTCGTACTCACTTCAAATTAGAAGTTCCAGGATTGAGCGCATGCCCATCATGTGGAGCATTAAGAAAGAGCCATCACGTTTGTCCTGAGTGTGGTTCATACGACGGAAAAGAAGTTGTTTCTAAAGAAGCATAATCATAAACGTTACAAAACCTTAGACAGTTGTCTAAGGTTTTTTCTTTTTATAGTTAAGAAGCAAGATGTATCAAAAATGATCTGTATCATTTTTGATACATTTAAAAATATTATGAGTTTTAAGAAATCTATTGTAAACTAGTAGTAATGGAGGTGGGTCAATGTTATTTTTTGAAATCGTACTTTGGTTAGTATTTATTTTAAGTTTTGTGGGCTTCACGGTCGTTTTTGGAAATCGAATCTTCTATAATGAGACTCGCTTCATAACTATTCGTGAAATTATGACACCAATGCTGTTGTTGGTATTACATACCACAAGTGTGAATGTTTATGGTTATTCTTGGTTTAGTTATGCTACATTAGGTTTTGCTCTTATTGGGTTAGCATTACTATATTTCAAATTAAAAAGAGGGAAACTAGTTCTTAGACCTTTCCTCCACCAATTATTTTCTATTTCGTTTTTATTTTTTGGATTGCTTGTCCTATTAGTACAAGTTGGAAGATTCTTCAAATAATTGTATAAAATCAATAGTTCTAAGCTCTTTACGCGGAAAGTGTAAAGAGCTTTTTTTTGCATTAAAACAGCCTATATGGGGAGAGAAAACTTTTTTTAAACTTTTTTAGTAAAAAAGTGGTGAAAAGTGGTGGATTGTGGTAAACTATGGTTACTATATTATTGGAATGGAGGAGTCTGCATGTTAATCGGTGAATATCAACATACAATTGATGCAAAAGGACGTATGATCGTGCCTGCTAAATTTCGTGAAGATTTAGGATTCACCTTTATCGTGACACGTGGACTTGATGGCTGTTTATACGGTTATCCTCTCGAACAATGGGAGCTCATTCAAAATAAATTGAGAGACTTACCACAGTCTAAAAAAGATGCACGTGCTTTTACACGTTTTATGAACTCTGCTGCGATTGAAGTAGAATTTGACAAGCAAGGTCGTGTGAATATCTCTCAAACGTTACGCGCGTATGCGGGATTAGAAAAGAATTGTCGTGTTATCGGAAACAATGATCGTATTGAGATTTGGAATGAAGAACGTTGGCAAGAATATATTGCTGAAACAGAAGAGAATTTTGAGGAATTGGCCGAAAATATGATTGATTTTGGCTTTTAGAAAGGGAAGGGACCATGTTTAAACATATCACTGTATTGCTACATGAAACGGTAGATGCATTATCCATTAAGCCAGACGGAATCTACGTAGACTGTACACTGGGTGGTGCGGGACATAGTCAATACTTACTTAGCCAATTAACGACAGGGCATCTTTATTGCTTTGATCAAGATATGCAAGCCATTCAACATGCAAAGGCTCGTCTTGCTAAAGAAGTTTCTGAAGGAAAAGTAACTTTTATTCACGCAAACTTCCGTCAATTAAAGATAGAACTTGGTAAACTAGGTGTTTCTAAAGTGGACGGAATCCTATACGATTTAGGAGTGTCTTCACCACAACTTGATCAGATTGAACGAGGATTTAGTTATCATCAAAATGCAAAGCTCGATATGCGAATGGATCAAAGTGCTCCGTTAACGGCAGAAGAGATTGTAAATGAATGGAGCTATGACGAATTAGTTCGTATTTTCTATCGTTATGGAGAAGAGAAGTTCTCGAAACAAATTGCTCGTAATATTGAACGTATTCGTGCTCAACACAGAATTGAAACAACTGGAGAATTAGTGGATATCATTCGAGATAGTATTCCTGCTGCTGCAAGAAGAAAAGGAGGACATCCTGCAAAAAGAATTTTCCAAGCGATTCGTATTGCTGTGAATGATGAATTAGCAGCGATAGAAGATTCCTTGGAGCAAGCCTTCGAAGTAGTTTCAGTTGGCGGAAGAATTAGTGTTATCTCTTTTCACTCATTGGAAGATAGAATCGTGAAAACAATGTTTAAACAACAAAGTACGGTTGAAAAAGCTCCGAAGAACTTACCGATTTTACCAACGGAAGAAGAAAAAGCTCCGTTTCAATTGGTGAATAAAAAACCAATTTTACCAAGTTTAGAAGAAATAACAGAAAACTCTCGTTCGCAAAGTGCGAAGTTAAGAGTCATTGAGAAAATTAAAGGATAATTTAGAAAGAAGGGATTACTAGTGGCATTAGCAGAAAAATATGTAGACACGTTGAATGTGAGCGTACCTAAGCAAACGCCTCTAGTTCGTAAGGGTCAAGAGGTTACTTCAATTCCTGAAGAAAAACAAAAAGCAAACTTAATGCAAGTTTTAATTCTTTCAGGAGTGGTTTTAGCGTTCTTAGCAACAATGACAATTGTCGCTAGCATGATTGTTGCTAATAAAAATAGACAATTACAGGACATTGAATCACAAACAACACTTATTCAACGTGAAAATAATACTTTACTTCAATCAACACAAGAATTGTCTCAATACGACCGTGTCAATCGTATCGCAAATGAACAAGGCTTGAAGATGAATGAAGATAATGTTAGGAATGTTGGACGATGAAAAAAACGAATAACAATAACATTGCGAGAAATAGGCGTCGAGCGAGCTTTATTTTAATGGGACTCGCTAGTGTCTTATTTCTCATTTTTTCTGTACGTTTCTTTAGAATTATGGTTTTAGGGAATATTCATAATGTAGATTTACGAGCAGAAATTAATGATAAAATTCATCAAAAAAGAACTTTAGCGGCTAAACGTGGAACAATCTATGATGCCAGTGGAAGTCCTATTGCGGTAGATGCAACGAATTATTCTATTTATGCAGTCTTGACCAATCAATGGAGTAAAAATGCAGAAACCCCAGATTATGTAACGGATATTAATAAAACAGCCGAGGCGTTGTCGAAACATATTTCTCTTTCTAAAGAGGAGATTGTAAAGATTTTAAATCAGAAGGATGTTTCTCAAGTCGAATTTGGAAATGCTGGAAAAAATCTTTCGGTTCAAGTGAAAGATAAGATTGAAGCGGAGAAGCTTCCAGGAATTAAGTTTTCAGAGAGTCCAGCGAGATATTATCCAAATGGGATTTTTGCTTCTCATTTAATCGGATATACGGATTCTGTTGAGGAAACAGTTGACCACAAGACGACTATTTCTTTAGTTGGAAAGACTGGATTAGAAGGCCTTTATAATGAACAACTAACTGGAACGGCAGGAGAAGTAGAATATACGGTTGATGGGAATGGATATGTGATTTCAGATACTGAGAAAGTGACCAAACAACCAAAAGACGGAAAAGATATTACTTTAACATTGGATAAGAGACTTCAAACTTACCTAGAATCTTTAGTCAGCGCGGCAGATAAGCAGTATCAACCTGTTCAGATGACTGCAATGCTAGTGGATCCAAAAAGTGGAAATATTGTAGCGGCTACACAACGCCCAACTTATAACTCTACGACGAAAGAGGGAATTGATGTTCAGTGGAACAACCTTCTAACAGATCAAGCTTATGAGCCTGGATCAACCATGAAAGTTTTAGCTTTAGCTGCAGCAATTAATGAAGGGGTCTTTGATCCAAATGAAAGATATCAATCAGGAAGTGTAAAGATTTATACGGACTTAGTTAGGGATTATAATAAAGTAGGGTGGGGAAATATAACTTATTTAGAAGGCTTAGCCCATTCTAGTAACGTGGCCTTTGTTCATGTTATTCAAAAGATAGGTGCCGAAAAATGGAAACAATATTTAGAAGCATTTGGATTTAGTAAATCTACTAATTCAGGATTTGCAAATGAAATATCTGGTTCAAATCCATTTAATTCCTACTTACAACAATTATCTACTGGTTTTGGACAAGGGATTACGGTTACGGTGTATCAAATGATGCAAGCTTTTACTGCGATTGCTAATGGTGGACAAATGCAAAAATTACGTTTAGTGGATCATTTTACAGAGCCTAATACCGATAAAGAAACACCAAATCCAGTAAACTCATTAGGAAAAGTCATTTCACCAGAGGCGGCTAAAAAAACACTCGAATATTTATATCAAGCAACTCGAATGAAAAATGGGACGGCTTATGAATTTAATATCGACGGAGAAGAAATAGCAGCTAAGACAGGGACTGCTGAAATTATTAATCCAGAGACAGGTAAATACTATTCAAATGGAAATAACTATATTTTTTCTGTAGTTGGATTTGCCCCTTATAATGATCCAAAATATATTTTATATGTTACCGTTAAACAACCTCGGGTGGCTGTAACTGGAAATACAATTCTTAAAGAAATTTTCAATCCATTAATGAAGAGAAGTTTAGAATATTCAAGACTCTCTGAGTAAAAAGAAGGAGGAAGAACATGTTTGCGAAAGAACTAGCGGATTTATTAGTCATTAAACGAGTGGAAGGCTCTTTAGAAAATATCGTTGTAGATAAATTAGCTCAAGATTCGCGTAAAGTTGTGCCCAATACAATGTTTTTCTGTATCGAAGGAGTAACAGTAGATGGTCACCTTTTTGCAGGAAAAGCAAAGGAGTTAGGAGCTAATGTATTTGTTGCTTCCAAACCGATTAAAGAACAAGTTGGAGATTCCCCTGTGATTTATGTAAAAGATGTGACTCGAGTAATGACGCTATTTGCGAATCATTTCTATGGTTATCCTTCAGAGAATCTAAATATGATTGGGGTTACAGGAACAAATGGAAAAACGACTGTAACCCATATGGTGGACTATTTATTAGAAGAATTAGGAAAACCAACAGCATTGATTGGAACGATGTATCGTAAAATCGGTGAGGAACGCATTGAAACAAGAAATACAACACCAGAAATATTAACCGTGCATGAAACATTGCAAAAGGTTAAGGAAATTGGTGGAGATACCTGTATTATGGAGGTTTCTTCTCATGCTCTTCAATTGGGGCGTGTATGGGGGATTGACTATAATGTGGCGGTATTTACAAACCTTACGCATGAACATTTAGATTTGCATAAAACAATGGAAAATTATGCGCATGCTAAGAGCTTACTATTCTCACAATTAGGAAATCATTCTAAAAACGAGAAGCCACGGGTAGCTATCCTAAATCGTGACCAAGAATATTTTGGGCAATTTGCATATTCTACATCAGCTGAAATTATTTCCTATGGCTTTAGTGAAGAAGCAGATATTCGAGCTACTGAAATTGAGAGCAATGGAGCGATGACAACTTTTGTAGTAACCGTGAATGGTGAAAAAATTCCTGTAATGGTTCCAATGATTGGATTATTTAATGTTTACAATGTGTTGGCGGCGTTTGGAGTAGCGATGGTTAATGGAATTCCTTTACGAAAGGCGATTGAAAAAATTGCCAAGTTCCCTGGTGTAGGTGGACGAATGCAATTAATCCAAAAAGGCCAGCCATTCCAAGTCATTATTGACTTCGCTCACACCCCAGATGGGTTAGAAAACGTGTTGTCAACGCTCGAAGAAGTAAAAATAAATCGTGTAATCACAATTATGGGACATAGTGGAGGAAATCGGGATTCAAGTATGAGGCCAGAACTTGGAGAGATTGCTTTTGAAAAATCGGATTATGTGATTTTAACGGCAGACAATCCTAGACAGGAGTCTTTAGAAAAAATTTACTCTGAAATCGTATCAGGTAGAAAAAACGAAAATACTCCATATGAATGTGTAGATGATAGAAAACAAGCAATAGAACGAGCCTTAGAACTCGCGCAAGAAGGAGATATCTTGTTATTTGCGGGTAAAGGTGTTGAACCTTACCAAGTGATTGGCGAAGAATATATTCCTTACAATGAAGTTGAGACGGTGGTTCAAGCGCTTGAAAAACTAGGGTACAAGAACTAGGGTAGAAAAAGGAGAGTATTATGATTGAAATCATTTTAGCAGTCGGGTTATCGTTTCTAGCAACGGTAATTGCCGAACCACATTTTATTCAATTTATGAAAATGAAACAGTTAGGACAAACGACTTTAGATGAAGGGCCATCTTGGCATAAAGCTAAAAGCGGAACACCAACGATGGGTGGACTAGTTTTTCTTTGTATGATTAGTTTATCTAGTTTAATTATGGGGGCCGTTTTTGGTCATTTCAATTTTGTATTATTAAGTGGAGTTATCGGCTTTGCTTTCTTTGGTTCTATCGGATTTCTTGACGATTATATTAAAGTGTTTAAGAAACAAAATGAAGGATTAAAGAGTCACGAAAAATTTGCTCTTCAATTATTGGGAGCTGCAATTTTTGTGGCACTGTATCTTTTTAGTGGAAACCAACCTCTTATTTACCTTCCGTTGTTTGGAGAAGTAAATAGTATTATTGTTTTTGCGTTATTCACAATTATTTGGATTGCAGGTTTTTCAAATGCAGTGAATTTAACAGATGGTTTAGATGGATTAGCCACTTCAACAAATATTATTGCATATGCAACTTACGGAATTATCGCAACTCATGCAGGTCAAAATTCAATTGCTGTATTTTGTTTCTGTGTAGTAGGGGGATTAGCAGGCTTCTTATTATTCAACTGGAAACCGGCGAAAGTCTTCATGGGTGATGTTGGTTCATTAGCTCTTGGAGCAGGACTTGCAATTATTTCTATTATGCTTCATAAAGAATGGACCTTACTTCTTGTTGGGATTATTTTCGTTTTTGAAACTCTTAGCGTTATCCTGCAAGTAGGGTCGTTTAAATTAACAGGAAAACGAATTTTTAAAATGAGTCCTATTCATCATCATTTTGAAATGAGTGGATGGAAAGAAGTGAAAATCGTTTCAGTCTTTAGTGCTGTCGGTTTCGTTGCGGGGCTAATTGTTGCAATTATTTTCTAAGAGAATTAACATATTTTAACGGAGAGCTGGCCATTTTTGTCCAGCCTTTCTCCATATACATATTAAAAAGAGAAAATTGGAGGAATCATTGTGCGGAATACACATGCATTTGAAAATAAAAAAGTACTAGTCATTGGACTTGCTAAAAGTGGAGTGAATGTAGCGAAATTGCTATACCATTTAGGAGCAGATGTGACGGTGAACGACCGAACACCACTTGAAGAAAGTGTTGACGCACAAGGGTTAGTTGCTGAAGGGGTTAAAGTGGTTTCTGGGGGGCATCCACTAGAGTTACTTGATGGAGACGTGGATTTCGTTGTTAAAAACCCAGGGATTCCTTATTCAAATCCTTTAGTAGCCAAAGCTGTTGATAAAGGGTTACCAGTTTATACTGAAATTGAAATTGCACAACGTGTCATGGAAGGAACCGTTCTTGGGATTACAGGTTCTAATGGAAAAACCACGACAACTACATTAACAAACTTAATGCTACATGAATCCTTCCCTGAAAGAAGAACTTTTGCTTGCGGAAATATCGGAGTCCCTTTATCGCAACTGGCAGAAGATTCAAAAGAAACAGATATTTATGTCACTGAATTATCAAGTTTTCAATTAATGGGAATTGAAGCGTTTCGACCTAAAGTAGCGTGTATCGTGAATATCTTTAGTGCGCATTTGGACTATCATGGATCTCGCGAAGAGTATGTAAAAGCGAAATTACAAATCACTAAAAATCAAACAGAAGAGGATTTCCTTGTTTACAATGCGGATTTCCCAGAATTATATGAGTTTATTAAAGGCCATACAAAAGCAACCTTAGTACCTTTCAGCCGCAAATCGGTCTTGGAACACGGCGCTTATACGGATGAAACTTCGATTTACTTTAATGGGGAAGCCGTAATGCCAATTGAAGCCATTCAAGTACCTGGCGTTCAAAATGTGGAAAACGTGTTGGCCGCAGTCGCGATTTGCAAATTACAAGGAGCAACCAATGAAGGAATCGAAAAAGCAGTTCGTTCATTCCATGGAGTAAAACACCGTACACAATATGTGAAAACCATTGAAGGTCGTAAATTCTACAACGATTCAAAAGCAACAAATATCATTGCGACACAAACAGCCTTAAGAAGTTTTACAAATCAATCTGTTGTATTGATTGCTGGTGGACTAGATCGTGGGAATGGTTTTGAAGAATTAGAATCATCACTTGGAAATGTCCGTGAAATGGTCGTTTACGGAGAAACAAAAGAGAAGTTGAAAGCGACTGCTGAAAAATTATCGATTCCAGTAACTGTAGTAGAAACATTAGAAGAAGCTGTGCCAAAAGCGTATGCAGCTAGTCGTGAGGGAGAAATTGTATTGCTTTCACCTGCATGCGCAAGTTGGGATCAATTCGCTAACTTTGAAGTTCGCGGTGATTGTTTCATTGAAGCAGTAGAGAAACTGTAATATATAGGAGAAAAAAGATGAGAGTATTAGTTTCAGGAGGAGGAACGGGTGGACATATTTATCCAGCACTTTCCTTAATGAATTATTTGAAAGAACAGGACCCTTCAACAGAGTTTCTTTATGTAGGGACTGAACGCGGATTAGAAAGTACCATCGTTCCAAAAGCGGGATATGATTTTAAAACGATTAAGATTCAAGGAATCGTTCGTTCATTATCGTTAGAAAACTTTAAGACATTATGGTATTTCTGTACAAGCTATTTTAAAGCAAAAGAAATCGTAAAAGAGTTCAAACCAGATATTGTAATTGGTACTGGAGGATATGTATGCGCGCCAGTATTATACGCAGCAGCAAACATGGGAATTCCAACGATTATTCATGAGCAAAACAGTTTAGCAGGAATCACCAATAAATTCTTAGCAAGAAAAGTGTCTAAGATTGCAATTTGCTTCGATGCGGTTCGTAAAGATTTTGCAAAATACGAAGATAAAGTTGTCATGACAGGAAATCCTCGTGGACAAGAGCTAGCAAATGCTGTTCGTGATGATGCTTATCTAGATTTACTTGGAATCAAAAAAGAAAAACCGATTGTATTAATCTTTGGGGGAAGCCGAGGCTCATTACGAATGAACGAATCATTCTTAGAAGCTTTAGAGGAATTAGAAGCAAAAGATTATCAAGTGGTCATGGTGACCGGGCAAGTGCATTATGACAAAATCAACAATCATATTACAAGTTTGAAAAAACCATTGCAAAATGTCACAGTTTTACCATATATTAATAATATGGTGCAAATGTTCCAAAACACAGATTTAGTAGTTTGTCGTAGTGGAGCAACAACATTGATTGAATTAACAGCTCTAGGATTACCAAGCGTTTTAATTCCAAGTCCGTATGTGACTGAAAATCACCAAGAAGCCAATGCAATGTCATTAGTAGAAAAAGATGCAGCGACTATGATTTTAGAGAAAGATTTAAATGGACAAAGTTTAGTTGCAGAAATTGATCGTATAATGGAAGATGAACCAAAACGTCTACAAATGGCCAGCAATTCCAAAGCTTTGGGTATTACCGATGCTTCAACGAGACTTGAAACAATTATTCATTCTCTAGTGAAATAAAGATAGAAGGAGGAGAATATGTTTAATCGAAAGACACCAAAAAAAGCTCCTCCGCGTGAATTAACACCTTGGGAGTTAGCGCAGCAAAACTCACCTACTTCTAGAGTAGAAGAGACAGTTCCAAAAGAGGATGTACGACCTCCAAAAAGAGAACCCAAACCTAAAAAGAAAAAGCCTGAATCAAAAGGAATTACGAATGCAACACTGTTAAAAGGAATTTTTATTGTGTGTTTAGCTTGGAGTATTTATTTTATTTCTCCACTATCAAAAGTTTCTGAGATTGAGGTAGTAGGATTAAGCCAAGTTCCTGCTGAACTAGTTCAAGAGAAAGATGGAATTGTCAAAGGGCAAAGTATTTGGACGATTTTAGCCAATCGTACACGTACCGCAACACTTTTAAAAGCTGCCAGTCCAAAAATTAAAGATGCTTCTATTGAATTAGTAGCATGGAATAAAATACGTTTGAATATTGAAGAAAATCCTGCTATTGGTTATTTTAAAACGGAAGAGAAAACATTTGAACTTCTTGCTGATGGTCAAACAATCGAAGTGGAAGCAACTCTTTCTACAGAAGAATATCCAGAATTAGTAGATTTTACTGAAGAAACTCAATATAAAACTCTAGCGAAACAATTAGAAAAAGTTTCTAGTAGTATTATTCGAGAGATAAAAGAAATTCAATATCCAAACGATATTAAAAATCACCAAAAAATTTATTTGAAGATGAAAGATGGAAATCGAGTCATCGGAAATTTGAAGGATATTGGGGATAAATTAGTGTATTATCCATCAATTGCAAAACAGTTGAATGGTAAAAAGGGAACCGTTGATATGGAAGTGGGAATATACTTTACACCGGATACAACGATTCGATAAAAAAGTCTTAAAACTCGCTCATATGTTTTTTGTAGTGAACGTAATTGTGTTAAAATATAAGGAGTATCACTAACAAAATTAACATTAAAAAATGAATTATGAATAATCGTATAGGAGGTTTCAATAAACGTGAAAAATCAGGGAATTTATGTGAGTTTAGATATTGGAACCACTTCAATAAAAGTTGTAGTAGCTGAGTATGTCAGAGGACAATTAAATATTATTGGAGTCGGCAATGAAAAATCAGAAGGATTGAGCCGTGGAGTCATCGTAGATATTGATGAAACAGTTGAATCCATTCGAAAAGCAGTACGACAAGCAGAACAAAAATCAAATATTCAAATCAAGGACGTTATCGTTGGAATTCCAAGTAATCAAATTTCAATCGAACCTTGTCATGGAATGATTGCTGTATCAAGTGAAAATAGAGAAATTACAGATGTGGATGTATATAATGTGATTTCCGCTGCAAAAGTTCGTTCAGTTGCACCTGAACGCGAAATTATTTCTGTTATTCCAGAAGAGTTCATCGTGGATGGATTTGACGGGATTAAAGATCCTCGTGGAATGATTGGCGTTCGCTTAGAATTATTTGCGAGCATGATTACAGGACCTAAGACGATTGTTCATAATATTAAACGTTGTATTGACAAAGCCGGATTAAATATTGAAGAAATGGTGATTCAACCATTAGCGATTAGTCAAGTAGCATTAACTCCAGGTGAAAGAGAATTTGGAACAATTTTAATTGACATGGGTGGTGGACAAACTAGTGCTTCTGTTATGCATGACAATCAGTTGAAATTTTCATTTGTGGATCAAGAGGGTGGAGATTTCGTATCAAAAGACATCTCAATCATCTTGAATGCAAGCTTTGAAAATGCTGAACGCATTAAACGTGAATATGGATATGCAATCTCATCAGAAACGAGTGCAGATGAATTTTTCCCAGTTGAAACGATTGGAAAGAAAGATCCAATAAAAGTAGATGAACATTACTTATCAGAAATTATTGAAGCTCGTGTCGTTCAAACTTTTGAAACGGTAAAACGTGCTCTAGACCAAGTGGAAGCATTAAAACTTCCAGGAGGAATCGTGTTAACGGGTGGAGCTTCTTCACTTGCAGGAGTTCAAGAGTTAGCACAAGAAATTTTTGGAGTACAAGTGAAAACTTATATTCCTGAGCAAATGGGAATGAGAAATCCTATTTATGCAACTAGTATGGGGTTAATTCAATATGCTGCAAGCTTAGATGATGTTCACCGTATCGCACAAAAAGGGAAACCTGGTGTAGAACAACGTCCAGTACAAAGCACTCCAAAAAGTGCACCTGTACAAGTTCAACCAACAGCTCCAGTTCAACAACCACAAGATGTTGAACAAGAAGCAAGTGGTGAAGAACAAGGGTTTGGAGCAAAAGTGAAGAACTTCTTTAAAATGTTTATTGACGAAAATTAAGAAGAGAACCAAGGAGGAAATATAATGGATTTCGAATTCGATACAAATTTAGATGGCGCAGTTATTAAAGTCATTGGTGTTGGTGGTGCTGGTAACAACGCTGTTAACCGTATGATTGCAGAAGGAGTACAAGGTGTAGAGTTCATCGTAGCAAACACTGATACTCAAGCTTTAAGAAACTCAGAAGCTGAAACTAAAATTCAATTAGGACCAAAATTAACAAAAGGTTTAGGTGCTGGATCATTACCTGATATCGGTCTAAAAGCTGCAGAAGAAAGTGAAGAACAAATTCGCGAAGCTTTAGTTGGCGCAGACTTAATCTTCGTTACTGCTGGTATGGGTGGAGGTACTGGTACAGGTGCTGCACCAGTTGTTGCTCGTATTGCGAAAGAGTTAGGCGCATTAACAGTGGGGGTTGTTACACGTCCATTTAGCTTTGAAGGACCAAAACGTGGTCGCTTCGCTGCAGAAGGTGTTGCACAATTAAAAGCAAACGTAGATACATTAGTAACGATTTCAAATAACCGCTTATTAGAAATCGTTGATAAAAAGACTCCTATGTTAGAAGCTTTCCGTGAAGCTGATAATGTATTACGTCAAGGGGTACAAGGAATCTCTGATTTAATTACTGCACCTGGTTACGTTAACTTGGACTTCGCTGATGTGAAGACAGTGATGAAAGATCAAGGTTCAGCATTAATGGGGATTGGTGTTGCTAGTGGTGAAAACCGTACGGCAGAAGCTACGAAGAAAGCTATTTCTTCACCATTATTAGAAGTATCTATCGATGGAGCAGAACAAATCCTATTAAACATCACTGGTGGTGCAGACTTAACATTATTTGAAGCACAAGACGCTTCTGATATCGTTGCAGCAGCTTCAACAAGTGAAGTAAACATTATCTTCGGTACTTCAATCAATGAAAACCTAGGAGATGAAGTCATTGTTACTGTTATCGCAACAGGAATTGACGAGGAGCGTAAACATGAAAAAAAGTCAGTAACTCGCGCTAACCGTTCTCCATTTACAAGCAGTACTTCAACTCGTAAAGATTTAGGGAATAACCCTCAAACTTTCCAAGAGAAACAAGTACCTTCAAAACCACAAGTTGTTGAAGAAAAGAAAGCAGAAAAAGACTTGTTTGGTGACTGGGATATCCGTCGTGAAACTACAGTGCGTGATACTTCTTCATCAACTGATGCAGATTCACCATTTGCGCAAAGCAATTTTGTAGAAGCTCCTTCTGAGCCAAAACAAGCTGAAAATGATGGATTAGATACTCCGCCATTTTTCAGAAAAAGAAATAGAAATTAATGAGTATCATTAAACAGAATGTAAGTCGTATTATGAACTTGGTTGCATCTTCTTGTAACCAAGTTCATAGACTATCTACGGAAGTTTGTCCTATTGTTGTGACGAAAAATCGATCTCAGGATGAAGTTCAAGAGATGTATGATTTGGGTTTTCGACATTTTGCGGAGAATCGTGTTGAAAAACTACTTGAACGGCAGGAACAATTTCCCCAAGAGGATATTATCTGGCATTTAATCGGTCCTTTGCAAAAGCGGAAAGTAAAACAAGTTATTAATCACATTGATTTATTCCACGCTCTTGATAGACTCTCTATTATGAGTGAGATTGATAAACGTCTCGAGCAACCTTTGGACTGTCTGTTAGAAATAAATGTCTCTGGTGAAGAAACGAAACATGGTTTTTCACCTGAAGAGGCTTTTAGCGCATATAAAGAGAGTAAACAGTATGAAAAAATTCATGTTGCTGGGCTAATGACGATGGCGCCTTTTGAAGCAAGCGATGAAGAAATTCGCTTCTTTTTTTCGCGTTTAGCACAACTAGCTAAAAAGATTGAAGAAAAGGAAAAATTATCACAACCGCTCCAGTTAAGTATGGGGATGAGTGGAGATTTTCCAATCGCTATCCAGTGTGGCGCAACATATATTCGAATTGGCACAAGCTGGTTTGAAACGGAGGAAGAATAATGGGATTCATGAATCGTGTTAAAAACTTTTTAAGTCCTGAAGATGACTACTATGAAGAAGATGATCAGTTTGAATATGTGGAAGAGACTGAGGAAAATACTCAGACTCCACTTTGTTCTAGATCGAACGCTTCGAATGTCGTTCCTTTCCAAAGCCCAGGAGTAAAGAAAACATCTAAAATTTATGTGATGGAGCCTAGCGTTTATTCTGAAGCGGAACGCATAGCAGATGCTCTCTTAAAAGGGGAAGCAGTACTCATTAACTTTAAACGGATGGAACCAAAAGATGCAAAACGTGTCATTGATTTTGTAGTAGGAGTGGCGTATGCTATTAATGGTGATGTTCAAAAAGTAAGAGATGAAATTTTTATCTGCTCACCGGCGAATTTTCAAGTACAAGGAAACTTTGACGAGGAAGCAGGAGATGCTTTTCGACGTCCTGAGTTTTAGAGGAGAATGATGATGGCAAGTTTACTAATTGAATGGTCTACTTATATTGCGTCAGTTTATACATTATTTTTAATTGCATATGGGTTAAATATTTATTGGAATCTGTATCTTCCGATGTTTATTGAAGAATTGTTAGATAAAGCATGTAGACCTTTTGTAAGTCTTTTTAAAGATGTGAGAATTGGTAATTATAGTTTAGCATTGGTGACGGCTATGGTCGTTGTATTTTTTATCAATTTAGTGTTTGTTAGTTTCATACGTTTGATTTTTTAATAAGGTGAAGAATTATGGGCAGTGGAGTTGAGCAACATTTTAGAAAAGAGGAAATCTCTTTTCTAAAGCAAGTGGAAGAATGGGTAGAAGAAGTACGTTTGCAGTACGCGCCTGTATTGACGAATTATCTTGATCCACGCCAACAGTTTATTGTGGAGGCGATCGTGGGTCAGTATGATGATGTTCGTTACTACTTTGATGGCGGGTATATTGATGCTGAACGAAAACGTTGTATGATTTGTCCGGATTATTATGAGCCAACTTTAGAGGATTTCGAAAATGCTCTTTTTCATATTCAATATCCGAAGAAATTCGCAACACTGGGGCATGGTAAGATTCTTGGGTCACTGATGAGCCTTGGGTTTGACCGTAGTCTGATTGGCGATATTATTTCTAACGGAGAAGACTGGCAATTATTCTGTGCTCAAAATATGAAAGAATATATCAAACAACAGCTAGAAAAAATTGGGAAAGTTGCTGTAAGGCTTGAAGAAGTCGACTATACGAAATTAATTGTTCCAGTGGATCATTGGACAAATATTCAAACAGTTGTAAGTTCTCTTCGTTTAGATACAGTGATTGCTTCCGTATTTAATGTGTCAAGACAGCGTTCAAAAGAAATGATAGAAAGTGGTAAAGTAAAGGTGAATTGGACCGAAGAGAATCGCCCGGACTTTTTGCTGGAAATTTTAGATATTGTATCCATTCGCGGATATGGACGCCTTCAAATTCAAAAAATCGAAGGGCGAACAAAAAAAGATAAAATTAAAATCGAACTTGGTCTTTTAGAAAAAAATAAAAAATAAAGGGGAGTTATTTATGTCAATTACACCAAACGATATTCATAATAAAGATTTTTCAACAAAATTCAAAGGCTTCGATCCAGAAGAAGTTAATGAGTTTTTGGATGAAGTAAAAAAAGAATTAGAACATTTAATTCGTGAAAATAAAGATTTAGAAAAACGTGTGAAATTTAATGAAGAAAAAGTAGAATACTTTACTTCTATTCAAGAAACTTTGAATAAATCTATTATTGTAGCTCAAGAAGCAGCAGACAGACTACGTGAAAATGCGCGTAAAGATGCGGAAATCATTATTTTTGAAGCAGAAAAAACAGCTGAGGAATTATTAAAAGAGGCAGCTGAAAAAGCGACTCAAATTAATCGTGAAACAGACGCAATTAAGAAGGAAACGCGTATTTTCCGTCAACGTCTTCAAATCTTAAGTCAAACACAATTAGAAATGATTAAAAATGAAGAGTGGGATATGGTGTTAAATACACCTTCACAAATTGAAGTGACACCACCGACAATTGATTCAATTATCGAAAAACGTGCTAAAAGAACTGAGCACCTTACTGAAGAAGAACAACAATAATCAATTTAGAAGGGGACCAAAAGGAGGTCTCCTTTTTCGATAGAAAGAGAGAAAACGATGGAAATTTGGTTTAGTGAAACAGCTAAAGATAAACTATTAAAATTAATGAATGAAAAAGGATTAACAGATGTTTTTTTCGTTATGGATTATGCTGATGGAGATAGTCCTTTCTACGACGAAGGCGGAGGGTGTCATTGCCAAGTTAATGAGAAGTATCATTTAGTCATTTTAAAGAAAGAAGAGGAGTCTACTTTACATCGAAAGTTCGACAAGTTATTAGAGACTAATTTGGGAAAAGTTTATGTCTCTAGTCGCTATGAAATGATGTTTGACCAGAAAAATGTAGTCGATTATAGTGTGGATAAATATGGGTTTTACTTAAAGAGTGAGGCAGGTATCTTATCCATGAGACTCAATATTGATTTTATAGCGTAAAAAGATGAGCATTTGCTCATCTTTTTTTGTATTTAAGGATTTTTTTACTTTAAAAGGCTTGTACCTTCATTGAATACATAGTATACTGTTTTTGTTCACGAAAACAAAAGAGGTGAATTTTATGAACAAAGTTAATTTAGATTTGTTGAAATTAATCAAAAAGAACGCTATTCATAATCAACGAGAATTGGCAGATTTATCAGGTTATTCTCTGGGACTGGTGAATCGTGAAATTAAAAAATTAAGAGAATTAAAGCTAGTCGATGAAGAATTTCGAATGACTAGTAAGGCAAAAACGTTATTCAAAAAAAATAAACCTAAAAATGCAGTAATCTTGGCAGCTGGCTTTGGGATGCGAATGGTTCCCATCAATACAGAAACGCCAAAAGGACTTCTAGAAGTCAAAAATGAACCACTTATTGAGCGATTGATTAAACAATTACAAGAAGTGGGAGTATCAGATATCACTGTGGTCGTAGGCTTTATGAAAGAACAGTACGAGTATTTAATTGATGATTTTCAAGTAAAATTAGCAGTGAATCCAGATTATGCTACGAAAAATAATTTTTATTCATTACAACGAGTTGCTGGAATCTTAGGAAACACGTATATTGTCCCTTGTGACTTGTGGTGTGAGGAGAGTCCCTTTGAAGAGGATGAATTATACTCTTGGTATTTAATGGGACATGAGGAAGTGGAACAAAGCTATTTTAGAGTGAATAAAAAGCAAGAAATCATCACGAGTGAGAAAAGAAGAAAAGGAAACCGCCCATACGGAATTTGCTATCTTGCTGAAAAAGAAGCTAAAGTGGTGACCAAACAATTAAATATAGCTGCTGAAGAAAAAAGGCATGAAAAATCTTTCTGGGAAGTTACTTTAGAGGATAAAGATAAAAAGTACATTGTATATCCAAAAATGATTGATGATAAAAAGATTGCTGAAATTAATACTTACGAGCAGTTACGTGAAATCGACCATTCCTCCAGTCATTTAGAAACAGATGCTTTAATCAACATTTCAAAAGCATTAGGAGTACCTTTAGAGGAAATTGTAAATATTGAAGTATTAAAAAAAGGAATGACGAATCGTAGCTTCTTATTTACTTGTAAAGAACAAAAATACATTATGCGTATTCCAGGAGAAGGAACGGATCATCTCATCAATCGTAAGGAAGAAGCTGATGTATACCGCGTGTTAGAAGGCAAAAAAATCTGTGACGATGTTGTATATATGAATCCTGAGAATGGATATAAGATTACAGCCTATCTAGATGGAGCACGCTCTTGTGATAGTGAAAATAAAGAAGATTTGAAACGTTGTATGGCAAAACTTCGTGAGTTCCATGCGTCTAAACTGAAAGTCGCTCATACATTTGATCCATTTAAACAAATCGTGTTTTATCAAAGTTTATGGAACGGTCAAGCGTCTTACTATAAAGATCATGAAAAAACGCAAAATGAAATATTAAGCTTAAAGAGTTTTGTAGAAAAGTATAAAAAGGAGCCAGTTCTAAGCCATATAGATTCAGTCTACGATAATTTTCTTTTCACGAAAGAAGGAGATATTCGACTGATTGACTGGGAATATGCAGGAATGCAAGATCCACATATCGATATTGCAATGTTTTGTATTTATGCTGGATATGACCGTAAACAAGCAGACGAATTAATGGACCTTTATTTTGAAGGAAAATGCGAAAAGATAACGCGTATTAAAATTTATGCGTATATGGCCGTTAGCGGAATGCTTTGGAGCAACTGGTGCGAATATAAACGCACACTAGGTGTTGATTTTGGTGAATATTCACTCATGCAATATCGTTATGCCAAAGACTTCTATCGCATTGTGCAAGAAGAATTAGCAAAAGAGGAAAAATAATGACACATACGATTAAACGAGCAATTATAATGGCAGCGGGAAAAGGGACACGAATGCGTCCAATAACTAATGAAATCCCAAAACCATTAGTAAAAGTAAATGGGAAAAGAATGATTGATACGGTAATCGATGCCTTATATGAACAAGGAATTCAAGAGATTTACGTGGTTGTCGGTTATTTAAAGGAAAAATTTTCTGAGTTAAAAGCAGATTATCCAAATATTACCATTGTAGAAAATCCTTATTTTGATACTGCCAACAATATCTCTTCTCTTTATGCTGTCAGAGATCATTTAGAAGAAGCTATTATTTTAGATGGTGACCAATTGATTTTTAACAGTGACATCTTACATCCAGAGTTTACACGCTCAGGTTACGCTTGTATTCCTGTAGAAAATGGAACGGATGAATGGCTCATGCAAGTGAATACGGATGGAGTTGTTACCAGCTGTAGTCGTACTGGTGGAGAAAAGGGATGGCAATTATATAGCATTTCTCGTTGGACGAAAGAAGACGGACAAAAGTTAAAACATCATTTGGAAATCGAGTTTGAAGAAAAGAAACATCATGACATTTATTGGGATGATGTAGCGATGTTTTGTTACCCCACAGAATATGAAATGGGCATCTACCCAATGCAACAGGGAGATATCGTAGAAATCGATAGCTTGGAAGAATTGGTAACAATGGATGCATCGTATCAAACTTTATTAGAGGAGGCTCATTATGAATAATGAATTGGAGAAAAAATCGTTAAGAGATGAAATTGACTGGATTGCTACACTAGTACCATTATTTGGAGTATTATTTCTAGGACTATTATTTTTGATATTCCCGGATTCTAGTTCTGCAGTACTTGAAGGAGTTCGAGGTTTTCTAGGAGACCAATTCAGTATTTATTATGCCATGTTAGGAGTTGGTGTATTCCTGTGTAGTATGTATGTAGCTTTCTCTAAATATGGACGTATCGTATTAGGTGGGAATGAATCTAAAGTAGAATATTCAAATTTCCAATGGGGAGTGATGATTTTTACTTCTACGATGGCAGCAGATATTGTGTTCTATGCCATGATTGAGTGGGCACTCTATGCGCAAGAGTCTTATCTTGGAGAGCTTGGTAGCATTCAAAAATGGGCTTCGACATTCCCGTTATTCCACTGGGGACCTATTGCCTGGGGATTCTACATTATGTTAGCCGTCGCTTTTGGATTTATGTTACATAATCGAAAAGTAGAAAAACAAAAATTTTCAGAAGCTTGTCGTCCTCTTTTAGGAGATAAAGTAGACGGATGGATGGGAAAAGTCATTGACTTAATCGCTATCTTTGCCTTAATAGCAGGGACAGCAACAACGTTCTCACTAGCGACCCCACTTCTTTCAGCGGCCATGAGCCAAGTATTTGGAATTCAAAATTCGAAACTAATTACGATTGTTGTATTATTATTAATTGCAGTAGTCTATACAAGCACTGTTATGTTAGGAATGGAAGCTGTCTCAAAATTAGCAGCCATTTGTACGTACTTATTCTTTGCACTTCTTGCTTATTTCCTATTCCTAGGAGGAGAGACCGTTTATATTTTAGAAACAGGATTTAGCGCAATTGGAAATCTTGTTCAAAACTTTATCGGAATGTCCACATGGTTAGATCCACTTCGCGAGACAAGTTTCCCTCAAAAATGGACGATTTACTACTGGTCTTATTGGATGGTATGGTGTGTAGCGACGCCATTCTTTATCGGTAGTATTTCAAAAGGCCGTACTGTTAAAAATACGGTTCTAGGTGGATATGCATGGGGAATCGCAGGAACATTTACAGCATTTATTATTCTTGGGAACTACGGACTTGCGCAACAATTAAAGCATGGCTTAGATATTACAGGAATTTTAAATACAAATGCGGATTATGCTGCAGCCATTCTTAAAATTTTTGAGACAATGCCATTAGCGAATATTGGATTGCTACTTCTGGCTGTTACAATGATTGCTTTCTACGCGACGACGTTCGATGCATTAACACTCGTAGTTTCTGCTTATTCTTATAAAGAATTAACGCATACGCATGATAGTGATAAGCGTGTTCGTATGTTTTGGTCATTAGTACTGATTTTATTCCCAATCGCATTGATTTTCTCTGAAAATTCAATGTATAATCTTCAGTCGGTAGCCATTATTGCAGCCTTCCCAATTGGGATTATTATCATTATGATTATTGCAAGCTTCTTTAAAGATGCGAAGGACTATTTGAAATCGTAGTTGGCAATGACTATGAATCTATGACGGATATAGGAATAGTAGTTGTAATGGGATACCGGTGCAAGCCTTGGTCTTGCACCTTTAAAGCCTCAAAGAGGGAGTAAGGAATAAATTCCTAACTCCCTCTTATTCGTTTTAATATCCTTCCCATTACTGTTACTATTAAATCCGTAAGATTCATAGTCATTTAGCGAGAATTTTAAATAGTGCAAATTGGAATAAATTGAAAATAAAAATAACCTATTGTTTAAAGTCATTATGGCTTTAAGCAATAGGTTTTTATGTTAGTGATGGTGATGGCAATTACATTGCCCAGGTAAGCAGTTGCACGCAACAGAAGTAGGAGCGGTGGCAGCTTTCTCTTTTAAGGCATTCACTAATACTTGAATGTCATCTTGGCTTAAGGTGGCTTTATTGATTAGAGTATGGAGTAAATTTCCATTTTGTTTGTGGCATACTTGTTCAAGAAGTGCATCCGTCTCTTGGTCGAGTTGCTCTTTTTCCAAAATCGTAGCAGAATAGTGGAAGGGTTTCTTTCGATTATCGATTTGAATATAGCCTTTCTTTGTGAGGCGAATAATAAGCGTTTTTACAGTTGATTCACTCCAAGGGAATGATTTCTGCAGTTGTTCGATGATAAATCCACTTGTACTACTTGGGTTTGCCCATAATACGCGCATGACTTGGCGTTCTGATGGGCTCATTGGTTGAAATTCAGTCATAGTATAGAACTCCTTTCGCTTTTAGTCTACAATCGTCGACTGATTCTGTCAAATATGCGATAAATGACCTGAATACTAAATGTCGAAAAACATCGATTTCACCAACTATATTTTGTGTTGTCTAAAAAGAATGATACAAAATGTTGTAAAAAAATTGCAAAAAAGAACTAGACTAGATATAATTAATTTCGTGAGTTTCAAGTGAGATTGGAATGCATTTTCTTGTATTTCTATTTCGGAATGGAGATATTGTGAAAGTCGTTTATTTATCACTAACTGGAAAAACAAGACAATTCGTAAAAAAATTGGGTTGGGATTTTATTGAAATTTCTAAGAAAAATCCTACATTACAAATGAAAGAGCCTTATATCGTCATTACACCAACTTATGGAGATCAAGTGGCGAATTTTTTTTACGAATTTATTGATTTTGAAGAGAACAGAAAGCTGTTAATGGGAGTTGCTGGTTCAGGGAATCGCAATTTTAACACGAGTTTTTGTTCGAATTCCAAAGAGTTAGCGAGAAGATATGATGTTCCTTTACTTCATCGTTTTGAAAACCAAGGTACAGATAAAGATGTACAAATACTAATAGAAAAGGTGAGAGAGATTGGATAGTCCAAAATTAATGAACAAGACTCAAGAAGTTACATACTTCGCATTAAACAATGAGTTAAACCGTCCAGTTGATGGGAAAATTCCATTGCATAAAGATCGTGAAGCGGTTCGTGCATTCTTCTTAGAACACGTAAACCCAAATACAGTTTTCTTCTATACATTAGATGAAAAACTAGATTACTTAATCGAACACGATTATTTAGAAGCAGAATTTTTAGGAAAATACAACCGTAAATTCGTTAAGAAATTAATGAAAGAAACGTACAAGAAAAAATTCCGTTTCCGTTCATTCATGTCAGCGTTCAAATTCTACAAACAATATGCAATGAAGACAAACGATGGTCAACGTTACTTAGAACGTTTTGAAGATCGTATTGTATTTAACGCTCTTTTCTTAGCGGATGGCGATGAGCAATTAGCACATGATTTAGCAGAAGAAATGATTACACAACGTTACCAACCAGCAACACCAACATTCTTGAATGCCGGAAGAAAACGTCGTGGAGAACTCGTTTCATGCTTCTTAATTCAAACAACAGACGATATGAACAGTATCGGTCGTACCATCAACTCAGCTCTCCAATTATCAAGAATTGGGGGAGGAGTAGGGGTAAGCTTGTCCAACGTTCGTGCAGCAGGTGACCCAATCAAGAAAATTGAGAATGCATCAAGCGGTGTTGTTCCAATTATGAAATTATTAGAAGATAGTTTCAGTTACTCTAACCAATTAGGTCAACGTAACGGTGCCGGTGCGGTTTACTTAAACGTATTCCATCCAGATATCGTATCGTTCCTATCTACGAAAAAAGAAAATGCAGACGAAAAAGTGCGTGTGAAGACATTATCACTTGGACTTGTTGTCCCAGATAAATTCTACGAATTAATCAAAAACGACGACATTATGTACTTATTCAGCCCATACGATGTAGAACGTATTTATGGCGTACCATTCTCATATGTGGACATTACCAAAGAATATGACAACATGGTGAACAATCCTGAAATCCGTAAATCTAAATTACGTGCGCGTGACTTAGAAAACGAAATTAGTAAATTACAACAAGAATCTGGATATCCATATGTGGTGAACATCGATACAGCAAACCGTGTAAACCCAATCGATGGAAAGATTATCATGAGTAATTTATGTTCTGAAATCCTACAAGTGCAAGAACCTTCAGTGATTAACAACGCTCAAGAGTATGAACACTTAGGAACAGATATCAGCTGTAACTTAGGTTCAACAAACATCGTGAACTTAATGAAATCACCTGACTTCGACCGCTCTGTAGATGTAGCCGTTCGTGCGTTAACATTCGTAACAGACCACTCAAGTATCGATGCGGTTCCAACGGTTAAAAACGGAAACAGCAAAGCACATACTATCGGTCTTGGGGCGATGGGCTTACACACATTCTTTGCATTAAATCAAATGGAATACGGTTCACCTGAGTCTATCGAAGCCACTGATTTATACTTCAGAATGTTGAACTTCTACACATTGAAAGCAAGTAACAAGATTGCCAAAGAACGCGGTAAATCGTTCGAAGGTTTCGAACGTTCTAAATACGCAACAGGTGAATATTTCGACAGCTACATTGCTGAAGAGGTACAAATTCAATCTGATAAAGTGAAGAAAATCTTTGCGAAACTTCCAATTCCAACTGTAGAAGATTGGAAACAATTGAAAGAAGAAGTAATGAGCGGTGGATTATATCACCAAAACCGTTTAGCAATTGCGCCAACTGGTTCAATCAGCTACGTAAACGAAACAAGTGCTTCATTACACCCAATCACTCGTTTAATTGAAGAACGTCAAGAGAAGAAGACTGGTAAGACTTATTATCCAGCTCCATTCTTATCAAACGATACTTTACCATTCTACAAATCAGCATACGATATCGATATGCGTAAAGTAATCGACGTATACGCAGCAGCTCAAAAACATATTGACCAAGGGATGAGTTTGACATTATTCATGCGTTCAGAACTTCCTGAAGGATTATATGAATGGAAAGAAGGACGTACAAACAAGATGACAACCCGTGACTTAAACATTTTACGTAACTATGCGTGGAATAAAGGCATCAAGTCAATCTACTATGTACGTACATTTACAGAAAACAACGATGAAATCGGAAGTAATGCTTGCGAAAGCTGTAGCATTTAATGGGAATACGAAAGAAAGGACAAAAGCTCATGAGTACAAAACGATATTTTAATGAGATTCTTTCTCAAAATTCTACACAACCAGTAGAGTACTATAAAGCGATTGACTGGAACCAAGTGGAAGACATGATCGATAAATTAACTTGGGAAAAACTAACAGAGCAATTCTGGTTAGATACACGTATTCCAGTATCAAACGACTTAGACGACTGGAGAACTTTATCACCTGCAGAAAAAGATGTTGTGGGTAAAGTGTTCGGTGGATTAACATTATTAGATACGCTTCAATCAGAAGAAGGTGCAAGCTTAATGAAAGATTACGTGCGCACGCAACACGAAGAAGCCGTATGGAATAACATTCAATTTATGGAATCTGTTCACGCGAAAAGTTACTCAACTATCTTCAGTACTTTGCATACAAAAGCAGAAATCGAAGATATTTTCGAATGGACAAATAATAATGAATACTTACAATTCAAAGCGAAAAAGATTAATGAAATCTATCAAAGTAAAGATGCTTTGAAGATGAAAGTGGCTTCTACTATGCTTGAAACTTTCCTATTCTACAGTGGATTCTTTACACCACTTTACTACTTAGGAAACAACAAACTTGCTAACGTGGCTGAAATCATCAAGTTAATCATTCGTGACGAGTCGGTTCACGGAACTTACACTGGTTACAAGTTCCAACAAGGCTACAACGAATTGTCAGAACAAGAACAAGAAGAAATGAAGATGTGGGTATACAACTTATGCTTGGAACTTTACCAAAACGAAGTGAAGTATACACAATCTATTTATGACCAAGTTGGTTGGACTGAAAAGGTGAAAGTGTTCATTCGTTATAATGCGAATAAGGCACTTCAAAACTTAGGGTTTGATCCATTGTTCCCGGATACTGCTGAAGATGTGGATCCAATTGTAATGAACGGGATTTCAACAGGTACAAGTAACCATGACTTCTTCTCGCAAGTTGGGAATGGGTACTTACTCGGTAGTGTTGAAGCGATGGATGATGAAGACTATTCAAAATGGATGTAATTTCTATCCAAACAGGTTCCTGAAAAGGAGCCTGTTTTTTGTTGACGCAAAGGTAAAACACATAGAGCCTTCGGCTACGTTCAATAATTATAAGAATAACTGTACCGCCTCAAGCCGAGGTCTTGAGGCTACCAAGCTTCAAACACTCTCTAGAAAATGAATTTTCAAGAGAGTGTAATTCACATTGATTACGCACGTTATTCTTATGATTATTGGTATCCGAGGCTCTTTGTGATTTACAGTAAAAAGTTGGGTGCATTAGGAACATGTTTATTGAAAATAGGCCCATTTGACGGACACATCCATGTTTTCATCGGCCTCGCAAATGAACCGGAGCTTGGACAGAGTATGTGCTCCTCACCGATTGAGTCTGGGGTTGAGCTTCAAAGGGACTCTACGAAATAAATTTCGAAGATTCCCTAATTCACATCAGTTGTGGTCGCTATTGTTACCACTATAGACTCCGAAATCACTTCGTATTTTTGATTACCAAATATGGTAATTTAGGAATCAGTTTTGTGAAATAAGTTTATTGGTGTATTCATATCCAAACTTCAACACTCTTGTAAATGGAGAAGTGCAGGGATAAATTATCTGCTTCTTATAGAGTTTTTAAAACATATTGAGCTTTCGGCTACACTTAATAATTATAAGAATAACTGTATCGCCTCAAGCCAAGGTCTTGAGGCTACCAAGATTCAAACACTCTCTAGAAAATAAATTTTCAAGAGAGTGTAATTCAAATTGGTTACGCACGTTATTCTTATGATTATTGGTATCCGAGGCTCTTTATGTTTTACCTTAAAAGCAGCGTGCTTTGGAAACTGGTTTAGTGAAGTTAGCTTATTTGATTGGATACGTCCATCGTTTCAACACCCTCGTCAATGGAGAGATGCTATGACAGAGAGTGTGCTACTCACAGGATTGAGTCTCGGTCTCAAGCCTACTGAGCTTCGTGTTTTTGGACATCAAATAAGAAGTTTTAGAAACTTGTTTGGTGAAATTAGATAAATGGTGTGTTCATGTCCAAACTTCGACTCCCTCGAAATAGTGAGGTGCGGGAAGAAAGTATCTGCTCCTTATGGAACTCTTAAAACACACCGTACTTTGGGCTATGTTCAATAATTATAAGAATAACTGTATCATTTTAAGAGGAGTTCTTAAGTTTAGAAAAATGATTTAGATTTGTATTAAGTTTTATTGCAAAAAGAGGGAGAATTCAATAAAATGAGAGGAGATGTTTTAAGGGGAAAAATAATGAAAAAAATAATCAAATTAGTTTGCGTCTTGTTTTTATTGATGATGGGAGTTATCGGTACAATATCCACAGTGAACGCACAAGAATCTATTTTAAAAGTAGTTAAAGATGAAGGGTATGAGATTAGCTCTTCAGATACACCGAAAGCTTCACTAGTTGTGAGTATAGCGAATGGTGAAATACTATGGCAGGAAAATCCTGATAGGGCGGTAGATCCTGCTAGCTTAAGTAAATTAATGACGATTTTTATCGTTTATGATGCGATTAAAGAAGGGAAAATAAGCTTAAGTGATAAAGTAGTCCCAACCGCAACAGATGAAGCTATTTCTAAAATTACAGCCTTAAGTAATGTTCCGCTAACTGCTGGAGTCGAGTATCCAGTGGAGGAACTTGTAAAAATGGCACTCCTTCCTTCTTCTAACGCGGCTACGATTCTTTTGTCACATCTGGTGAATGATAATTCGGATGAATTTGTAGACTTAATGAATCAAAAGGCCAAAGAATTAGGAATGACGAATACTAAATTCGAAGGTGCTACTGGTGCGGTGGCGGAAGATTTCCAAGGTCATTATACAGTTAAAAGACATTCAATGAATCAACCCAACCAAACGACTGCTAGAGACCTAGCCAAAATGGTGATAGCATTATATAAATCACACCCAGAAATCACTCAGTATACGAGAAATAGCACACTTACGGTTATGAGTGGAACACCGTATGCACAAACGATTAAAAACACCAATCATTCGGTTCAAGGGGATTTATTAGCGTATCCTGGTATTATTGGTTTAAAAACGGGAACTAGTGAAAGAGATGGATTTAACTATATTGGGATTTATCAAAAAGACGGAGTGGAACTATTAGATATTGTTTTAGGTGTGAGTGAGTGGACTAGTGCTGCTGGAGAGTATAATCGTCATAAAATCGGAAATGCTTTGTTGAGTTATGTCTTAAAGCAATATGAGGCACAAACTTTATTCAATCCTGGGATTCAAACCATTCAAGGCCAAAAAGTGAAATTAGATCATGCAGTGAAGGTTTTTACTGAAAAAGGAAAGACTGCAACCTATCAAATTGAGGGGAATCACTTAAAAGTTGCAACACCTCAAGGGACGATTTATGAACAGGAATTAACTTTTTCTGTTGAGAAAGAGCCAGATGAAGCTGTTGAATCTACTTATGAAGAAACAACAACTGAGGCTAGTCAATGGATTCCTAAAATTATTTGGAATAAGACTGTTCATTTTATAAAGAAACTTCCACTTCTGTTTTGGGTATTCTTTTTTGGGATTGTACTTGTGTTTTACGTCCTTAGAAAATTTTTGAAAACAAGTTCCAAAAGAGACCGTCGTAGATAGAAAAATCAAATAAAATCAAGCATAAAACAGCATTATTTATTTTCTGAAAATAAATAATGCTGTTTTATTTTATTCATATTTTCAATCATAAATTTTTAGATAGGAAAAATGAATGAGAAAAGATCATAATTCACAAACAAATTATGAGTTTTCATAGTTGGAAAATGATGTAATGTATGATAAAATCTGTGGTTAGGTAGTGGTGAAAAAAGGGATGTTATCAATAAATTTCACAATATAAAAAAGATAGAGAAAAGAAAGAGGAAGGATATGTTTAGTTCAAAGAATGTTCAAATGAATGAACGCAAGAAACGTTCAAAAGTAACACGATATGCTATTAAAAAATTATCCGTAGGGACGGCTTCTGTTGTTGTTGCCTTAGGATTTATGTTCGTACAAGGTCAAACAACAGTACATGCTGATACTGTAGAAAGTACAGCGGTTTCGACACAAGAAGCTACTAAAGAAAGTCCGAAAAAAGACTCTACTGAAGCAGAAAAGGCTGTAAAAGAAGCTACACAAAAAGTAGAACCGACTGCTGAGACGACAACAACAACTTCTCAACCAAAAGAGGAAAATGAGAAAACAACGAAAGAAACTTCTGAAAAAGAAGCAGCATTACCTGACAAAGCTGAAGAAACAACGGCTGCTGCTGAAGTAAAAGAAGAAACAACAGTAGCACCAGAAAATAAACCTCGTACGCGTTCAAAACGTGAAACTCCAGCGACTTCAAGCGATAAAATCGGTGATGACGTTGTCGATGCTACATCTGAACCCAAAGTAGAAAAACCAGGTTTAACTCCACAAATCTTAGCGGATCAAGTTTTAAAACAAGTTTCTTGGTTGGATTTTGGGGATACTGCAAACTGGACTGGCACAACCAGAACAGCTGATGGTAAATTAGCACTTCAAGTCGGAGCAAGCTATACGAAAGAGGTAATGCCGGGTTATAAAGTTAAATTAACAATTAAGTCTTTAAGACCTTTCCAAGCAACAGAAATCTATAGAAAACGTATGGAGAGTCAAGGAGCTACTCCTGAAGAAAAAGCTACTTATGATCCAAATGCCAAAAATGGGTATATTAGTTCTTCTGGAAATCCAAAAGGAAGAGCAGCTTATCAAGCAGGTGAAGAAGCAAAAGTTATCGCTGAAGCACAAAATGAGTGGACAGAGATTCGTAAAGAAGGGATTGATACTGGGAAAAAGAAAACAGTTATCACTTCCGAATTTGATGGTGGGAATTTCGGTATTCAATTTGAAGTTACTGGGACATACAATGGTAAACCAGTAAAACCATCTATCGTTATGGCCGATGCAGAATCAGCAAACCCTGGTGAATTAGTAATGTTTACTACAAACGGAACAGGGTGGCAACATATTGGTGAATGGACTAAAAAAGGAGTTCCAAATACTCGTACTTACGTCCCACAAAATACAAAGGATACTTTTGATCCAGCTAAAAATTATAATGGCAGAAAGCCTGTAAATGTGGATGGGGTAAATTTACCTGGTCAAAATGCAAGTCAAATCTTAAATGCTGAGGGCGTAGGGTCAAAAGGTAAAACAGTTGCCTGGAAGTACTTTGGAAGTCCTGATTTGAAGACAGGTGGTTTAGGAACAGGAGTGTTTGGTTCAAACTATTCTGCAGGTCCGTTTTCAGTACCGCTTGTAATGACTCGAGGAGCTTCAGAAGTTGGAATTTATGTCATGGCTGCAGGGAAACAAGCAGCGATGATTGGATTCTTACCGTTTGATGAAAGTGATGCTCCGGAATCATATGGTCTTGCGACACACGCAGTTAACCAAGTGAATGGAGTTACTGGAGCAAAAGTAAATCAACCATACTTAGGGGATACTCGTCCGGATATGGATGAAAATCTAGATCGTTCTGATTGGAAAGGGGACGATAAAGACGGTTCTGGAGACGAAGGCATTAATCAAATCTTGCCAGCAGAATTAAAAGGCAAAACGAATGAAATGATTTCGATTGAACGTACTCGTCCTGGAAACTATACGTTAACTGTTCAAGCACATACGGGTGGAAGTCCAGAAGCCTATCTTTATGGATGGATTGATTTCAACCGCAATGGTAAATTTGATGAAAATGAACGCTCTGAAAAAACAACGATTACTTCAGATGGAAATGCAGTTTTAACGTTTAATAACGGACCCGTTTTAAATGATTTAGAATTGCATAAACTTGGGGTACGTGTTCGTATTTCAACACATGCGCCAGATATTGAAAGTCCAACTGGAATGTCTATGTCCGGAGAAGTTGAAGATTTTGAAACACAAGTTATTTTCCCACTAAAAGGTAGTAAGACAGAGACAGAAGGAGTTCAAGGGGTTACTCAAAAAGGAACCGTTGAATTCACTGCCCAAGGAAAACAAAGATATTCAAAAACAGAAGATGCTGTTATCGATGAAACCGTTGCTCCATATATCGTAGATGAAAATGGAAATAAAGTGACGCTTGATTCAGAAGGTTATTATGCAGTTTCTGGTGAAGGTAAATATAAAGTTACAGGTACAGGGAAAGATGTTGTAGTTGAATTTGTGCCTGAAGCTGGATTTGTTGGAGTTGGTAAAGGAATTACGATTCGTCGTCATGACAATAATGGAGTTGATTCAGGCTGGAATACGAAAGATAATTCCGCTGCAACGATTAGTGACCAAGCGAATACAATGGATGGTCGCTACATTCCTAAGGTGATTCCACTTTCAGACGCTGCCACTTCAGAAGAGTTGCAAGGGTTAGAACATGATAAAACCTTGAAATTTACGAATGCAGCTGGTCCAGTTACTCCTTCTAGTGAAAATCCAATGCAAATTGTAGATCCTAAGACAGGAAACCCTATTGGAAATAGTGCACCTGCGATGAAAGATGGACAAGTAGTTGGAACATACGAAATTGAACCTACAACTGGAAAAGTGAAGTTTACGCCAAATAAAGATTTTAGAGGGACACCAGAACCAATTGTAGTCCAAGTAGTTGAAGCAAATACAGGTAGAGTCCTTGCTGGAGTGAAGTACATTCCAACCGTATTACCTGTTCAACCAGTCGCTGAAGATAAAACGACAACAGGAAAACAAGGTCAAGTTCAATCTGAAACGATTACGTTTAAACAACAAGATGGAGCTGAAGAAATAATTCCAATGGTTGTGAATGCTTCAAACCCAGTGAAGTTTGTGGATCCAACAACGAATGAGCCAACAGATAAGACAGAATTACCAGCGATGAAAGATGGTAAACAAGTGGGAACGTATAAACTAAATCCAACTACAGGAGAAATTACGTTTACGCCAAATAAAGATTTTGTTGGAACACCAGAAGGAATTTCCGTTCAAGCAAAAGATGCCAACGGCACTCCAGCGACAGCGAAGTACACGCCAACCGTAACGGAAGTAACACCAAGAGGTGAAGATAAAACATCAACTGGAAAACAAGGAAAAGAACAAAAAGAAACACCGCAATTTACAGCGGGAGATCCAGAAGTTCCACTTACGATTGATGCTTCAAACCCAGTGAAGTTTATAGATCCAACAACGAAAGAACCGACAGATAAGACAGAATTACCAGCGATGAAAGATGGTAAACAAGTGGGAACGTATAAACTAAATCCAACCACAGGAGAAATTACGTTTACGCCGAATAAAGATTTTGTTGGAACACCAGAAGGAATTTCCGTTCAAGCAAAAGATGCCAACGGCACTCCAGCGACAGCGAAGTACACGCCAACCGTAACGGAAGTAACACCAAGAGGTGAAGATAAAACATCAACTGGAAAACAAGGGAAAGAACAAAAAGAAACACCGCAATTTACAGCGGGAGATCCAGAAGTTCCACTTACGATTGATGCTTCAAACCCAGTGAAGTTTATAGATCCAACAACGAAAGAACCGACAGATAAGACAGAATTACCAGCGATGAAAGATGGTAAACAAGTGGGAACGTATAAACTAAATCCGACAACTGGAGAAATTACGTTTACGCCAAATAAAGATTTTGTTGGTACACCAGAAGGAATTTCCGTTCAAGCAAAAGATGCCAACGGCACGCCTGCAACGGCGAAGTACACACCAACCGTAACGGAAGTAACACCAAGAGGTGAAGATAAAACATCAACTGGAAAACAAGGGAAAGAACAAAAAGAAACACCGCAATTTACAGCGGGAGATCCAGAAGTTCCAATGAAAATCGATGGTGATCAACCAGCGAAATTCATCGACCCAGAAACAGGAGAACCAACTGACAAGACAGAATTACCAGCGATGAAAGATGGTAAACAAGTGGGAACGTATAAACTAAATCCAACTACAGGAGAAATTACGTTTACGCCGAATAAAGACTTTGTTGGAACACCAGAAGGTGTCACTGTCCAAGCTAAAGATGCTAACGGCACTCCAGCGACGGCGAAGTACACACCAACCGTAACGGAAGTAACGCCAAGCGGTGAAGATAAAACATCAACTGGAAAACAAGGGAAAGAACAAAAAGAAACACCGCAATTTACAGCGGGAGATCCAGATGTTCCACTTACGATTGATGCTTCAAACCCAGTGAAGTTTGTAGATCCAACAACGAAAGAACCGACAGATAAGACAGAATTACCAGCGATGAAAGATGGTAAACAAGTGGGAACGTATAAACTAAATCCAACCACAGGAGAAATTACGTTTACGCCGAATAAAGACTTTGTTGGAACACCAGAAGGTGTCACTGTCCAAGCAAAAGATGCCAACGGCACTCCAGCAACAGCGAAGTACACACCAACCGTAACGGAAGTAACGCCAAGCGGTGAAGATAAAACATCAACTGGAAAACAAGGGAAAGAACAAAAAGAAACACCGCAATTTACAGCGGGAGATCCAGATGTTCCACTTACGATAGATGCTTCAAACCCAGTGAAGTTTGTAGATCCAACAACGAATGAACCAACAGACAAAACAGAATTACCAGCAATGAAAGATGGTAAACAAGTGGGAACGTACAAATTAAATCCAACTACAGGAGAAGTAACGTTCACTCCAAATAAAGACTTTGTTGGAACACCAGAAGGTGTCACTGTTCAAGCTAAAGATGCCAACGGCACTCCAGCGACAGCGAAGTACACACCAACCGTAACGGAAGTAACGCCAAGCGGTGAAGATAAAACATCAACTGGAAAACAAGGGAAAGAACAAAAAGAAACACCGCAATTTACAGCGGGAGATCCAGAAGTTCCAATGAAAATCGATGATGATCAACCAGCGAAATTCATCGACCCAGAAACAGGAGAACCAACTGACAAGACAGAATTACCAGCAATGAAAGATGGTAAACAAGTAGGAACGTACAAATTAAATCCAACTACAGGAGAAGTAACGTTCACTCCAAATAAAGACTTTGTTGGAACACCAGAAGGTGTCACTGTTCAAGCTAAAGATGCCAACGGCACTCCAGCGACAGCGAAGTACACGCCAACCGTAACGGAAGTAACACCAAGAGGTGAAGATAAAACATCAACTGGAAAACAAGGGAAAAAACAAAAAGAAACACCGCAATTCACAGCGGGAGATCCAGAAGTTCCACTTACGATTGATGCTTCAAACCCAGTGAAGTTTATAGATCCAACAACGAATGAACCAACAGACAAAACAGAATTACCAGCAATGAAAGATGGTAAACAAGTCGGAACGTACAAATTAAATCCAACTACAGGAGAAGTAACGTTCACTCCAAATAAAGACTTTGTTGGAACACCAGAAGGTGTCACTGTACAAGCTAAAGATGCCAACGGCACTCCAGCTACAGCGAAGTACACACCAACTGTGACGAAAGTAACACCAATAGGTGAAGATAGAACATCGACTGGAAAACAAGGGAAAGAACAAAAGGAAACACCGCAATTTACAGCAGGAGATCCCGAAGTTCCAATGAAAATCGATGGTGACCAACCAGCGAAATTCATTGACCCAGAAACAGGAGACCCAACAGATAAGACAGAATTACCAGCGATGAAAGATGGCAAAGAAGTGGGAACGTACAAATTAAATCCAACTACCGGAGAAGTAACGTTCACGCCGAATAAAGATTTTGTTGGAACACCAGAAGGTGTCACTGTACAAGCTAAAGATGCCAACGGCACTCCGGCAACAGCGAAGTACACACCAACCGTAACGGAAGTAACGCCAAGAGGTGAAGATAAAACATCGAGTGGAAAACAAGGGAAAGAACAAAAGGAAACACTGCAATTTACAGCGGGAGATCCAGACGTTCCAATGAAAATCGATGGTGATCAACCAGCGAAATTCATCGACCCAGAAACAGGAGAACCAACAGACAAGACAGAATTACCAGCGATGAAAGATGGTAAACAAGTCGGAACGTATAAATTAAATCCAAAGACAGGAGAAGTAACGTTCACTCCGAATAAAGACTTTGTTGGAACACCAGAAGGTGTCACTGTCCAAGCTAAAGATGCCAATGGTACTCCAGTAACTGCGAAATATACGCCAACTGTAACTTCTGTTACTCCTTCTTCTAAGGATGAAGTGACAACGGATGTTCAAGGCAAAACGCAAACTGCAAAACCTAAGTTTGAAGCAGGGGATCCAGAGGTCCCTCTAGATGATTCAGTTCCAGCAACCTTTGAAGATGGAACAACGACTAAAGTGATTCCTGGAGTTGGAACCTTCACTGTTGCTCCAGACGGAATGATTACTTTTGTTCCGGAAGCTGGCTTTACAGGGGTAGCTCCAACCGTAACGATTCAACGTGTAGACGTAAATGGAACAGTAGTAAAAGCAAATTACACTGCAACGGTTACGCCAGCACCAGTTATGCCAATTGAACAACATCCACAGGCTTCTCAACCAGAATTACCAAATACTGGTACTGGTGATGAATTTGGATTGTTTAGTGCAGCAGCATTAAGTATTCTAGCTTCTGTTGGATTAGTAGCGTCTTCTCGTAAAAAAGACGACGAACAAGAAGCATAACCAATCAATCAAATGAAGCGTGAGACTAGAAAAGATAGTCTCGCGCTTTTTGTTTGCCGTTGCAAAACTTTCTTTATAAGAGTAGACTGAAAGAGTACACGCGCAAAAGGAGTGATAATATGAAGAAAATCGAACAAAAAGATCTATTTGAATTAAAAAACGTAGCTCAACCGGTTGTGGCTGGAGGGGACATCTTCTTTACAGAAACGAAGATGAATGAAAAGAAGAATACTTATGAAACAGCTATTTATAAGTACACTAACGAAGGAAAAGTACCTTACGGAGATGATGGAACGGTCAATTCATCGCTTCAAGTATCGCCGGATGGGAAGTGGATTAGTTTTGTCAGTAATGAAGGAGAAGATAAAACTCCTCAATTGAAGATTCAAGCTGTAACAGGTGGGAAAGCCATCGCTCTGACACAGGAGAAAAAAGGTGTTTCCGTATATGTTTGGGGAAAGGATAGTCAGTCTATATATTATCAAACGACTAAAGCTGATGAAGAAGAAAAGAAAGAAGAATTCCCTCAACCGATCATCGTTGAAAAAACAACGTATCGATTCGATGGAGGAAGCTTCTTACCGAATAAAGAAACAACCCAAATTAAACAGGTAGAAGTAGCTACTAAAGAAGTGAAGACACTTTTTGAAACTGAAGATTCTATATTGTTCAGGGATGTGTTACATGATGGAGGAAGCCTTGTTGTAGACCGTGATTTATCTAATATTCGTTGGACATTAGATAGTGCAGAGGCTTGCTATGTGGATGTGGCCACTGGGGATATTCATCCTATTCTTGAAGCTGGAACAGATGAGTCTTACCGCTATATGTTGGATTCAAAAGAAGGAGTTATTTTAGCTTATAATTCAGGGGAACACGGTTTTGTTACACAAGTAGACATCGTATTCAATAAAGAAGGTCAACCAGGTTCAGAAGGAAGTATTTTAAATTTAACGTCTGGATTAGATGTGGAATGGGGAGACTGGCTAGTTGCTGACTTCCAACAATCGGTTACTGGAGTTGAACCTCAATGGATGGATGAGGAAAGCTTCCTTGTAAGTGCGAGTGTGGAAGGGAAAATCGTCTTATACCGTCTCTTCTTAGATGGAAGAAATGAAGTTCTTTTTGATAAAGAGGTTCATATTACAGGAGCCAAAATCATCTCAGAAAAAGAGCTGGTTATCACTTATTCAACGACGACACTTCCAAGCGCGTTAGCAAAATTGGATTTAACCACTGGAGAAATTACAAACCTTTATAATCCAAATGAAGCATACTTGGCGGAACATATCGTTACAACGCCTGAACGCTTTACGTATAAAGGTTACGACAACTGGGATATCCACGGATGGTATATGCCACCAGTCGAAAAGAAAGATAAGCACGCGGCAATTCTCTATGTACATGGTGGACCGCAAGTGGCTTACGGAGAAAGTTTCTTCCATGAAATGCAAGCACTTGCTGCTAAAGGCTACGGAGTCATCATGATTAACCCACGCGGAAGTAATACTTACGGACAGAACTTCGTGAAGAGTATTCTTGGCGACTACGGGAACCATGATTTCGACGACTTAATGATGGGGGTAGACTATATCTTAGAAACACATCCTGAAGTCGATGCGGACCAATTATATGTTGCTGGAGGAAGTTATGGCGGATTCATGACAAACTGGATTGTAACGCATACGGACCGCTTCCGTGCAGCCGTCACACAACGTTCTATCAGCAACTGGATTAGCTTCTACGGCACAAGTGATATTGGACCATTCTTCGTGGAAAAACAATTGCTTGATGACATTCATAATCCTAAACGCCTATGGGAAATGTCACCAGTAGCTCATGCCAAAAACGCAAAAACTCCATTGCTTGTTTTACACGGACAAAGTGACTTACGTTGCCCACAAGAGCAAGGGGAGCAAATGTATATGGCCATGCGTAAAAACAATGTGCCTACAAAAATGATTCTCTTCCCACAGTCTAGTCATGGACTCTCTCGTCAAGGATTACCAAATCTTCGTCAAGAACGTCTAAAAGCTATTACGGACTGGTTTGAGGAGTATTCAAAATAACCATTGAATAGAAAAAGAGTCGTATTTCATATCGAAATACGACTCTTTATTTTATTGAAATAGTTGTTGTTCGAGTGCACGACGTTGGACTTTCATCGTGGCAGTTCGTGGGAATTCGTCAAACGGTAGGATAATCGGTTCGTTTAAGTGGGGAAGGTTCACGAGTGTTTTCCACCATGCATCCCATAGGAATTCGCCATCACCTTTCACCGCCACAACTGGTTGAGGATAGCCATTTGGATCTTTTACAATGACGATTTCTTCAATCCAATCGTGAGTATCGAGCAAGAAGTCTTCGATGGCAAGCGTACTTGGTAGAGATTCGACTAAATCAACTTGACGGTCTTGCAAGATGAGTTCTCCCGATTCGTTGATATATCCATAGTCACCAGTATCCCACCAGTCGCCGTAGACATTCGCATTGAATCGGTCTTCCTCTTTATAGTAAGTCACAGCACGTCCTTTGGAAAACAAATGGATATTTCCTGGAGTGTTTACTGGAAGAGGAGTCCCGTGTTCATTTGCAATTCGCGCTTTTGTGAAATCAAGATAACCAACGCCCATATTTCGAACATCTGTAGTAGGAAGACTTTCAAGGGTATGTTTCCGCACAATCGCTGGCCCACATTCACTTTGACCGTAGATTTGTAAGTAAATACCATTGCCTTCTTTATTGGTTCGTAAGAAAGTAGCCATTATTTCTTTATTAATTGCGTCAAAAGTAGAGTGATAGTAACGTGTATTTTCAAATAAATGAGGTTTCTCTTTTGCAAGGTGAGCCCACTGGACAAAATTATTCGGATGTGTCTCAATTGCAAGAGGAGAGTGATGCTGTAAAACCTTCTCTACATTTTGAACACTTGGATCAGCAATATAGAAATAAGGATAGCCAAGATTCATGAGCGAAGACATACCAATATTAAAGCGGGAATGAACGGGTGAAATATGGAAAGCCAATAAATCAACACGGTCCATTTTCTCCATGATGCTTTGTTGGAAGGCAATTCGCCACCCCATACTAATTGCAGAATGAGCAATGAGTTTGGGCACGCCAGTCGTTCCACTAGTATGCGTCATGTAACTAATCTCGGTGTCTGGTAGTGGATTAAAATCAACATCCGCTTCATCGGCCTGGAGGACATCACTAACTGAGAACGCACGTTTTTTCACCTCTTCAGGTAAAGGGGTAATTCTTTCAGCAGTAACGTCGTCAAACAGAATCCATGGCTTTTCTAAGCGCTCAGAGAAAATCTCAATAACTTCACTAGAAAGATGAAATGAAGTCATCACTGGAATAGCGCCAAGATAGCATACACTAACTGCAAGCCAGTACGTATCTACAGAGGAACTCTTATAGAGGAGAACTTTATCGCCTTGTCGAACCCCAAGAGTTGCTAATTGACGGGCGCGCTTGACAATCGATGCATGAGTGGCTTCATACGTTGTTTGGGTACCTAATTCTGGAAAAGCAGATGTTTTAGTATCTACAAAAATAGAGCAGTCAGGAAATTTTTCGCAAGCTTCTTTATAGTTTTTATAGAGTTGCAGTGGTTTAAATGACATAACAAAACTCCTTTCATTGATATTTATTATATCAGTCACAAAAAGGGAAAACAATGTGACTAAAAATATTGACAAAAGCAAGCTAGAAAGGTATATTATTAAAAGTTAATCGATAGGTTGCCAGTAAAGAGATATGTATTGACAGATTCTCTATTATTTGGTAGACTATTGGAGTTGAGAAAACAAGCAGAAGCATCCCGCTTCTCGCCTAAGTTGACAAGGGTCCTTGGGCTGATAGGAAATGTTCAAGTTTTAAAAAGACATTGGCAGCGGGAGTATTCGATTACTTCCGTTGCTTTTTTGCTTTTTTTCTCTCAAATATTCTTGGAGGTGAATATCATAGCAAAAGATATGATGGTCAATGATGGAATTCGCGCTCGTGAGTTACGTGTTATTGACAATAACGGTGAACAAATTGGTGTTCAAACGAAAAATGATGCTTTACGTTTAGCAGAACAAGCTGGACTTGATCTAGTATTAGTTTCGCCAAACGCAAAACCGCCAGTTGCCAGAATCATGGATTATGGTAAATATCGTTTTGAACAGCAGAAAAAAGAACGAGAAGCTCGCAAAAACCAAAAAGTCATCAATATCAAAGAAGTGCGTCTAAGCCCTACAATTGATGAGAACGACTTTAATACGAAGTTAAAAGCGGCGATCAAGTTCCTTGAAAAAGGTGATAAAGTCAAAGCAAGCATTCGCTTCAAAGGTCGTGCCATTACTCATAAAGAGATTGGCCAAAAAGTTCTCGAGCGTTTAGCAGAACAAGTTTCTGAAATCGCAACAGTTGAACAAAAGGCTAAAATGGACGGACGAAGCATGTTCTTGATGTTAGCACCTAAGAATGATAAGTAAAAAAGTAACAGGAGGAAAGTCTCATGCCAAAACAAAAAACACACCGTGGTTCAGCTAAACGTTTCAAACGTACAGGTGGTGGAGGATTAAAACGTTCTCAAGCCTTCACAAGCCACCGTTTCCATGGCAAAACTAAAAAACAACGTCGTCACTTGCGTAAACAAACAATGGTTCACGCTACTGACATCAAACGTATTAAACAACAATTAAGTCAAATGCGTTAATTCAGCACGCAAACTATTACATTTTCAAGCCAGTCGCAAGAGACTGATAGACCAAGGAGGAATTAATTATGCCACGTGTTAAAGGTGGAACAGTTACTCGTCGTCGTCGTAACCGCGTTTTAAAATTAGCAAAAGGTTACTACGGAGCGAAATCAAAATTATTTAAAACAGCTAAACAAGCAGTCATGAAATCATATATGTATGCTTACCGTGACCGTCGTCAAAAGAAACGTGACTTCCGTAAATTATGGATCGCACGTATCAATGCGGCAGCTCGTTTAAACGGATTAAGCTACAGCAAATTAATGCACGGCTTAAAATTAGCTGGTATCGAAATGAACCGCAAAATGTTAGCTGACTTAGCAGTTAACGATGCAGCTGCATTCACAGTATTAGCAGACAAAGCTAAAGAAGCATTAGCAAAATAATTTTATTTTCTAGATAATAGATCCACATTTGAGCCCCGTTAAACTCAATGTGAAGAATACCAAGAAAGAAATTGGAGGAAACAATCGTGCGTACAACATACATGGCTAAAGCTAGCACTACAGAACGTAACTGGGTTGTTATCGACGCTACTGATGTGCCATTAGGACGTCTTTCAGCTGTTGCAGCAAGCATTTTACGTGGAAAAAACAAACCAACATTTACACCTAACGTTGATACAGGTGATTTCGTAATCATCATCAACGCTGACAAAGTTGCCTTAACAGGTAAAAAAGCAACTGATAAAGTTTACTATCACCACTCAAACCACCCTGGTGGATTGACTGCTCGTACAGCTGGTGAATTACGTGCTAACAACTCTCGTAAATTAGTTGAATTATCAATCAAAGGCATGTTACCTAAGAACTCATTAGGTCGTCGTCAATTTACTAAATTACATGTTTACGGTGGAGCTGAACATCCACATGCTGCACAACAACCAGTAGCAGTAGACATCCAATCACTAATCTAAGGAGGAAAAAGCATTGGCTCAAGCACAATACCGCGGCACTGGACGCCGTAAAAACTCAACTGCCCGTGTTATCTTAGTACCAGGGACAGGAAACATTACAATTAACAAAAAATCAATCGAAGAATATATCCCATTTGCTTACTTACACGAAGTAATCAAACAACCTTTAAACTTAACTGAAACTTTAGGTTCATACGACGTTTTAGTGAACGTTAACGGTGGTGGATTCACAGGTCAATCAGGAGCTATCCGTCACGGAATCGCTCGTGCATTATTAACAGTTGACCCTGACTTCCGTGGAGTGTTAAAAGCTGCTGGCTTATTAACACGTGACCCACGTATGAAAGAACGTAAAAAACCAGGTCTTAAGAAAGCTCGTAAAGCGAGTCAGTTCTCAAAACGTTAATTTTTTACAAGTATTTATTACAAACTCAAAGCACTCTGTATATACAGGGTGCTTTTTTTGTTGAGAACTGACGAACGCAATTCACATGGGTGTTGTTGCTTTAGCAACTTACAGCCATGGGTGCGACGGGCGGAGCCCTAGCCTCAAAACGTTAATCAACACGATTATATCAACGTTTACAGACATTCAAGAATTTTCTCTTGGATGTCTTTTTTTGTTCAAAAAACTAAAGTTCACCCCAAAATTCACCCCAAGTTCACCCTATTGCTTTTTGAGACTTCTAAAGGCTATTTCTCCTGCTGTTTGATTTACTGTTTCTGTAGTATTAACATAAGTCTTCGTTATTTGGATGTCACTATGAGTAAGTGCTTCTGAAATAGCATTTAATGATGTTCCAGCCCGTCTTGCCAAAGTTGCTCCAGTGTGTCTTAATTTGTGAGGAGATGCTGGAGGAAGTTCCGGATGTCTTCTTCGAATAGTATTCATTCGATGATTAAGATAATCAATATGAAGTGGAACGTTAATACCGTTTTTTCTATTGTTGTATGTGAAAACGAATTGCTTTTCATTCTGTCTGATTCCAAATAGCTTTAGTTGCTTTTTTTGTTCTATTTTCCATAAAAAAGATTGATGAAATTCTAAAAAATGACAATAAAAGATTGATTTTTTGACTATGGTTGCGATCTGGTGATTCTTCTTGACTAAGGAAGTCTCTGCGATGGCTATTTTTCTACAGTCTTTACAGCGGAAACGGCGTTTTCTCAATCGAATGAGAGTCTTGTAGCCAGCACAATCGAGGTAGGGGATTTTGGATTCTTTTTGAAAGGCATATTTAGTCATTTGTCCTTGAAGTTGTGACATTTAGAGGGAGGATAATCGAGCTTAGCAATGACTTCTTTATGCGTTCCAGCATCAAGATAAACTAAGATAATAATGTTTTTGTCATTAATTCCAAGTATGTTTGTGATAAAATTTAATTGTTCCATAAGATTCTTTCTAATGAGGGTTTGGTCACTTTTTCATTATAGGTCTTATGAGGCTTTTTTCTACAACAAAATAGACTCCATAATTCCTACAGTGGTTTTACCCACTACAGAAATTATAGAGCCTGAAACCAACGTTTCTGGGCTTTTTTCTTGCTTAAACTATTCTTCTGGCTGAATTTTGTCTGATTGAAAAAAGATTAGAAAATATCTTTTGATTTAATACTTGTATTCTCTTTTTTAATGTGATATAATTATAACGTAGAGGTGAGATATTTATAACAAATGCTACAGTCACCAATCTTTTCTTACAAGAAAATCTGCCATTAGGCACAAGCCTAAAAATTTTACTGTTCAATGTGAACTATTTCTAACAAAGGAGGAATACATCATGTTTAAATCACAAAAAATAGGGCTCATCATTTCGACACTAATGACTAATCTTTTCGTTATTAGCTACGTTTTTCTAGCTACAAACCTCAGTCTTTTGGCTAAAATATTGATTAGCCTTACACCAATTATCGGTAGTGCCATTGGATTTTCTGCCTTCTACTTTAAAGACAGGAAAGAAGAATAAGATGAAACACATCAAAAAATGGTTAATTTGGACTTGGTTACCTGTTATGCTACTACTGTGGCTATTAACTCCGCCAAGTAATTCCCCCTGGGTAAAACACACTGTTTTTCTAGTCACGATTACCATGCAAGGACTTATTTTCTGGCTTGTTTCCAAGGCACAATCTCAAGAAGACGAGGAAAAGTATTTTGGACTGACAGAGAAGTTGTATGGTATGACCTTATTTTCCGCTATGGCCATTTACACTAAAGGTATCTGGATAATCACACCAGCTACTAGTCCTATCTGGCTGAAACACCTTTTTCTAGGTTCTGGCTTGTTTGTCCTCATTCTTTGCTTTCTCTATTTTGCATTAAAAAAAGTTGATGAACAAGCAGACGAGCGTTTCTATATGAACTTGGCAAAGGCAGCCTGCACAACCCTGGTACTGATAGTTCTATCTCTGATAGTGTTGAGCATAGTAACATTTTTCCTTCCCTTCACCCTAAGAACAGGCATGGTTTTGATTTTTACTGCATCCATGATTGTGTTTTTTGACCTGTTTTTCCTCATATTTGAAAAGAGGGGTTAGATATGGGAAAAATTCTAACAAACTTAAAAGCCATCCGAGAAGACTCCCGCATGACCCAGCAAGAATTGGCGGATAAGATTGGTGTACGACGGGAAACTATTCTCCACTTGGAGAATAATCGATATAACCCTTCGCTTGAAATGGCGCTTAAAATCGCACGTGTCTTTGGCATGTCCGTTGAAGATATTTTCCGCTTAAATGAGGAGGTCTAGTCATGAAAAAACAAATTTGTACCCACTGCGGTGCTGACCAATTTGTCGTAAAAAAACAACTGAAAGGTTATGCAGGATTAGTCAGTGAAGAGGCTAAATTCGTTTCAGGAGGTATTGCCCTCTATCATGAAATTTGTCAAAATTGTGGTACTGTTCATAGAAGTTTTGTGAAGGATGTTGAAAAATTATAAGCGATTCTAATTGTGGTTTTAAATATGCTAAAAAGGCCTAGAAAATCGGCTCTTTGTCAACTGTAGTGGGTTGATAAAAAGTTACAACCTGGAGAGGACCAAATTGGTTCTCTCCTTTTTGATATTCAAAGCAATGAGAATTCTCGTTTTAAAATTTTCAAAGTTCCGGAAGCCAAAAGCATTTCGCTTAATGACTTTGATGAGGATATTTGTGGCCTCAAGTTTTGCGTTTGAGTAGGGAAGTACAAGTGCATTAATAATCTTATCCTGATCTCTCAAAAAGGTCCTAAAAATGGTCTGGAAGATTGGATTGACAGAAGAAATAGTTTCCTTGATTAATTCAAAGAAATAATCAGCGTGCTTCTCTTGAAAATGAAACAGTAAGAGTTGATAGAGTTCATAGTGATCTCTAAGATCTTGAGAGTAAGAGAGAAGTTTTTCGAGAATCTCTTTATTGGTTAAATGCGACTGAAATATTGGACGATAAAATCGTTTACTGCTCAGCGTATAGTTATCCTGTTGAATGAGTTTCCAGTAACGTTTCAGTGCTTTATATTCGTGCGATCTTCTATCAAACTGATTCATAATTTGGATGCGTACGCGATTCATTGCTCGACTGAGATGCTGGATAATATGAAAGCAATCGAGAACGATTTTAGCATTTGGAAAAAATTTTCTAGCAATATCGTAGTAGGAACTAAACATGTCTATGGTAATGACTTTCACGCGACTTCTTACCTGTCTAGAATACCGAAGGAAATGATTGCGAATAGTTGCTTGAGTCCGTCCATCTAAGATAGCTAGGATCTTTCTTGTATCGTAGTCCTGTGCAATAAAGCTCATCTTTCCTTTCTTGAAGCTATATTCATCCCAACTCAAGTGTTCTGGAAGGTGAACTGCACCCCAAAAGTTAGATTTTTTGTGTCTAACTTTTGGGGTGCAGTTCAATATTTGAGATGGGGGACTAGTCTATTTTATGGTGTTAATTGGTGTCAATTTTATCCAAATTGTATGATATTTATCTTAATTAGCATTGCTAATTTGTATGATTAGTTTCTTTTTCTCGAAACTTTTAGGAAAGAGTACATGCCTGGGGTTTGATGAGTTCAGAAATCTATAAAAAAACTTAAAGTGTCATCAATAATAGTATTTTAAGTATAAAAGAGCTTATTAGAAAATTGTTCTCGTAGATTCATTACAACATATGCGTATACGATTGTAATTTATATAAAAATGTTTTGTAGACAATTCATTTCAGTAGTACAATATTAGTAAGAAGGAGGTTGTACTATGACTGCACATGATATTTTAAACAATCCTTTCCTTAATAAGGGAACTGCCTTTACCTTAGAGGAGCGAAAGGAACTAGGCCTTATTGGTTTACTGCCACCTTATATTCAAACGATTGAAGAACAAGCGGCGCAAACTTATGCACAAATGCAAACAAAAGCCAATGATTTGGAAAAACGTCTTTTCTTAATGGAAATTTTTAATACCAACCGGACTCTTTTCTATTACCTTTTTTCTCAACATTTAGAAGAATTCAATCCAATTGTATATGACCCAACCATTGCAGATACGATTGAAGGCTATAGTGATCTCTTTGTAGATCCACAATATGCGGGATATCTTGATATTAATCATCCTGAAAATATTGAAGCCACTTTGAAAAATGCTGCCGGGAGTCGCGAGATTCGACTCATTGTTGTAACAGATGCAGAAGGAATCCTTGGAATTGGAGACTGGGGAACAAATGGTGTCGATATTTCTGTTGGGAAATTGATGGTCTATACGGGTGCTGCTGGAATCGATCCTTCGATGGTCCTTCCTTTAGTCATTGATGCAGGGACTAACCGTGAAGAACTTCGTAACAATCCTAATTACTTAGGAAATCGTCACGAACGGGTCCGCGGAGATCGTTACTACGACTTCATTGACCAATTCGTTCAAACAGCAGAACGTCTCTTTCCTAAACTCTACCTTCACTGGGAAGACTTCGGTCGCTTGAATGCTGCGAATATTCTTGAAAAGTACCGGAAACAAATTCCGACCTTTAATGATGATATTCAAGGTACAGGAATCGTTACCTTGGGTGGAATCTTTGGTTCGCTGGATATTAGTGGTGAAAAATTAACAGATCAAGTTTATCTCTGCTATGGTGGTGGTACTGCGGGTGCAGGAATTGCCTCTCGTGTTCTTCGTGAAATGGTGAGTGAAGGTCTCTCCGAAGAAGAAGCTTATAAACGTTTCTTTATGGTTGATAAACAAGGTCTTCTCTTTGATGACATGGATGACTTGACACCAGAGCAAAAACCATTTGCTAAGAAACGTGCTGACTTTAGTAACGCAGACAAGTTGACTGACTTGCTTGAAGTAGTGAAGACTGTGAAGCCAACCATTCTTGTAGGAACTTCAACTCAACCTAATACCTTCACTAAAGAAATAGTAGAAGCTATGTGCGAAAACACAGAACGTCCAATGATCTTCCCCTTGTCAAATCCAACCAAATTGGCAGAAGCTAGTGCCAAAGATTTGATTGAATGGTCAGATGGAAAAGCTTTTGTCGCAACAGGAATTCCTGCTGATACGGTTTCTTATAAAGGTGTAGACTATGTGATTGGTCAAGCAAATAATGCCTTGATTTACCCAGGTCTTGGTCTAGGTATGCTGGCTTCTGAAGCAAGTCTTTTGACGGATGAAATGATTGGAGCAGCGGCTCATTCATTGAGTGGGATTGTCAATCCAGGCCAACCAGGAGCTCCTGTATTGCCACCATTCAAGTATGTAGCAGATGTTTCTATTAAAGTAGCTGAAGCAGTCGCTAAAAAAGCACAAGAGCAAGGTCTTGCGCGTGCTAAGGAAACAGATATGGCCAAAGCAGTTCGTGATTTGAAGTGGTATCCAGAGTATAAATAATTCATTTCTGCTGTCTACCGATAGAGCAGAAAAAACCAGCAACTTTTTTTATGAAGTTGCTGGTTTTGTTTATATCATTTTTATAAAGAAGTAATAAAAGTTAAACCGCCTAATATCACACCAGCTGCATTGGGAATGATAAGGATCCAGTCTTTTTTAGGTTCTTTTGTCCAACCATAGATTACCCAAATTAAACAAGAAGCAGCTGCGAATAGTGGTTGGAATGGTTGAGCTTTTGCTCCTTGTAAGTTAGCGATAATTTGTGGAATATATGCAATAAAGACAAGGACACCAACAAAAGCTCCAATAGATCCGACAAAGCGATTAATTTTTTGTTTAGACATACAATCCCTCCTGAGGTTTTATTATATCAGTAAGGAAAAGATACAGCCAATATTAAGATAAGAAGGAAGAGGATAGAATTGAAAGTTTTGCGTTAAGAAATTTCCCTATTTTAGATACATCTATTCTTATTTTATTGAAATCGAAATCAGAAGAAACTCTTCTGACGGTTGCTATTAAGTGATTTTAAGCTGTCCTAAAAACAAGACTGTTCAAACCAGGTCTTAAGAAACCTCGTAAAGCTAGTCAATTCACATGGGTGTTGTTGCTTTAGCAACTTACAGCCATGGGTGCGACGGGCGGGAGCCCTAGCCTCAAAATGTTAATATCGTTCTATTGCGAAGACGTATTCAAAGCATCCCATAGTTGAAGTATTTTTTCTTATAATCATATTCAAAAACACTATTCTAGAAAGGTACTTTAGAATTCGATTTTAATGATTATTATTTTTTATATATCGTCTATACGATTTTATTTTACAAAAAAAAATTAGTTTATATAGCATAGTATTTGATAAATCAAAATAGAACCATTATAATGTTATGGAATAAATTATGATTATATTTTGATAATCTATATCATTTTGGAGGATGTATGAAATTGAAACAAACTTACGGTTATCGTAAAAGTAAAATTTGTAAATCACTGTGTGGTGCAGTTCTAGGAGTAGTAGCAACAATCTCTGTAGCAGGACAAAATGTCTTTGCTGACGAAGCAACAACTGTGAGTGGAGTAGATACTTCTACTGCGACGGGAAATCCCGCAACGAATCTACCAGAGGCTCAAGCAAATCCTAGTAATGAAGCTATTGAAAGTCAAGCACAGGCTGGTCAAACAACGGGTTCAATCCCAGTTGAAGTACCAACAACAGATGTTGATCAAGCTGTTGAAAATGCTAAAAATGCTGGTGTAAAAGTTGAAAAAGATGAGACTGTTGACAAAGGAACAGTAAAAACTGCTGAAGAAGCTGATCAAAAAGAGACAGAAATCAAAGACGATTATGCAAAGCAAACAGAAGAAATCAAGAAAGTAACTGAACAATACAAGGCTGACGTAGCTTCTAATCAAAAAGAGACTGATCGTATCAATGCGGAAAATAAGGCAATAAAAGATCAGTATGAAAAAGATATGGCTGCACACAAGGCTGAGGTCGAACGTATTACCAATGCTAATGCAGCTGCCAAAGCGGAGTATGATGCAAAATTAGCACAGTATCAAAAAGATTTAGCTGATGTCCAAAAAGCTAATGCAGATGCTCAAGCTTCCTATGAGGCTGCCAAAGAAGCCTATGATAAAGAGTTAGCGGCTATTCAAAAAGCAAATGCTGACAATGATGCGGACTACCAAGCTAAATTAGATGCTTATAATGCTGAATTGGCACGTGTGAAAAAGGAAAATGCAGATGCTAAAGCTGCTTATGAGAAAGCTCTTGCTGAAAATACCGCTAAAAATAATGAAATCAAAGCTGAGAACGAAGCAATCAAACAACGTAACGCACAAGCTAAGGCTGACTATGCAGCTAAGTTACTCAAGTATCAGTCCGCTCTTGCTAAATATCAAAAAGATTTAGCAGATTATCCAAGAAAATTGCAAGAGTATAAAGACGAACAAGCTGCCATCAAGGCTGCTCTTGCAGAACTTCAAAATCATAAAAACGAAGATGGTAACTTGACAGAGCCGTCTGCTCAAAATTTAGTTTATGATTCAGAGCCAAATGCCCAGTTATCATTGACAACTAATGGAAAAATGCTGAAAGCTTCTGCAGTTGATGAGGCCTTCAGTCATGATACAGCTCAATATTCTAAAAAAGTTCTTCAGCCTGATAATCTTAATGTTAGTTACCTTCAACAAGCCGATGACGTGGCTTCATCCATGGAACTTTACGGCAATTTCGGGGATAAGGCTGGCTGGACAACCACTGTCGGCAATAGCACAGAGGTAAAATTTGCATCTGTCCTCTTGGAACGCGGACAAAGCGTGACAGCTACCTATACAAATCTTGAAAAATCTTACTATAATGGTAAAAAGATTTCTAAGGTCGTCTTCAAGTATACACTTGATCCTGATTCAAAATTCAAAAATGTTGACAAGGCTTGGTTAGGTATCTTTACCGATCCAACTCTAGGTGTCTTTGCCTCTGCTTATAGTGGTGTAGCTGAAAAGGACACGTCCATCTTTATTAAAAATGAATTCACCTTCTATGATGAAGATGGTAAACCGATTGATTTTGACAATGCTCTTCTATCCGTTGCTTCCCTCAACCGTGAGCATAACTCCATTGAGATGGCAAAGGACTATACTGGAACTTTTGTTAAGATTTCAGGTTCTTCCATTGGAGAAAAGGATGGCAAGATTTACGCAACGGATACCCTCAACTTCAGGAAAGGTCAGGGTGGTGCCCGCTGGACGATGTATAAGCGAGGCGGTGAAGACGGATCAGGTTGGGACAGTTCTGATGCACCTAACTCTTGGTATGGAGCTGGTGCCATTCGTATGTCTGGTCCAAACAATAGCGTAACAGTAGGGGCTATCTCTTCTACTTTAGTAATGCCTGAATCTCAAATGCCAGTTGTTCCTGGAAGAGATAATACGGAAGCTAAAAGACCAAACATTTGGTATTCACTAAACGGTAAGATTCGTGCGGTCAATGTGCCTAGGGTTACCAAGGAAAAACCAGAACCACCAGTAGCGCCAACAGCTCCAGTAGAACCAACTTATGAAGTAGAAAGTCCGTTGAAACCAACTCCGGTTGAACCAACGTATAAGGCTGATCCAAAGCCACCTACTAAGACGCCAAATAAGCCAGAGCCAACTCCACCGACTCCGCCGACCCCACAATCGGAGCCTAATAAACCAGTTGAGCCAACTTATAAAGAGGTTCCAACGCCACCAGCTGATCCTGTTTATCAAAATCTTCCAACACCACCAGCTGTGCCAACTGTTCATTTCCATTACTTTAAATTAGCAGTTCAACCTCAAGTAAATAAGGAAATCAGAAATAAGGATGATATTGACATCGATAGAACCTTAGTGGCTAAGCAATCTGTTGTGAAATTTCAATTGAAAACAAATGATTTGCCTGCTGGTCGTGATGAGACAACTTCCTTTGTCTTGGTTGACCCGCTACCATCTGGTTACCAATTTGATATGGAGGCGACTAAAGATGCCAGTCCGGGATTTGATGTCACTTATGTTGAAGCAAGTCATACGGTAATTTTCAAAGCGACAGCTGAAACCTTGGATAAGTTCAATGCTGACTTGACCAAGTCTGTGCCAACGCTTTACCCGACAGTAGTAGGGAAGGTTCTTAATGATGGGGCAACCTATACTAATAACTTCACCTTGACTATTAATGAAGCTTACGGTATCAAATCTAATATTGTTCGTGTCACCACACCAGGTAAACCGAATGATCCTGATAATCCAAACAACAATTATATTAAACCACACAAGATTAACAAGAATGAAAATGGTGTTGTAATTGATAATAAGAATGTTCTTGCAGGATCAATGAACTACTATAACTTGACTTGGGATTTAGATCAGTACAAGGGAGACAAGTCTTCCGCTGAAACTATCGCAAAAGGGTTCTTCTATGTGGATGATTATCCAGAAGAAGCACTGGACGCGAATCTAGATTTGGTTAAAATTAAGGATGCCAATGATAGAGAAGTCACTGGGATTACAGTCAAAAACGTTAAGGATATCTCAGAATTAGATCCTCATATCCAAGATTTGTTGAAAAAAGCTGGTATCAAACCAAAGGGTGCCTTCCAATTATTCTTAGCAGATAATCCACAATCCTTCTATGATACTTATGTGTCTAAGGGTATTGACTTGACCATTATTAGCCCAATGAGGGTTAAGGATGAGATGGGCAAGATTGGTGGTAAATATGAAAATAAAGTCTACCAAATTGATTTTGGTAACGGTTATGAGTCTAATGTTGTTGTCAATAATGTGCCTAAGGTAGATCCTAAGAAGGATGTCACTTTTACTTTGGATTCTACTGACAACAGCAGTGTGGATGGTCAAACCATTGGGTTGAAAAAGATTTTCAATTATCGTTTAGTTGGTGGTCTCATTCCAGACAACCACTCAAATGAACTCTTTGAGTACAACTTCTATGATGATTATGATCAAACAGGAGATCAATACACTGGTCAATATAAGGTCTTTGCTAAAGTTGATTTTACTCTTAAAGACGGAAAAGTCATCAAGGCGGGTACCGAACTGACTCAATACACAACATCAGAAGTTGATGAGGTTAAGGGAGCTATTGCCATTAAGTTCAATGAAGACTTCTTGCGTTCTGTTTCAATTGATTCAGCCTTTCAAGCTGAAAGCTATATCCAAATGAACCGTATTGCGGTTGGCACTTTTGAAAATACTTATATCAATACTGTCAATGGAGTAACTTACACTTCAAATACGGTTAAGACAACAACTCCTAATGATCCATCGACTCCAAAAGCTAACGGTTCTCAACCAAGTTCTAGCCAAGAAGCTCTCCCAAATACAGGCGTTACAGACAATGCCTATATGCCATTGGTCGGTCTTATCAGTGCAATGACAAGTTTTGGCTTACTTAGATGGAAACCTAAAAACAATGATAGTAAAAAGAAAAGCAAATAGCACAAAAAGTGTACTAACTCTCAAAAGTTAGACGATTAATTTAAGCAAAGGATTTAGTTCTGTATTTTATAGAACTAAGTCCTTTTTGTTTTAGCTAAACCTTTTTGTTATTAAAATAATCCTGTTTCTAAAATGATAATAGTTCTTAAAGCCGTAGACATTTCTTTTGAGTACTTTGCAGTTTATAGAGTGCTTTTTTCGTTGAGAAGAAATGGACGGATGTGGCTGCAAGAATAAAAATATAGAGAGCAACTCATGACGAAAACAATAGTTAGGAACCGATTTATATTGAATTTTTGTAGACAGTTTTAGGATAAGGTTTGAAAAAAAGGTTGTAAAAATTTAATTCCATGATACTATAGGAAAAAGGAGGAGAAATATGTCAGAACAAAAAAAATCCATTACGATGAAAGATGTTGCCATTGAGGCAGGCGTAAGTGTTGGTACTGTTTCTCGTGTTATTAATAAGGAAAGTGGAATTAAAGAAGTAACGCTTAAAAAAGTTGAACAAGCGATTAAAACTTTAAATTACGTTCCAGATTTATACGCTAGAGGAATGAAGAGAAATCGTACTGAGACTATCGCACTGATTGTGCCTAGTATTTGGCATCCGTTCTTTTCAGAGTTTGCGATGCATGTAGAAAATGAAGTATATAAAAGACAAAACAAGCTGCTTTTATGCTCGATTAATGGGACAGATAGAGAACAAGATTATCTTGATATGTTGCGTCATAATAAAGTAGATGGGATAGTGGCAATTACTTATAGTCCAATCGAAAACTACTTAACTTCAGGAATCCCGTTTGTGAGTATTGACCGTATGTATTCGAATATTGAGATTGCTTGTGTGTCTTCGGATAATGAAGCAGGAGGTCGTGAAGCAGCAAAACAACTAATCCGTAGAGGGTGTAAGCATTTAGCCTTTGTGGGCGGGCATAATACTACTATCAATGAAACTAAACGTCGTAGAATAGCTTTCGAAAATTATGTTCGGGAACACCAGTATCCTTTCAGCGTCTTTGACTTAGATGAGACAGAAGAAGATTATAATGTTAAATTGGAAAAATTTTTATCAAAGAATCCTGATGTGGATGGGATTTTTACAATTAATGACTTATTTGCCCTAGACGTCATCAAAATCTTACAAAATAAGGGAAAGAAGATTCCTGAAGATGTACAAATTATTGGTTATGACGGTATTAAGATGGCAGGGGATAAAGATTATTTATTGTCAACGATTGCCCAACCTTTGGAGGAAATGGCTAGGGAAGCTGTTCGAATCTTATTTGATATTATTGATGGAAAAGCTGTTAATATGCAGACAATGTTACCGATAACATTTATCGAAGGAAATACAACAAAATTTGTTGACAGAAAACGCTAACACTGTTAAAATTAACTCAAATTTAAAAACATTATTTTTTAATTCAAAATTGAAACGTTTCAAATAAAAAAGAAGTTGCGCTGTGCGCTCCTTTTTCTAGGCAAGAATTGAAACGTTTCAAAAAAGGAGATTGTTATGATTAAAACAGTAAAACAAGTGACCTTATGGGAACGAATTAAAAAACAAAAACTTTTGTTATTAATGACAGTTCCTGGATTGGTATTAACATTCGTCTTTAAGTACATTCCTATGTATGGTGTTTTAATAGCTTTTAAAGATTACAATCCTTTAAAAGGTATTTTAGGAAGTGAATGGGTTGGATTCGATGAATTCATTAAATTCTTATCTTCTCCTAACTTTGGAATATTGTTATCGAACACTCTAAAATTGAGCGTTTATGGCTTGTTGCTTGGATTCTTGCCTCCAATCATACTTGCAATTATGTTAAATCAGTTGTTAAGTGAGAAAGCTAAGAAACGCATTCAATTGATTTTATATGCTCCAAACTTTATCTCAGTCGTAGTAATTGTCGGGATGATTTTCCTCTTCTTCTCAGTAGGAGGTCCAATCAATGGTTTCCTTTCGATGTTTGGAATAAAAATCGATTTTCTAACAGATCCTGATTTCTTCCGTCCGTTGTACATTTTAAGCGGTATATGGCAAGGAATGGGGTGGGCTTCTACTCTATATACAGCCACATTGGTGAATGTAGATCCATCATTAATTGAAGCTGCTCGATTAGACGGGGCGAATATCTTCCAACGAATTTGGCATATCGACATCCCAGCGTTAAAACCAATCATGGTCATTCAGTTCATTTTAGCTGCGGGTGGAATTATGAACGTTGGTTATGAGAAAGCATTCTTGATGCAAACATCTCTTAACTTACCGGCATCTGAAATCATTTCAACTTATGTATATAAGATTGGTCTTGTGTCGGGAGATTACTCATACTCAACTGCTGTAGGGTTATTCAATGCAGTTATTAACGTAGTTTTACTAATCTCAGTAAATCAAATTGTAAAACGTATGAATAATGGTGAAGGGATTTAGGTGAAAGATATGAAAAAATCATATATGGATACGCAATTTGATAGACGAATTTTAGTATTAAATAAGATTATCATTGCTTTTATTGTTTTAATCACCTTGGTTCCAATGATTTATATTATTGTAGCGTCATTTATGGATCCAAAGGTCTTAGCGACTAGAGGGATTAGTTTTAACCCTGAAGACTGGACAGTAGAAGGGTATAAACGAGTTTTTAGTGACCAGTCCATTTTAAGAGGGTTTCTGAACTCTCTCTTATACTCATTTGGATTTGCAACTTTAACGGTTCTTCTTTCTGTATTTACAGCATATCCTCTTTCTAAGAGAAATTTAGTAGGGCGTAAATGGATTAACTATTTCTTAATTGTCACAATGTTTTTCGGTGGTGGATTAGTTCCAACGTACTTATTAGTTAAAGACTTGGGAATGTTGAATACACCTTGGGCAATCATCGTACCTGGTGCGGTGAATGTATGGAACATTATTCTTGCTCGTGCGTATTTCCAAGGATTACCAGAAGAGTTAGAGGAAGCAGCCGTAATTGATGGAGCAAATGATATACAGATTTTCTTCAAGATTATGCTTCCATTAGCAAAACCAATTATGTTTGTACTTTTCTTATACGCTTTTGTTGGTCAATGGAATTCATACTTCGATGCAATGATCTATATTAAGGATCCAAACTTAGAACCATTACAACTAGTTCTTCGTAAAATCCTGATTCAAAGTCAGCCTGGCCAAGATATGATTGGTGCACAAGCTGCTTTAAATGAAATGAAGCGATTAGCAGAATTAATTAAATACGCAACGATTGTTATCTCAAGCTTGCCATTAATCGTTATGTATCCATTCTTCCAAAAATACTTTGATAAAGGTATTATGGCCGGCTCACTTAAAGGGTAATAAATATAAAAAAATAAAATACTAAAGGAGTTTTATTATGAAATTCAATAGATTTACCAAATCAGCATTAATTTTGGCAGCCAGTTTAACTGTCCTAGCAGCTTGTGGCTCAAGCAATAAAGCCTCAAGTCCAGATTATAAATTGCAAGATGTGTCTTTCCCTCTAAAGGAAACTAAGACATTGAAATTTATGACAGCAAGTTCACCATTAGCACCAAAAGATCCAAATGAAAAACTAATTTTACAACGTTTGGAAAAAGAAACGGGTGTTCATATCGAGTGGACAAACTACCAATCTGATTTTGGTGAAAAGAGAAACTTAGATATCTCAAGTGGAGACCTTCCAGATGCTATTCATAATGATGGTGCATCAGATGTTGAATTAATGAACTGGGCTAAGAAAGGTGTGATTATCCCTGTTGAAGATTTAATCGACAAATACATGCCAAACCTTAAGAAAATTCTAGAAGAAAAACCAGAGTACAAATCATTAATGACGGCTCCTGACGGACATATTTATGCCTTCCCATGGATTGAAGAATTAGGAGACGGTAAAGAGTCTATCCACAGTGTAAATGACATGGCATGGATTAATAAAGATTGGTTGAAGAAACTAGGGCTTAAAATGCCAGAAACGACTGATGAATTAATTGCTGTGTTAGAAGCCTTTAAAAACGGAGACCCTAACGGAAACGGTGAAGCTGATGAAATTCCATTCGCATTCATCAACGGAAACGGAAACGAAGACTTCAAGATGTTGTTTGGAGCATTCGGTGTAGGAGATAACGATGATCATATCGTTGTTGGAAATGACGGAAAAATTGACTTTACAGCTGATAATGATGATTACAAAGAAGCCGTTAAATTCATCCGTACATTACAAGAAAAAGGCTTAATCGATAAAGAAGCTTTCGAAAATGATTGGAATAGTTATATTGCAAAAGGACATGACCAAAAATTTGGTGTTTACTTCACATGGGATAAAAGTAATGTAACTGGTAGCAACGATAGTTACGATGTATTACCAGTTCTTGCTGGACCAAGTGGTAAGAAACATGTTACTCGTACAAACGGTATGGGATTCAACCGCGATAAAATGGTTATTACTAGTGCAAACAAAAACCTTGAGTTAACTGCTAAATGGATTGATGCACAATATGCACCACTTCAATCTGTACAAAACAACTGGGGAACTTACGGGGATCCGAACCAACAAAATATCTTTGAATTTGACCAAGCAACAAACAGCTTAAAACACCTACCATTAAACGGAACTGCTCCTGCTGAACTTCGTCAAAAAACAGAAGTTGGTGGACCTCTTGCAATCCTAGATTCTTACTATGGAAAAGTGACTACAATGCCAGACGATGCTAAATGGCGTTTAGACTTAATCAAAGAGTACTATGTTCCTTATATGAGCAACAACAACATTTATCCACGTGTATTCATGACACAAGAAGACTTAGATAAACTTGCTCACATCGAAGCAGATATGAAAGATTACATCTATCGCAAACGTGCTGAATGGATTGTAAACGGAAATATCGATCAAGAGTGGGATGCTTATAAACAAGAACTTGAAAAATATGGGCTTTCTGAATACTTAGCAATCAAACAAAAATATTACGATCAATATCAAGCAAATAAAAAGTAGAGGTTAAATATGAGTGGTAAAAAGTATACTGTAGAAGAAGCGAATCTTTTCATTGAGAAAAATAAGCATTTAGTAAATACTCAGTACAAGCCAGAAGAGCATTTTACCGCTGAAATAGGATGGATTAATGATCCAAATGGATTCGTTTGTTTTAGAGGAGAATATCATCTCTTTTATCAATTCTATCCGTACGATAGTGCATGGGGTCCAATGCACTGGGGACATGCAAAGAGTAAGGACTTGATTCATTGGGAGCATTTGCCTGTAGCACTTGCTCCTGATCATGACTATGATCGAAATGGATGTTTCTCTGGTTCAGCGATTGTAAAAGATGATCGCCTCTGGATTATGTACACAGGACATATTGATGAAGCGGGAAGGATTCGACAATTACAAAATATAGCCTATTCGGATGACGGGATTCATTTTACAAAGATTTCAGGAAATCCGGTGATGACAGGTGCCGATTTACCGGAAGAATTGATTGTATCGGAATTCCGGGATCCAAAACTCTTCGAGAAAGATGGACGCTACTATTCCGTAGTCGCTAGTAAGCATAAAGACAATGTCGGCTGTGTGGTGCTACTTGGTTCAGACAACTTAGTCGATTGGAAATTTGAGTCTATCTTCTTAAAAGGAAAAGAGCATCAAGGATTTATGTGGGAATGTCCTGATTACTTTGAGTTAGATGGGAAAGGATGTTTAATCGTTTCTCCAATGCGCTATAAACGCGACGGAGATTCGTTCCATAATATTAATTCATCCGTTTTTCTTACAGGTAGAGTAGATTGGGAAGAAAAGAAATTTATTCCTGAAACAGTAGAAGAGATTGATCACGGTCAAGACTTCTATGCTCCACAAACATTAGTAGATGATAAGGGACGTCGTATTATGATTGCTTGGATGCAGACATGGGGACGTACGATTCACTCTCATGTTCAACAACATAAGTGGGCAGGTGCAATGACTTTACCAAGAATTCTTCACTTTAAGGATGCAAAGCTCATTCAAACACCTATCCATCATGGACAGTATCAAATTCAAATTGAAGGCGACTGTCAGTATCGCATTGGAAATGAGACTGACTATCTTGAGTTTGGATATGATAGTACAGCACAACAGGTATATATTGACCGTAGTACTCTTGCTCAAAAAATTGTTGGGGAAGAAGAACAGGACACAAGTAGACGGTATGTAACGATAGAGGCTAAAGAACTTGAAGTCTTCTTAGACAAAAACTCCATTGAGATTTTTGTAAACCATGGTGAGGCAACTCTGACAGCTACTTTTTATCTAACAGTAACTGCTGTATTATCTAAAATGTAGAAATCATGGTTATTTTCTCTTAAAGTATCAAAAGCAACGGATGACATCCGTTGCTTTTGTTTTATTTTAAAACTCATGAATCAAACGGGAATGTGGTATAATCACTACAAATAGTTTCTAAGGAAGTGTCGATAATGAAAATTATTGTAGATCGTGACTCCGTCTCTGCAGGAGATGACATGTATGGACATGAAGAGACATTTGACGTATGCGAATCCATGACGGTTGCGGATTTTTTTAATTTTGTGAACAGCAATGGATACTTAGCCCACATAATCGGGAACGATGTGGCGTGGATTCTTCAAAATCAGACTGGTAAAATCGGAGCCTATTATACAAAAACGGGAGAAATCACTCATCCAGAAGTAAAGCTGAAGGATAAAATTGACGAAGCAAATGGTGATATTCAGTTTGATGTGCGTTATTATAGCAATCCGGAATTAGCGAGAAAACAAAACTAGGAAAACTAAGATGAATCAAGAAGCTTTTTTAAATCAAATCAATCAAGAGGGATTTTCGTTTTCGATTGATATTACTCGCTGGGGATTTTCAGATTTTAAATCAGTCGTGCGCAGACGCAGAGTCTCTGAATCAGAGTTATACCAGATGTTTTTGGAGTATTGTGAAGAGTTGGAGCGAACTCTTCAAGAGGCAGCGGATTATCGTCGTATGATGTTCAATAAATATCCTGTGAGCCCAGTACATGATAAATATAAAACACGTTTCGATGCTGTGTCTCCAAACGAACGCGAATTCCGGTTCGAATTTGTGTTTGGTAATGATAATCATTTGAAAGTTTATCATTTATACGAAACCGTCAACGGACGTAGGAAAAAGACATTCATGGATGTTATCGGATCCGTAATCGACTCATTGTAAAAGAAATAGGAGGAAAAGAAATGGAACCAACAGCACTAAAATGGGTATTCTACCGAGAAGTGGATGTCCCACGTGATATCGAAGAAATTCTTGTGACAGGAGAGGTAGCAGACCGCGCCTTCAAAACCGTACGAGATGTGGCAGTATTCACCAACAAACGCCTGATTGTAAAAGACGTTCAAGGGTTAACTGGAACAAAAGTAGAGATGTATTCCTTACCTTATAGCGCGGTAAATACGTGGTCTACAGAAAATGCGGGAATCCTCGATTACACCGCAGAAGTGGAACTATGGACTAGAGCTGGCCATATTAAGATTGAATTGAAACGTGGTATCGATATTCGCGAATTCGAACGGTTACTAGCAGAGTATATTCTCTAAAACACATGGGTTGTCTGTTGCTTGTGGGACAGATTCCTTTAGCGGTAAGCTCAATGCATTGCTTTTCAATGAGGACAATGCTAGAATGAGTCATGTAATTAAATATTTAAGATCTTGGGAGTCTCGTTAGGGAGGCTGAGAGTGTGATATACAGACCAATATTATCTGATCAACTTCATGGTTGCGTAGAGAGTATCTTACAAAGTCGACAGTACCACTGTGTACATATCTATACAGGTGAACCCCCTTTCAGGATTGAAAAGATCTGAAGGGGGTTTTTTATGTCTCAACATGTTTCGTACGGGAATTGCCGTGTGGGTGTTCCAGGCTCACATCTAGCAATAACCGGCGCAAGGTTTAATTTGGCACCGATGTCAGATGATTTTATCGACATCATTCTTGGGGCCATCAGGCAAGTGGATTTGTCCAATGTATGGGCAAAGACGGATCATACTTCTACCATCTATCGTGGGGGAAGTGTAGAAGTTTTCGATGCGTTAAAAGCTTGTTTTATTGGTAGTTATCGTCCGGGAGTTCACTGCTCGCTGGAAGCCACTCTTTCAAAAGGATGCCCTGGGGATGTAGATGAGGATACACCTTTATCGTTTGATGGGAGTCGAATCAATGAAGATCGTTCTCAAGCGACTCATTTTCCTGTTATTGGGAAATTCGCAGTCTATCCGATGGGGTCCGATAATTATATGAAGACCATCGAGAAAGTGGTGAATCTAGGGATTGATCAAGGAACGATTACTGGAACAGGGCATTATGTTACTTTTCTAGGAGGGGACGTTCACGAGGTGTTTGATTATTTGGAACAAGTTTTTAAGATTTTAGAGCAAGATGTGAGTCATTTTGTGATTCAAGTGACATTATTATGCAATGTACCAGGGGGAGAAATTGATGAATAAAAATAAATTAGAACTAAAGGATTACTTATTTATTAGCTTAATTTGTGTATTGTTTGGGGTGTTTTATTTACTCGCAGTTTATGCAGGAGGCGCGCTTTCTGCCACACTAGCACCGATGGGACTCGGGATGCTAGGATATGAGCCATTTTACGGAATCTGGTTTATGGCTCCAGTATTCACGCTTTACTTTATTCGAAAACCAGGGATTGGTATTATTACAGAAATTATTGCAGCCGTGATTGAAGTGTTGCTTGGGAACATGTTCGGTATTATCGTTGTGGTTAGTGCCTTTATCCAAGGGCTAGGAGTAGAAATGGCCTTCATGACGAAGAAATACGGCGATATTACTTATGGAACCACAATGTTAGGGGCCGTTATTACGACCGTCTTTACATTCCTTTGGACAGGATTCCGTAGTAATTATTTAGCATTAGATTGGAAGCTGGTTGCCGCTATTTTTGTGATTCGTTTAGTTTCTGCCCTAATCTTTACAGGATACTTAAGCAAACTCTTATGCGACCAAATGGTAAAAACAGGAGTGGTCAAAGTTCGTGGCTAATCCTGAAATTGTCCTCCAATTGAAAAATGCGACTTTAAGCGTTCAAAATCGAGTGCTGTTCTCCAATCTGTCCATGCAAATCCATTCGGGAGAAATTGTATTAGTCATTGGAAGAAGTGGAGTTGGGAAAAGTAGCCTTATGAATGTGATTAATGGAGTCTATCCAAATGGGGACACAGAAGTTCAATGTGAAGGATTAGAAATTTTAGGACATTCTCTTCTAACGTTAAATCACTTGGAGAGAACGAAATATGTACGCTCTATTTTTCAAAATGCAAGACTCTCGTTTGCGATGGAGACACCGTACGAAGAAATGATTTTCATATTAGAAAATTTTTGTTTCCCCATTGAAACGATGGAGCAGAGAGTGCACGCTCAGGCAAAAAAATACAAGTTGGAAGAATTGTTACACCGAAAGTTTGCAAGTCTTTCAGGGGGAGAACTTCAAAAAGTGGCCTTTGCTTGTGCCAGCTTAGTAGATGCACCGCTTTATCTAATGGATGAGCCATTTGCAAATATCGATGAAGAAAGCATTCCGTACTTTATCGAGCAAATAAAACGGTTGAGCAAGGAAGGAAAAGCGATTTGTATCATTGACCACCGATTGGATTTTTGGGAGTGGGTCAATCGGTGGTATCTCTTAGAAGATGGTGGAGAATTGAAACAAATCGAACTTCCTCTAAAGGAGAAAGATAAGATTCTCCTAGAAGAGAGTGGAAATCTGTGTTCATTACCATTCAACAGTAAGAAAGAGATAGAAAATGCCAAACTACTATTGAAAGTCGAAGATGTTTCGGTGTTTGTAGAAAAAGACAAACCGCTTCTTAAGCATATTCATCTTGAACTTCATGAAGGGGAGATGATGGCTCTTATTGGACCGAGTGGAAGTGGGAAAACAAGTTTCTTCAAAGCTCTTTTAAAGCAACTCCCTTATTTAGGAAACATTGAACTGCAAGGCCACTCTTTATCGAAGGTGAAGAAGAAGGAGTTATTTCAAAAAGTTGGACTTGTTTTTCAAGATCCGACCCTTCAATTTGTGGCTGCGAAAGTTTTAGAAGAACTGAAAGTCACTTTTCCAGGCGAAGCAGAAAGTCGTCTCGAATCGCTGTTAGAAGAATATTCCTTAAAGCAAACTAAGGAATTATCTCCTTGGCTTCTGAGTCAAGGGCAACAGCGCAGGCTCGCTTTTTTAACGATGACTGGAGAGGGGAAAGTCCTACTATTAGTGGATGAACCGACTTACGGGCAAGACATGAAAAATGCGATAGCTATTATGAATGCATTGCAGCAATTATGCCAAGAGGGAGTAGCTTGTCTATTTACTAGTCATGACCGTAGACTAGTGCGTCAATACGCGCAGAAGGTGATGCACATTCGTCACCGGACCATGGAGGTAGAGACGAATGAAGATGAGAATTAATCCAAGCGTACAATTAGGAGTTTCGTTTTTACTTTCCATGGTTATCCTTTTTACAAAATCATGGAAACTGAATGGAATGATGATGCTAGCATCCATCGTAATAATAGTGTTGTTCAGACAACAACCTTGGGGACGCGTTGTAAAACTCGGACTGGGGTTACTGATGATTACCTTGACGTATTTTCTGTCAGTCTATTTTTATCCAAATGAGAATCTATTGGTTCAAACGGGACCAGGTGGCGTATTTTCTGTAGCTTTGGAATTAAGTAGTCGAATTCTTGCGCTTGGTCTTGTAGGAATTAGTCTATCAACATCCATTGAGAAAAATGAATTTGTTGCCAGTCTCATCCAGCAATTGAAAGTTCCGGTGGCGATTGCTTACAGTATTCTTGTAGCCATCAATTTTCTGACACTGATTCAAACAGAATATGAGCAGTCGAAATTAGCGTTACAAATCAGAGGGATTTCTGGGAGTGGAGTTTACTTAAAAGCCCTCACAACCATGATGATTCGTTTGATGCGACAATCCGAGTATACTGCCATGGCGATGGAACTGCGTGGATTTTCCCCAGATAGAGTGCAAAAAATTCAACTGGAAATTTCCATTTTAGATTTAATTTACAGTAGTTTGATGGTATCTTTTATCGTTATCGTCATATGGCTACAACAATAAAACCAAAGAGTCACAATTGTGGCTCTTTTTCTATTTGTAGAAGAAGATTGACCCTCCGAAATGTAAGCGCTATAATTAAAGTGTACAAATCTATGTACGAAAATAAATCAAACGGAGGAAGTTTGCTTCATCTGTTGGAAAAGGGGTATGACAATGAGAAACACAAAAGTTCGTGCAATCCAATATGGTTGCGGTAAAATGGCCAAGGTCCTTTTCAAGTATATGGTGGATCATGGTGTGGAAATTGTTGGTGCAATCGATAATAATCCAGAAGTTGTTGGACTCGATGTCGGTGATTTTGCCGAATTAGGGTTTAAAACAGGAGTTGTAATTTCAGATAATGCAGAAGAAGTGTTCAATAGTTGTGATGCAGATATTGCTATTGTGACCATTTTATCCTATATGCCAGAGATGTATCCGTTCTTTGAAACAGCAGCGCGTCATGGGGTGAATGTGATTACGACTTGTGAAGAAGCCATTTATCCTTGGAATACCTCTCCATCTGAAACGAATCGTTTAGACCGTTTGGCAAAAGAAAATGGGCTGACCATTACTGGTTCAGGAATGCAAGATATTTACTGGATTAATATGCCTTGTCTTGCGATGGCAGGAGTCAACCGTATTGATAAAATTAAAGGGGTCGTGAGCTATAATGTCGAAGACTATGGTTTAGCCTTAGCAGAAGCTCATGGTGCAGGATATACGAAAGAACGCTTTGATGCAGAAATTGCGACTGCTGAAAGTTTCCCTTCTTACATGTGGAATGCTGCCGAAGCTATCTGTTCGAAGATGAATTGGACGATTAAAGACATCAGTCAAAAGAGTGTTCCATATGTGTTAGACGAAGATGTGTATTCTGAAACACTTGGTCGAACCATTCCTGCTGGGGAAGTGACGGGAATGTCTGCAGTGACCACTCTCCATACGCATCAAGGAGTAGAAATTGAAGTGGAATGTATTGGTAAAGTTTACCGCGAAGATGACGGAGATATGTGTGATTGGGAAATCACTGGAGAACCAAACTTAGTGTTCTCTGTTCAAAAACCAGATACAGTCGCACATACTTGTGCAACGATTGTCAACCGCATTCCAACAATCTTAGATGCTTCTCCTGGATTTGTAACGAGCGAAAAATTAAGAGAAGCTTCTTATCCAACGTATCCATTGCATACGTATGTAGAAAATCCCTTTTTTGAGTATTAGGAAAAATGATCAATTTGAATACTAAAAATAGCCACTACAATTGTAGTGGCTATTTTCATTTAGAATTCAGACTTATTTATTGAAGTTGTTTTTAATTCCTTCAACTGCGCCTTCAACGCTTTCTTTTACGTTATCAATGACTTCTTTTGCTTTTCCTAAACCTTTTTCTACAGCACCTTCTGATTCAAGGCTTTTATCGCCTGTAACTTTACCCGCTAATTCTTTAGCGGCACCTGTTGCTTGTTGTAATTTATCTTCTAATGACATATGAAGACCCCCTTTACTGTTTGACTCATTATAGCATCAAAAAAAGGTTTCACCTAAGTTTCTGCTTGAGGAACTATTTTGTAGAGCATTATTATTTTGAAACAGAATCTTTGACAGAATAAAGTTAGAGGTATATAGTTCTATATAGAACTAATTTGAAAGAAGGGTATTCATGAAAGCAAAAATGAAGGGTGGTTACTTAGTCCACCATGTAGGGTTGCTCAATGGGAGAACCTATCAAAAAATATTAAAGAAACAGCCTTCAGCCCAATTTAGAAGTGAGCAATCTAAAATTTTATCTTCACTTTGGAACTATGAAAATGAGTGTATGACTTTTACAGACTTAAGTCAAAAGACGGGGCTTGCCATTAATACCTTAACGAGTATGATTAAAAAATTAGAAGAACAAGGACTTGTTAGTTTAGAAGCTTGCAAGATTGATAAACGGAAGCGTTATGTCAGTCTAACAGAACTCGGAAAAGCTCAAAAAGAGATTGGAGACGAAGTGAGTTATGAATTAGGAGAACAATTTTATAAAGGGTTTTCGATCCAGGAAATTTTTGAGTTCGAAAGCTATTTAGAAAGAATTATTCAAAATTTGAAAGAATACGAAGAATAAGAAAGAATAGGAGAAACTAAATGTTAGAGTATAAAAACGTCGCCTTACGTTATGATGAAAAGCTCGTTTTAAAAGACGTAAACCTTACGATTAACGATGGCGAATTTATGGTGTTAGTGGGTCCATCCGGTTCTGGGAAGACAACGATGTTGAAGATGATTAACCAGTTGATTGAACCGACTGATGGAAATATTTATTTAAATGAAAAACGAATCAAGGAACATGACCAACGAAAATTACGCTTAGAGACAGGGTATGTCCTTCAACAAATCGCGTTGTTCCCGAACTTAACGGTAGCAGAAAATATCGCCCTTATCCCTGAAATGAAAGGGTGGAAGAAGGAGCAAATCACAGCCAAAACGAAAGAACTGCTTGAGAAGGTAGGGCTTCCTTTTGACGATTATGCCAAACGCCTTCCAAGCGAACTCTCTGGTGGGGAACAACAACGCGTAGGGATTGTCAGGGCGATGATTGCTGAACCGATGACGCTACTCATGGACGAACCGTTCTCAGCACTCGATGCGATTTCTCGTAAGCAACTACAAGAACTGACGAAGTTACTTCATCATGAGTTTAAAATGACGACCATTTTCGTTACGCATGATACCGATGAAGCGTTGAAACTAGCTGACCGTATTGCTGTCCTAAAAGACGGAGAAATCCAGCAAGTCGCATCACCTTCTGAAATTCTCGCACATCCTGCAACCGCATTTGTAGCGGAACTTTTTAAAGGAGGTGTGCGTCATGAATAATTTGATTACGACGTTTCAAGACCGTTTTAGCGACTGGACAGTAGCACTAGGACAACATCTACAACTTTCCTTATTAGCGCTACTGATTTCGATTCTGATTGCTGTTCCTTTGGCGGTTCTGTTAAGTTCTCGTAAGCGTGCAGCAGGCTTTGTTCTTCAAGTGGCTGGGATTTTCCAAACGATTCCGTCCCTAGCACTATTAGGGCTCTTCATTCCATTTATGGGGATTGGAACGGTTCCGGCGCTTACAACCCTTGTGATTTACGCCTTATTCCCAATTTTGCAAAATACGATTACAGGTCTACAAGGAATTGATCCAAGTCTGGAAGAAGCCGCAGTGGCCTTTGGGATGACTAAATGGGAACGATTGAAGAAGTTTGAAATTCCGATTGCAATGCCTGTCATCATGTCTGGGATTCGAACCTCTGCCGTATTTATTATCGGGACAGCGACACTTGCTGCGTTAATTGGGGCTGGGGGACTCGGATCGTTTATTCTCCTAGGGATTGACCGTAATAACGCTAGTCTCATTATCATTGGTGCAGTCTCTTCAGCCGTCTTGGCGATTGCGTTTAGCACCTTATTAAAATGGATGGAGCATGCCAAATTAAAAACGATTTTCGCAACCTTTGTGCTTCTATTTGCAGGACTAGGGGCTTCATTTGTATCAGGAATGATGCCTTCGATGGGACAACAAACCTTAATCATTGCAGGGAAATTAGGGCCTGAACCTGAGATTTTAGCGAATATGTATAAACTCTTAATTGAAGAAAACACAAAGCTGAAAGTGGAAGTAAAACCAAACTTCGGGAAGACAACATTCCTGTATGAAGCATTAAAATCAGGGGATATTGATATTTACCCAGAATTTACAGGAACTGTTACAGAAAGCTTGTTGAAGCCTGCCCCAAGCATTTCTCATGATCCGCAAGAAGTCTTTGAAGCAGCAAGAGATGGAATTCTAAAACAAGATGGCTTAGCCTTTCTAAAACCGATGGCATATCAAAATACCTATGCCGTTGCCGTTACTAGAGCGGTTGCTGAAAAGTATGGATTAAAAACGATCTCCGACTTGAAGAAAGTGGAAGGACAATTGAAAGCAGGCTTTACGCTTGAATTTAATGACCGTGAAGATGGCAATCGCGGACTTCAAAGTAAATATGGATTAAACCTCAATGTCGCAACGATGGAACCAAGCCTTCGTTACCAAGCGATTCAATCAGGAGACATCCAAATTACGGACGCGTACTCAACGGACGCTGAAATTACACGTTATGATTTAGTCGTATTAGAAGACGACAAACAATTATTCCCACCTTATCAAGGAGCGCCTTTAATGAAGGAAGCATTATTAAAACAACATCCTGAGTTAGAAGGTGTATTGAATGTATTGGCAGGAAAAATTACTGAAAGTCAAATGAGTCAAATGAACTATGAGGTTGGAGTAGAAGGGAAGTCTGCTGAAACGGTTGCCCGCGAGTTCCTTCAAAGTCAAGGCTTCATTAAGTAGGAAATACAATCAATGTAGAACTTCACTTTAAGAACAAGGCAGATAAATCCAGTAAATACTCATTCACTGTTCAGCCTCCATTTTAGAAGAAAAGCATTAAAACAAAAAAAGAATGTAGTGAAACTACATTCTTTTTTTTGCTTTAATCAACCCTATAAAGAAATAGATTATTCCGCTACTTTTTTGAAACGCATTGTGAAGTAGGCAGTAACCTTTTGATCATTATCCAGTATTTTTTGTTGTTCGAGTGTTAGTGTTAAAATGCCATCTTCAATGGAATATTTATAGGACACTGGTTTTACGAATTTTTCGACTGAAAAGGTCGCCAGACTTAGGAAGTTTGGTGCGTACTTGAATTCCATCGTACCGGTACCCTCATTGATTGTAATCCCTGTTAAGGTCTCTTGGACTTCATTCTTTTCATCATTAAATCCATAGGTGAGGTAGCCTTTTTGATTGTTCCATTTCTCTAGACTCTGTTTCAAAACATTATATTGATTTTTAATATATTCTTCTTTCGTTCCTTTGACACTTGTTAGATTCTTGGACTTCGCGTAGTCATAGAAGTTGCCCATAGCCGCTTCGATGGAGGTAGTATAATCATATACCGCAGAATTCCCTGTAATCGTCAGTGTCGGTTTTACGTCCTTGAAGGCATCCGAATAAATGAGTCGGCGTGGAATTTCTTCCTTATCCTGAAAATCTAGGTATCCTAAGCCGCGTTCAAGTGTACTTCTGAAATCGATTTGTTCCCATTTTCCTTCGAGAGAGTTTGAAGAATTGGCAGTTGTTGTTGTAGTCGTTGTAGCAGTTTGATTTCCACAGCCGGCAAGCATTAAAAGAGAGCAGCCAGCAATGAATAATGGTTTTAAATATTGTTTAAACATGGTCGCGTCTCCTTTCTATTTCTTTTCTGCACTTGGTACGCGTTTGAAGTTCAGTTCGAAATGAACTGGAAGATTATCCTTCGTCTTCATATCGGCGTAGATGGTCAAGATACCGTCTTTTACTTCATAGTTGTAAGTTACTGAATCAAATCTGTGATCTTTGTCCGCTGTCGTTAGAGGGAAGGAGTCAAGAATGATGATCCCTTCGTCAAATGTGACAGTTTTTGCTTTTTCATCGACAGTTCCTGTAGCTTCGTAGCTATACGTTCCGGTCGATGTATCCATTGATGCTTTATATTTCTTGAAGTTTTTCACGAAATCTACTTGTCCATTAATATAACGGCTGACAAATGCATCCTCTGTCATTTCTTTCTTGTCCCTTGAAATCTCGTAGAATGCTTTTGCAAATTTTTTCGAATCGTATTGATAGCTTAGCTTTGCAGTTGTGCCATCAATGGATAATTTCATCTTGAAGTCTTTAAAAGCTTCAATGAATTTCGCAAAAGTATAGCTTTTCATTCCTCGTGGGAAAAAGGCCTTTTGCAATGAATCAAGCTCGTAAACGGATTCCCATTCACCCGCTAAATTATTTGGATCTTTCTGTTCTTGTTGCGATTTTTGTGCATTATTGGTATTTTGATCTGATGTTTGGTTCTGTCCACAACCAGCAATCACGAAAACTGCGAGAAGAGAGAATAGACCAAGAAACAGTTTCTTAGTTTGTCTAATCATCGTTAGACCTCCTTCAAAAAGATTGTTGTATTATGCTTATATTATACTTCTAATGTTTTTGTTTTGCAATGCTTTTCACGATAATTACTACCTTTCCTCGTAACTTCACCGATTATTCAAACTGAGAAGCACAAAATTGTCTCTAACAATGGAACAAATAGTTGAGATTCTCAAGAGCTTTTATGTGCAAAAAAGTTAGCCGTATCTATTAAAATACGAAGGTCCTTTGGAGTATAGTCATGATAGCCGCGAAGAACAAGGAAGATGAATTAGAGCGGGTTAAAGTTTCCAACTTTTACCCGCTCTTTGAAGCTTGCTAGGGTTGAGACCTTAGGCTCAAACCGGTGTAGCAGTTATCATGACTATACTGAACCAAAGGTTCCGAAGTATTTTAATAGAGTATAAGATCTTATTTTTCTTTGCACAAAAAAGCCCCTTGAGAAATTCTCAAAGGGTAGTGGAATGACTAATTGCTCGTTGCATCAGACACTTTTTTGAATTTTGCAGAGATAACCGAATTTAGATTATTCTTGCCATCTCGTTGCTCAATCGTCAACGTTAAAATATCTCCATCAATAGAATATTTATACGTAGTTTCTTTATTGACAGGTCCAATGGACATGATTGCAAGCTGCACAATATTGATAGCTTCTGGGAAGACAATCGTTTGATTTGCTGTATCTAATTTACCATTTTTCAAAACAGAATGAATTGTGTTATTATCTTTATCAAATTCATAAGTTGTATTTGGGTAGTCTTTAGCAGCTCCTTGTAGAGTAGTCGATAATCTAATAAATTGATTTTTAATATATTCGTCTTTCGTTTGAGTTACTTTAGCCGCATCTTTTTGTTTTAAGTAATCGTAGAACATTCCAAAACCTTCTGTTAAAGATACAGTGTAGTCGAATTCAACAGATGTACCTGTAATGTTCAACGTTGGTTTCAAATCTTTCAATGCCTCAGGATAGATCAGTTTGATAGCCGAATCATCATTTTTGAAATCTTTATAGGCTAAGCTACGTTGAAGAGCTGGTCTGAAGTCGATGGCTTGCCATTTTCCTTCAATTGGAACTGGGTCTTTTTGAGTAGTGCTACCTTTACGTTTGAAGTGTAGTTCATAGTGAACTGGAAGATTATCCTTTGGCCCTTTTCCGTCAATCGTGATATAAAGCATATCATCTTTTAGTTCGTAATGATATGTGTTTGGCGAAACGCGGTTTTCACCAAATGAGAAGAAGAATGAGTTCGTTACGGTAATTCCTTCATCAAAGGTCATCGTTTTAGCGTCTTGATCAATAGAACCCGTTGCTTCGTAGCTATACACACCAGTTTCTTTATTCATGCTAACTTTGTATTTCTTAAACTCGCCTGCAAACTCTTCATGAGAGTCATAGAGTAGTTTTTTATATTCTTCTTCAGTTTTTCCTTCAGCTTTTTTTGAGAAAGTGTAGAAAGCTTTAATAAAGTTATCAATGTTATAATCGTATTTAATCGTTGCCGTATTGTTTTCAATCTTCATGTCCATTTTGAAGTCTTTTACTGAATCAAGTAAGCGTGCAAAGTTGATTGCTTTAAGAGTATAGGCTCCGATGGAATACGATAAAGCATCGACTGCATCGACTAATTCCCAATCACCATCAATAGTCTCTACTTTTGGTGCTTCTGTTTGAGCGGCACTTTGAGAGTTGCTTTGGTCTTGAGAACAAGAAGCCAGTACGAAGACTGAGAATAGAGCAACAAATGCTAAAAATAATTTCTTATAATGTCTAAACATCTTTAGACCTCCTTAATAGAGTAATTCTAATATAATTAAATTATAACGATTACCATTTTTACTTGCAATGGTTTTCACGAATTTTACAAGCTTGCCCCGTAATTTCACCGATTATTCAAAATGAGAAGAGGAATAGTTTTATTTGACCGGTTCACTAAACGATAGAGACTCTAAAGGACTTTTTAGTGTAAAATTGCTTTCAGCTTCTATAAAAATACGAAGGAGCTTCGGGGTATAGGAATGGGAGTAAGACAGAAGAAACAGTGTTTTTCTGTTTCTTCGTAGTCTTACCCCCGCAAGGACAAATAGGATTCCAAACTACTTGATAGTGAAGGTCAATCCATTTGTCTACTGCGTCTACATTGTTTAAGTTAACAATATGAAAATTGCAAGCTTGCTAGGGTTGAGACCTAAGGCTCAACCCGGTGTAGCAGTTATCATAACTATTACGACCCAAAGGTTCTATAGTATTTTAATAGTGCACTTAATAAATCAGTTTTGAACTTTCTTAAATTTCAATTCGTAGTAAATATTATAGATTTTGCTAGAATCAGGCTTTTCAAAAGTAATTGTCAAGACATCACCGTCTAATGAGTAGTGATAAGTTGTTTCTAAATACGCTTGTGATGCTTCTGAAAAAATGACGAAATCTGCAATAGCCATTGGATTTGGGAAAGTGATGGTTTTATTTTTTGTATCCACCTTTCCGTTTGGTACCACAGTATGGACACTGTAATTTGCCTCATCAATTTCAATTTTAGAATTCAAACTTACCGATAAATCTGTTTTAAGTCGATTAAAGTAGAAGTTGATGTATTTTTCTCTTGAATCTTTATTTTCTGTCTTAGTGGTTTGATAATAATAGTTGTAATCGGCATTATAGGCGTCTGTTAGATGAACCAAAACGTCATAAGTAGCGCTATTCCCTGAAATCGTTAAGGTTGGTTTTAAATCCTTTAACGCATTCACATAAATTAATTGGAAAGCTTTTTTATTTTTTTTATTCACACGATAGAAGAGCCCCCGTAATAAGGCTTCTCTAGTATTCATCAGTTCCCATTTTCCGTCTAAAGAAACTGTCTGTTTAGAAGTTGGTTCTGTCGTATTGTTTTCTGAACCAGAGACACGTTCGAATTTTAATTCAACATGAGCCGGTAGCTGTGTTTCTTTTTCGGTTCCGTCCATAGAGATAATTAGTAGATTATCTTTTAAATCGTATTTATATGTGACTGGATCATATGCCTCCGTAAATGTCACCGGGAAGTACATAATGAAGTTTAAAGGTTCTTCGAAGTTCAGGGTTTTATCTTTAGAATTGACGGTCCCTGGAGCGTAGAAAGTAAAGGCACCCGTTGCTGTATCAGTTGTGACTTTGTTTGTCTTGTAAGGGTCTGCTAATTCTTTAATTTTTGGAAATAGTTTTTCCTTAAAAGCTTCAAGTGATATATCTTGTTTAGAGATTTTATAATAGTCCTCTGCAAAACGATTTAAGTCAGTAGAGTAGCTAACTTCCACATTTTCGCCATTAACCTTCAAGCGCATGTCTAAGTCGTCAAAAGTCGTTAATAACTTTCCAAATGTATCAACATTCAATTTGTATATAGAATAAACAGACTGCATTGAATTATGAATGTCTGTTAATTTCCATTCGCCCTCAATATCTGTTGTTATTTTCGTTTCTTCTGTTTTAGCAGCTGCCGAACTATCGGAGTTATTTGAGCCTTGAGAGCACCCTGCAATAACGAATACTGAAAAGATTGATAGCAGAGCGAACAAGTATTTCTTTCCAAGTCTACCCATTGTGAACCTCCTAAAAAGAGTCTTGTATATGCCTTTATCATACGTTTATTGCTATAAGTTTGCAATGGTTTTCACGAAAATTACAACCTTGCTTCGTCATCCCATTATTATTTAACAGGTGAAAAGGAAAGTTCTTCAGCACAGATGGAGCAGAATTTGAGATTCTTAAAAAGGATTGTGTAAGGAAGAAATTTTTTAAGTCTATTAAAATACGAAGGAGCTTCGGGGGATAGGAATGGGAGTAAGACAGAAGAAACAGTGTTTTTCTGTTTCTTCGTAGTCTTACCCCCGCAAGGACAAATAGGATTGACCAAACTACTTGATAGTGAAGGTCAATCCATTTGTCTACTGCGTCTACATTGTTTAAGTTAACAATATGAAAATTGCAAGCTTGCTAGGGTTGAGACCTAAGGCTCAACCCGGTGTAGCAGTTATCATAACTATTACGAACCAAAGGTTCTAAAGTATTTTAATAGTGCACTTAATAAATTATTTTTGCACTTTCTTAAATTTCATCGGATAAACCAAACGAATTCCATTTTCTTTAAAGACCTTTTCAGCGTACATCGTAAGAATATCGCCGTTGACCTCATAGTGATACGTAATTGGGACTTCTTTTGAAGAAATATAAAGTGGAAGAATACCAAATAGATTTGGAACGTCCGGGAAGACAATCGTTTTTGCGTTTGTGTCTAAAACGCCACCTTCTTGTTTCCCTTTATAGATATAAGTTTCGTCGTTGTAAGTACCAGATAAGTCTTCCGATTTTTTAATATTTTTTTGAGCATTTGCAGCAAGAACTCTAGCAGCTTCTGCCTTGTCCTTAGCGATATCTTTATGTGCTTCAGCAAAGAACTCGAAGTATTTATTCATATCAGCCGTGTACGTAAGAGTTACCTTTGTTCCTTCGATTGTTAACGTAGGAGAGACATCTTCGAAAGCCTCTGTTACTTTCAATCGTGTATATGCGTCCTTGTAAGTATATAAAAATGTACGTTCTATTGTATCTCTAAAGTCGATTGCTTGCCATTCACCTTCAAGAGCGACTGGTTCAGGGGCTTCTGTTGTTGTTTCAGCAGTCGTTTGTTCTGGCTTTTGTTCAGCACATCCTGCAACGAATAGAAGAGTAAGAAGCGACATTGTCCATAGCGAAATTTTTTTCATCATTTTCATCATTCATCACTCCTTCTATTTGTTCTCTTCTGTGTAGTTGAAACGAAGACGCATCACAAGTTTCAAACCTTTATCGTTTTTGCCCTCAGCAGAAAGGGTCATTTGTTTTCCCTCCACTGTATAGTTATACGTCATAGCCTCCAGTGGGTTAGAAGTAGGTCCTAAGATGATTCTACTTAGGAATGTTGGAGTTTCTGGGAAAGTAATCGTGTGATTGTCCGGATCAATAGTTCCTGTTAGCGTATAGTCATAAGCGTAGTTTGCTTCGTCGACTGTGATTTTGGTATGTTGAAGAGTCGCTACATAGGCTTTTAAATCTTCTGTTTTCTTTTGGACATATGTTTTGAAATCAGGTGTCGTAAGGTTTTGTCCTTTATATTGATCTTCGTAAATTCTGAGATAGTCAAAACGATACTTCAATTCAACCGTCTTGTCTTTAATCGTCATCGTCATATTGACATTATCTAAGTCATCCAACATAAGTGCTGCTGCGCGGGATTCCACATTAGTAGCAAGGAATACCTTTTGCAACGTCAATTGTTGTTCTGTCCATTGCCATGTTCCTTGTGGATTCTTTGTAAAATCAACAGGTTCCTTTTGTGGTTGGCATCCAGCAATCAAAAGAACGCTAAGAAACGCTAAAAATCCTAAAAGTAGTTTCTTTGTTTTATAAAACATGAATTTTCCTCCTAAACGATGTTACTTCTATTTTATCATTATTAAGAATAAATAAAAAGTGAAGTTTTGAACGAGTGAGCGTTTAGAAATTTTGGGAGTTGATTTCTTTAAAACGAAGGACATATTAGGGAAGCCGGTTAGAATAGACAGGAAATAAAAAATAAGGTTGGCAAGGATTGCCAACCTTATGTAGATTTTACTCAACTTTATAAAAGAATTCTCTAGGATCACCACTTGAACCTTGTCCTGCCCAAATACGATTGACGGTTTGGTCTGATGGATCTTCTTTTGGAACCATTGTAAATTTAGTTCCAGCAGGTAGGAAGATGATTGAATAGCCACTAGTATTCGTGTTAACAGCAACGGTTAAATATCCTCGGTCCATCTTTGGTTTCCCCAATTTTTCAGTGGTACTCACAAGACCGTTTTTATCGAAGGTTAAGGTTTGACCTTTTCCGTTTTTCCATATTCCAGCGATACTTGAATAATCACCGTTTTGAATGGCGTCAAGATCCATAGAAGTGGATGTTGATTTGGAAGAAGCAGTGTTTTTTGTTAAAGTATTCCATGTTAAATTTTGTAAGTTGAATTCTTTCGGGTATTTCTTCACATCTTCTAGATTATTTGTTTTAGAGACTTCTTCAAGCTCTTTCCCTTCTTTATTTAATTTAAATAAAATAAATTCTTGATTAATCTGAGTGCTCAATAATAGTGATCGGTCTTCGCGAAGGGTGAGAGTTGTGCGTTCATTTCCAATACCTTCCATTTGATTAGAAACATTAGTTAATTTTGCAAGCGATCCACCAGTGTTCGAATAAATATCAAGTAGAGTGTATCCATTGCGACTATCTTTTAGTGCAATCAGAAGTTCATCAGTTCCGTCTTGATTCAAATCGGAAAAGGCATATGAAATTCCTTTAAACTTTGGTTCAACGTCGCCTTTTGGAACGGCTTGAAGAGCGGAACGATTGATTGTCGTTCCATCTGGTTCTCCTCCTGCTAGGACTTTTGCGTAAGCTTGAAGAACTTCATCGAAAGAGTGCAACGTTAAGCTGGATTCCTTGGAAGCAGTGGTTGTCTGAGAAGCTGTCGTTGTTTCTAGGGTAGTCGTTTCTGAAGTTGTTGTTTCTTTACTAGTATCTGTAGTCGTTTGGCATGCGCCTAAAACGAAAGAACAAGATAATAGAGTGAAAATGAGTTTTCTATTTTTCATAATCGTTCTCCTTACTGAAAGAATAAATCTGTTTTCATTATACAGAAGAAGAGAGTAGAAGTCTAAAAAAATTTAGGAAGAAGATAGGCAAATGAAGCAAAACACACAAAAAGCTCCTTGGAAAAATCCAAAGGAGCTTTCATTTTTATGGAAGAAACGATTGAGTTTAGCGTCCAAACCAAACGCTCATATCTACTAGACCTAAGCCTTTTACATACTCTGTAGAAGTGTATTGCCATCCACAGCTTGGTTGGCTATATGGAAGCTGGTATCTGAGTTGTGGAGTATAAGCCGCCACCCAGTCGACATAATTTAAGATATCCGGATGATTCAAGCGATTTTGTAAGAGATATTGATAACTGTAAATACGTACGTTCGTGTAGCCAGCTTTCGCCATCGTATTTTGATAAGCCTTCCAGATTTTCACCCATGTAGCGGTATCTGTTGGGGCCACTTTAGAACCATTTTCATAACGCCAATCTTCAATATCGTAATAGATTGGGTAGGTTGGTTTGATATTGTATCTTTTGATGAGTTCTAATGTGAGATTAGCATCTTTGACACCATCTTCGTCGTTAGAAGCGTATGTGTAAAGGTAAATGCCGTATGGAACGCCTAGGCGGTTTAGTTCACGAATATTATTGGCGAGATGTTTATCTTCAGCACCTGTATATCCGATACGAACAATCACTGCATCGATACCATTTTCACGGATGATGCTTTCCCAGTTGGAGATGTGACCTTGGTGTTCACTCACGTCCATGACTTTCTTTGTATGCTCGTCCCCAAGACGTTGAGAGGCACCATTATAGAAATAACGTTTGCCATTCTTTTCGACCCAGCCGATGTCGACTGCTTTTTTACTGAGGACATTACCGTTATCGTCAAAGACATATTCATAATGATCGATGATATGTTTTCCTGTTGCCATTTTACCATTATCGAAGACGTAGTACTTGCCATCAATCCATTGTTGACGGGCTACTTTCCCGTTAGAGAGGAAGTAGTACCAGTACTGGCCAACTTTCACCCATTTATTTTTTGCGTAGCGACCATCGGATTCAAGATAGTAGGAAGAACCGTATTTTTGGTCGTAAATCATTTGGTTTTTCGCAATTTTTCCATCTGCTTTGAGATAGTAATCGCCAACCCATTCTCTTTGAGCCATTTGGCCGTCGTTTTTGAAGAAGTACCATTCTTGATTTAACTCAAGCCATTTATTATGGACATATAGACCGCCTTCTTGAATGTAGAACCAATTATTATAGCCTTTATCGAAAATCCATTCTTTATCAGCCATTGTACCGTCGTCTTTGACGTAGTAAGAACCGACCCATTTATTCTTGTCCATTTCTCCCGCTTTTTGGAAGTGATACCATTTCCCATTTAGTTGCATCCACTTATCAGAGGCGTATTTTCCGGTTTCCTCGAGATAGTAGGTCGCTTTATAGTTGGAGTCGTAAATGAACTCGGACTTAGCCATATAACCGCCTGACTTCAAGTAGAAGGTACCTTTCCATTCATTACGGGCATAAGTACCACCAGGTTTGATATAGAACCAGCTATTGTAGGTTGTATCAAATACCCATTCATCATCGGCCATTTCACCGCTAGCTTTATGATAGTAGTTCCAGTTAAATTCATTGGCGTACATGGTGCCATCTTGATGGAACATATACCATTTTCCATTGATTTGTTTCCAAGCGTTTTGAACGGCTTTTCCGTCTTCTTGGGCGTAGTACCATTTTTGATTGAACGTCACCCAACGATTTGTAACGAGTGCGCCATTATCGCCCATCAGGTAGCCATTTACAAGAGTATTCTTCTGCATTCTACCTGCACGGTCGAAGTAGTACCATTTGCCATCGAATTGTTTCCAAGCATCTTTGAGATATTTTCCAGATTCAGTAACGTAGTAGCGTTCTCCTTGAATTGTCATCCATTGATTCGTTCCCATGACCCCTTCGTGATCAAAGGCGTACCCATCAAAGGTTGTATTTTTAAGCATTTTTCCTTCTTCATCGAAGTAATACCATTTTTGGTCAACCTGCTTCCATTGTCGGGTGATGGGCACCTTATTGATATGGTAATAAGTAACGCCATCTCTTGTTACAAAGCCTGTATAAGTGGACTTTTCAACTTCTTTTGTTTGTGTTTCTTCATTGGATACTTCACGTTTTCTACGAGTACGAACCTGTTCAGTTGTCGTGGTGGTTGTCTCTTCTTGAGTAGTAGGGGCGACAGTAGTTACTTCGCTTGTCGTCACTTCTGATGATTTCTCGTCTGTGGTTGTTTGTGCGAAGATTGCTTGCGTTGATAGCATCATCATTGCACTAGTAATAAACGTCAGTCTTGTATATTTTTTCATTTTTTCCTCCCTTTTTTCATGTGATACCATTTCAATATAACAAATGAGAGTGGAAGGTTCAAATAAACCTAAGCGCTTCCTTGCAATCTTAATAATTAGTCTTTTTTGATGAAAAAAAGGGAAGGAAAGAACAAAAAAGCCTCACCCGGTGGATGAGACTTTTGATGAAATTGATGCATTATTTAGCAGTTTTGTAGAAGTTTTGAATGCCACTCACAATTCCAGCAACAAGCTTATCTTGATAAGCACTGTCACTGATTTTCTTGCTTTCAGGGCTATCCATATAGCCAAGTTCTAATAACACAGCGGGTTTTGCAGTTTCACGAAGAACGGCAAAACTTGCACCACGAATGCCACGGTCATTAGCCCCTGATTTTTCAATAATCGAAGCGTGTAGATTCTCAGCTAGACGTTTACTTTCACTCATGCGAAGTGGATTGTCATGAGCTTCCTTATTAATACGAGGTGGAAGATCTTCATCGGCTTCATAAATATAAGTTTCAACACCACTGCGACTTTGTCCACGAACACTAGAAGCGTTGAAGTGGATACTAATGAAGAAGTCCGCATCGGTTTTATTTGCCATTTGAGAACGTTCTGTTACGAAGTCGACAAATTCATCTTTATCCCTAGAAGTAAGAACCGTATACCCAAGTCTTTCTAATTCACTACGTAGTTTACGATAAATTTGCAGAGTCAAATCTTTTTCGCGAAGCCCATTATAGACTGCGCCAGGATCTTTCCCGCCGTGCCCTGGATCAAGGAAGATGACATTTTTGTATTGTCCGTAATTCACGGCTTCAGGAACTTCAGCGACCCAAAGACCATTGGCTTGGAAAACATGCTTTTTACCATCGATGGTAAAGAGATTGCGCGCATAAGAACCGCCTTCTTGTAAGTAGAACCATCCGCCATATGAGCCGTCGTAAATCCATTCTTTCTCGGCCATCGAACCATCTTCTTTTACATAGTAAGCGCCGACCCATTTATTCTTGTCCATTTGACCAGCATTTTGGAAATGATACCATTTGTTTTGAATATGAAGCCAACGATTGCTAGCGTACTTACCACTGTCTTCAAGGTAATAAGTCGCTTTATAGGAAGGATCATAAATGAATTCAGACTTCGCCATGTATCCACCTGACTTCAAGTAGTAGGCGCCTTTCCATTCATTTTGGGCGTATGTTCCATTGGCTTTGAAATAGAACCAGCTGTTATAGGTTGGATCAAAAATCCATTCGTTTTTTGCCAATTCTCCACTAGCTTTATGGTAGTAATTCCAGTTGAATTCATTTGCATACATCGTGCCATCTTCATGGAACATGTACCATTTCCCATCGATTTGCTTCCAAGCATTGCGAACGGCTTTTCCTCCGGAAGTGATGTAGTACCATTTTTGACCAAGAGATGCCCATCCTTCTTTTACGAGCATTCCTTGATTATCGACCAAGTAGCCGTCTGGTGTGAGGCCGTTTCTGACCATTTTTCCATCCGCGCCAAAATAGAAGTAACGATCTTCCGCCCATTTCCAAGTGGAAGTAACCGGTTTGTCCTTAACATGATAGTAGATGTCTCCATCAGCTCTCAAAATACCCGTATAAGGTGGATGTTCCCCTGGTTTGTAGAAATAAATATCATTTTTAGCATCGGTTGGAAGGGAGACGGGAGCTTCCGTAGTTTTCTCTGTCGTTGTTTCTTCTTGCTGAGTGGTTGCTAGCTGCGTTGTTTCTTCACTCGTTGTTGGAAGAGTAGTCGTTGTATCTGTGACAGTCTCCGCTAATACCAACTGAGGAAGAAAAAGGGAAAGAGCAGCAGTTAAAAAAGTGAGTTTTGTTGCTTTTTTCATAGGTTCCTCCTAAATCTTTTTTTACGTCATCAGTGTATCAAAAAGGGGGAAGGGGTGCAATGTTTTAACACTTTGTTCATAAAAAATTCAAAGTTGGTTTGATGGAAAAATGGACATAAAAAAACCAACTACCGGAGTAGTTGGTTTGAAACTGTATTCTTATTCTCTCATGGAGCCATCTGCAGTGACGTAGTAAGAACCAATCCATTTGTTCGTATCTAATTCTCCGCCACGACCGAAGTGATACCATTTGCCGTTTAATTCCATCCACTTATCAGAAGCGTATTTTCCGTTTTCCTCAAGATAATAGCTTGCTTTATAAGAAGGGTCATAAATGAACTCTGACTTAGCCATATAACCGCCTGACTTCAAATAGTAGGCGCCTTTCCATTCATTTCTGGCGTAAATGCCTCCTGGTTTGATATAGAACCAGCTGTTATAATACGAATCGAAAAACCATTCATTATCGGCCATTTCACCACTAGATTTGAGATAATAATTCGAGTTGAATTCATTTGCATACATTGTGCCATCTGCATGGAACATGTACCATTTCCCATCGATTTGCTTCCAAGCATTGCGAACGGCTTTGCCTCCGGAAGTGATGTAGTACCATTTTTGACCAAGAGATGCCCATCCTTCATTTACGAGCATTCCTTGATTATCGACCAAGTAGCCGTCTGGTGTGAGGCCGTTTCTGACCATTTTTCCATCCGCGCCAAAGTAGAAGTAACGATTTTCTGCCCATTTCCAAGTAGAAGTAACTGGTTTGTCCTTCTCATGATAGTATATGTTGCCGTCAGCTCTCAAAATACCCGTATAAGGTGGACGTTCACCTTGCTTGTAATAATAAATATCATTTTTAGCATCGGTAGGAAGTTCAACAGGCGCCTCTGTGGTCTTCTCTGTCGTCGTTTCTTCTTGCTGAGTTGTTGCTAGCTGCGTTGTTTCTTCACTTGTTGTAGGAAGAGTAGTCGTTGTGTCTGTGACAGTCTCCGCTAATACCAACTGAGGAAGAAAGAGGGAAAGAGCAGCAGTTAAAAAAGTGAGTTTTGTTGCTTTTTTCATAGGTTCCTCCTAAATTTTTTTTTTACGACATCAGTGTACCATAAAAAAGGGGGGGTGCAATGTTTTAACACTTTGTTCATAAAAAATTCAAAGTGAGATTGATGGGAAAATGGACATAAACAAACCAACTACAGGAGTAGTTGGTTTGAAACTGTATTCTTATTCTCTCATGGAACCATCTGCAGTGACGTAGTAAGAACCAATCCATTTGTTCGTATCTAATTCTCCACCACGACGGAAGTGATACCATTTGCCATTGATTTTTTCCCACTTATCAGTGATGTAGGATCCATTGCTGTCAAAGTAATACCAGCTAGAATAGTTCTTGTCGTATACCCATTCGTTTACAGCCATTGAACCGCTACCTTTGACGTAGTAAGAACCGACCCATTGATTTGTATCTAGTTCTCCGCTACGACGGAAGTGATACCATAAACCGTTGATTTTTTCCCATTTATCACTAACGTAATGACCATTTTCTACTAAATAGTACCAACTAGAGTAGTTCTTGTCATAAATCCATTCGCTCTTAGCCATTTCGCCATTCTCTTTAAGATAGTAGGCCCCTTGCCAATTGTTACGAACCATCTTTCCATTATGATCGGCATAATACCATTTGCCATCCTTTTCAACCCAGGCATTTTTACGGATGATGCCGTTATGCCCAACAAGGTATCCATAGGCTTCAGGATTTGGTTCTAAATGACCTTTAGCATTAAAGTACAGGAATTCCCCTTCATTAACGGTTTCCACTAATGAGTTATAAACAATTCTTCCATTTTCGTCTGCGTAAAAAGTATGTTCTCCAACTTTAACAGTGTCTTTTTGTGCCATTTCTCCTGTATCTTGGAGAAGGTAACCGTCAACGATTGCACTTTTTTGCATGATGCCTTCTTCGTTGAAATAGTACCATTTTTCGTCAATTTTTCTCCATTGAGAAGTAATTGGAACATTATTCACGTGATAATAGGTCACACCATCTCTAGAAGTAAAACCAGTAAAAGGCTTTTCTTTTGGTTGATATTCTTCCACGACTTCATTCTCGTGGTTGTCCGCATCGTTTTCTACAGGAGCTACCGTTGTGGCTTCTGTCGTTTCAACTGGTGCATTTTCTGCGTAGACTGCTTGAGCAGATAAAAGAAACATTGCTGCAGTCATAAAAGTAAGTGTTGTAATTTTTTTCATATTTTCCTCCCTGTTTTCAAAAATGAACGTTCTTACTATATCAAAAATTCTTTTGAAGTTCAAACTATATTAACAAACTTCACGAAAAGTTTACTTTTTCCTTCAGCAATCATCGCTCTTTTTTATGCTATAATCGGATTTATGAAAAATAAAGACATTACAAAACAACCAAAACAAAAAATTCTAAAAGGAACCTTAATGACACTCTTTGCAGGGATTGCCTGGGGGATGAGTGGAGCGAGTGGTCAGTACTTGATGGCGCACGGAATTGGTGTGCTTGCCCTGACAGATTTACGACTCATTATCTCTGGGACGCTACTGCTTCTTATGAGTTATCTTTTCAACCGAGAGCAGCTATGCTCGTTCTTTAAGGAGAAGAGCAATTACGTTAAAATCATTATTTTTGCCTTTGTAGGATTATTCTTAAATCAATTTTCGTATTTACAAGCGATCGCCTTGAGTAATGCTGGAACGGCAACGGTCTTGCAATATCTCTGTCCGGTCATTATTCTCGTGTACATCTGCTTGAAAAATCGTACGGCACCGACTGCGTCTGAAGTGACCTCAATTGTTCTTGCGATGGCGGGAACCTTCTTAATTGCGACACATGGTCAGTGGAATCAACTTAGCGTCACACCACTAGGGCTATTCTGGGGTATCTTCAGTGCGTTCACCTATGCCATCTATATTATGCTTCCGATTAAACTCATCCAAACGTATGGAAGTCTAACGGTGATTGGCGTAGGAATGGTGATTGCAGGAGTCATTCTTTTCCCAATGAGTGGACTCACGACCCTTCAACTAGAATATAGTGTTGATATTCTGGCTGCGTTAACGGGAATTATCCTTATCGGAACGGTCATTTCTTATACGATGTTCCTAAAAGGGACGAGTTACATCGGTCCGGTGAAAAGTAGTTTGATTGCTGCGGTTGAACCTATTTCTGCCGTCTTCTTTGCTTTTCTCATTATGAACGAGCATTTTTATGCCATCGATTTTGTCGGAATGGCGATGATACTAGGAGCGGTGGTCTTGATTTCAGTACGTGACCTTCTCAAAGAACGCCGGAAAGTGGAACAAGGCATTATTGAATAAGAAAGAATCAAACCGCAATTGGATCCAATCCAGTTGCGGTTTTTGCTTGCGATAAAAGTAGTAAGAAAACTTTAAAAATGAGACCGTTCTCATGAAACTTTCATCTTTTTCAAATAAATCGTTTGTGCTATACTATGTACCATCAATTAACAGATGGAGGTCCTTAATTTGTCTTATTCACTCGAAATTTTACCAAGTTTATTACACGGAGCAGTGACGACATTAGAAGTGTTCGCACTCGTGCTTATCTTCTCAATTCCGCTGGGCATTCTCATTGCCTTTGCGATGCAACTCAAATGGAAGCCACTCAACTGGCTCATTCATATTTACATCTGGGTGATGCGCGGGACTCCTCTGTTACTCCAACTCATCTTTATTTATTACGTCTTGCCAAGTGTCGGCATTCGTCTAGACAGACTCCCGGCAGCGCTCATTGCTTTCACGCTCAACTATGCGGCGTACTTTGCAGAGATTTTCCGCGGGGGGATTGATACGATTCCAAAAGGGCAGTATGAAGCGGCGAAGGTGTTGAAATTCACTCCAGGAGCGACGATTCGCTATATTGTTCTTCCTCAGGTGACGAAGATTGTCTTGCCAAGTGTCTTCAATGAAATCATGAGCCTTGTCAAAGATACGTCCCTTGTTTACGCGCTTGGAATCTCAGACCTGATTCTGGCGAGCCGTACCGCAGCTAACCGCGATGCCAGCCTCGTTCCGATGTTTTTAGCTGGTGCGATTTATCTGATTGTTATCGGGGTTGTGACGCTTGTGGCCAAACGCATTGAAAAGAAATTTAGTTATTATAAATAGGAGGACAAGAAAATGTTAGAATTACGCAATATTAGTAAACGATTCGGCGATAAACAAATCTTGTCCGATTTCAACTTAACCATTCACGAAGGAAACATCTTGGCCATCGTCGGACCGTCAGGAGGCGGGAAAACAACCTTACTTCGGATGTTAGCTGGGCTAGAAACCATCGACTCTGGAGAAGTGTTCTATAACGGCGAACCGCTCGCACTTGATGAACTTACAAAGCGCCAATTACTTGGATTCGTATTCCAAGACTTCCAATTATTCCCACATTTATCCGTATTAGAAAACTTAACGATTTCGCCGGTGAAAATGAATGGGGTGCCTCAAGAAGAAGCGAACGCGAAGGCACGAGCACTCTTAGAACGCCTCGGTCTAGCTGGACACGAGGACGCACTCCCGTATTCACTTTCAGGCGGGCAAAAACAACGGGTGGCCTTGGCACGTGCGATGATGATTGACCCTGAAATTATTGGCTACGACGAACCAACATCAGCGCTTGATCCAGCACTTCGCCTAGAAGTAGAAAAGTTAATCCTCCAAAACAAAGAACTCGGAATGACGCAAATCGTCGTCACCCACGATTTAACCTTTGCCGAAAACATCGCGGATGAACTCTTGACGTTCGAACCGAAATAGGAGGCCGCTATGAAGAAACGAAAAGGAATTCTAGGGCTTTTGGCGCTTGTAGGGGTGGCGGTCATGACTCTTGCAGGCTGTACGCAACTGGCAAGTAACCCAAAAGTCGATAACTGGGATAAATATCAACAACAAAAGAGCATTACGGTCGGCTTCGATAATACCTTTGTTCCAATGGGCTTCGAGGAGAAGAATGGCGATTATGCAGGTTTTGATATCGAACTCGCCCAGTACGTGTCGAAGAAACTCGGCATCACGGTTCACTTCCAACCGATTGACTGGGATATGAAGGAGACGGAACTACAAAACGGGACGATTGACGCGATTTGGAATGGGTATTCTGCGACAGACGAACGTCGCGAGAAGGTCGCCTTCACGATTCCCTATATGCAAAATACGCAAATCTTAGTCGTGAAGAAAACAAGTGGCATTCACTCGGCCAGTGACATGACAGGGAAAGCCCTGGGGGCACAAAACGGATCGTCAGGGATGTTGGATTTTGAAGAACATCCAGAAGTGTTGAAGAACCGTGTCAAAGGCGGGGACGCCGACCAATACCAAAGCGTGAACGAGGCCATTATTGACTTGAAGAATGACCGTATCGACGCCTTGCTGATCGACCGTGTCTACGCGGACTACTACCTCACAACAGAAGGCATCGCCGACGAGTACGATACCATTCCTTCAGGTTTCGAGAGTGAGTCTTTTGCGGTAGGGGTACGACCTGCCGATAAGAAACTACTCGAAGCGCTGAATGAAGCCTTCAAGGAACTCTATCAAGAGGGCATCTTCCAACAAATCAGCCAGAAGTGGTTTGGTGAGGATGTCGCAACTCCGGAAGTCAAAGGGCAAGAATAATTGAATAACAGTTACTATCGCTGGACGGAAGGTGTACCTTCTGGAAGGCGATTTTTTTTGTGCTGTAAAATCTAAGGGAATTAGGATAAAAACTCAAAATGGTAGAAATAAGATTGCTAAAGCGCTCACAAAAAGGTACACTGAAGGTGTGGAAAAGTTCAAAGAAGGGAGAGAAAATCATGAAAAAATTAGAAGGAAAAGTAGCACTCATCACTGGAGCAGCCCTTGGACTCGGAAAGGGAATCGCAACGGTCTATGCCAAATACGGTGCTAAGATGTGCCTTGTCGACTTATTGCCAGAAGTCGAAGAAACGGCAAAAGAATTAGGAGAAACCTACGGCGCCCAAATCGTGACATATGTCGGAGACGTCTCCAACAAAGATCATATGAAAGAAGCAGCTAAGAAGGCAAAAGACGCCTTCGGACAAGTAAATGTGGCTTGTTGTAACGCTGGGGTATGTTGCTTAGCTCCATTTGAAGAAATGAGCGATGAAATGCGCGACTTCCATATCGATGTGAATATCAAGGGCGTATGGAATACGTGTCAGGCCGTCATCCCTTATATGCTGGAGCAAGGTGGAGGTAGCATCGTTATTGCTTCATCCGTGACAGGGGATATCGTAGCCGATGCCGGAGAAGCAGCCTATGCCATGACAAAAGCAGCGCTCGTGGGATTGACAAAATGCTTGGCCATCGAATACGCAGACCGCCATATCCGCGTGAACTGCTCACAACTGGGATATGCGCGTACACCAATGGTTGAAAAGATGGCCACCGAATCCAACCCAGACAACCCAGAAAGTGCCATTCAAGACATCGCAGTAGGCGTGCCAATGAAACGCTTGGCAGACCCACTCGAAGTCGGCGAACTCTTCGCCTTCCTTGGAAGCGACGAAGCCAGCTACCTCACAGGAAGCCAAATCGTCATCGACGGCGGTAGCACCTTACCCGAAACCATGAGCATGGGGACGAATTAGGGGAGAATAAATTTTGAAAGAAAAATAATCACCAGTTTTATCTGGTGGTTATTTTTTTATTTATGTTAATGTAGATTTCATGTACAATAAAGCTACAATAAGGGAGATAAGTATATGGGACAAGAACTGTTTAATTATGACAATACAAAATTAGAAGAAGTGCTTCAGTATTCTGAAAAAATCCTTAATCGAAAGTTCGCAGATATTATAAAAGAATATGATGAGGCGGAATATAAGACATACGAGGATTATCAAAAGCAAGAAGCCAATGTGTATGAGAAAAAAGAAATTAAGCCGTCTTCAAAAGGACAGTATGGGAATTATATAGAACGTTATTATTATGGCTACCAACCGAATAGTAATGATGCGGCTGATTTTGAAGAAATCGGAGTAGAACTCAAGGTAACTCCTTTTAAAGTTAATAAGAATGGAACTATTTCTGCAAAAGAAAGATTAGTTTTAACGATTATTAATTACCTTGAAGAGAATCTTGACGACTTCTACCAATCACATCTATGGCGAAAATGTTCAAAAATACTTTTATTATTTTATAATGGCTTAATTCCTGAACAAACACTTTATGATTATATGATTGAAAAAGTTTTCCTTTTTGAATGGTTCGAAGAAGATATGAATGTTATTCTAGATGATTATGCTCGTATTACTCAAAAAATTAAAGATGGCCGAGCACACGAATTGTCTGAATCCGATGGCAACTATTTATCAACTTGTACCAAAGGAGCCGGTAAAGGGAAAGACTGGAGAGAACAACCCTTTAGTGAGGTGATGGCAAAACAACGTGCTTGGGAATTAAAGTCTAGTTACATGACGTATTTGATTAATCATAAAATCTTTGCTAGCCATGAACAGGAGAGTGTATTAGCTACTGCAAAAGGTACAAAGAAAACTTTTACTCAACTTATTGAAGAAAAGATTTTGAAGTATAAGGGTTGGAAAGCAGAAGACTTATATGATGCTTTTGATGTTCCTGTTCGTTCGAAATCTAAAAATAGTTTGTTAATCAGAAAAATGATTGGACTTACTGGAGACCTTGAAAATACTCAAGAGTTTCAGAAAGCGAATATGAATCTTAGAGTCATTCGAGTGAATAAGGAAGACCTCCCTAAAGAAGATTCTCCATTCAAGGTTTATGATTTTATTGATTTGGCTCAAAATGATAATTGGGAAGAGTCTCATGTTTTTCAAGAAATTTGTGATAAACGCTATATGTTTGTCGTATTTAAGGAAGAGTCTCCAGGTGAGTACGTATTAAATCAAGTGAAGTTCTGGGGATTCCCTGAGCGTTTAATATATGAAGCACAACGTGTATGGAATGAAACACGTGCCATTATTAATGAAGGGGTACAGTTAACACAGTCAGATAAGGGAGTATCGACGAATTTCCCTCAGAGCCAAGTGAATCAATTTTTATTTACAAAAATTCATGCTTCAAACTCTTATTACGAGATTGAAAAAGACGTCTTTGTCGGAAAAGGAAAACTCTCAGATACGAATCCACTACCCGATGGACGAAGAATTACAAAGCATTCATTCTGGATGCCTAAGAAGTTCTTACAAGAAATTTTGCAAGGCAAGTGGGATTAGCAAATCAGTTGATCAAATATTGAATTCATGATATAGTAAGATAGAAATTTTGAATGAAAATGAAAGAGGTAATCATGTCAAAACTTAAAGTATTCTCAATGTTTGATGGCGTTGGGGGATTTATCGTTGGCCTTGATGAGGCAAACAGAAAATTAAATAAAAAATTTTTCCAAGTGACTGATACAAACCAATTTGAACCTAGTCGAAAAGCGCAAGATGCGTTTGAAGTGGGAGTGTATAACTACCCAAAAATCAATCATAGTAATGAAGACATCATGCAAGTTTCATCAGAGTATTTCGATGAGATGAAAGCGAATGGTGTGAATATGATTGTTGGCGGATTTCCATGTCAAGATTACTCAGTAGCGCGCAGTAAAAAGCACGAAATGGGTATCGAAGGTAAAAAAGGAGTTCTTTTCTGGGAGATTATTCGCGCGGTGAATCATATCAAGCCAGAATATCTTATTCTTGAAAATGTGGACCGACTATTGAAATCACCTTCTAAACAACGTGGACGTGATTTTGCGATTATGCTCGGAGCGTTCAATCAATTGGGGTATACCGTTGAATGGCGTGTGATTAATGCGGCAGATTATGGCGCACCTCAAAGACGTCGTCGAGTGTTCTTCTTTATTTATAAAAACGATTCAGCTTTTGCCAAGAAACATGGTATTAAAGATTTATCACCAGAATCATTCGAGTCGTATATTTATAAGAAAGGTCTTTTTGCAAATCAGTTTCCAGTAGAAAATAGTGCGAATAAGAATCGTGTCTATACAGAAAAGCTTAGTGAACTAGATACAATTTCTGAAGAGTATATTGTTGATATCTCGAATAATTTTACTGGAAAAGTATGGAACACAGGATTAATGAAAGATGGTATCTATTACACGATTGATACAACTCCTGTATTCGAAAAAGCAATGACTTTAGGTGAAGTAGTCCAAACGGCTAAAGAGTATTATGTCGAAGAGCATGGTGAGGAAGCTTATCATGAATACATTCAAAAGTATGTGATTCAGGACGAAGATAAGATTAAAAAATTCCAATACTTACGTGGACCAAAGAAAATTGAACGTACGACAGAAGATGGATATACGTATATCTTCTCTGAAGGTGGAATGAGTGAAACGGATGACCTATCATTACCAGGTCGCACAATGCTTACAAGCGAGGGTAGTATGAACCGTTCCACGCACTTCTTAAAAGAAGGCAATCAGTTCCGACTATTAACGCCAAACGAAGCAGAATTACTACAATGCTTCCCTTGTGATTGGACAAAATACAAGAAACAATTTGATGGAACAGTTAGTGAAGTCAACGACCGTATGCGTTATTTCTTTATGGGGAATGCGCTCGTTACTTCCATTGTGGAACGTATCGGTATAGGAATGGCGAAAATGATTTAATCCCAAACAATTATTTAGACTTACGAAGGAATATGATATAAGTCCTTCGTGAGTCTTTTTTTGACAAAAAAGTACTTGAAAAAAGCAAAATGTAACATATAAGTTACGTAACTTATATGTTACATTTAGGTCATAGGGAGGTAATAGGTATGGGAAAGAAATTTAGGGTTGATAAAGAGAAAGTGGATCGTTTAGAGACGCTTGAATATAGCGAGATGATTAAATTAGCGGCAGTCTATAAAATCTTAGAAGATGAAGGCGTGACGCCAGAATTGCTCGAAAAATGGGGATACTATTATAAAGGAAAACGCTGGTTAAAAATACCTGTATCAAGGACTAAAGAAGGGGTGGATGGTAGTGACTTCTTATTTAACACGCAAGTTTATGAAGTTCTCATCGATTTACCCTAATTTCGAAGAAGACTTACTTAGAGAGGTTTCTCTACAGAAAGTAGCTTTGAGAGCGATTCGGTTACGGGTCAATCATCAATTGACACAGGAAGAATTTGCAGCGAAGTTAGATGTAAAGAGAGCCTATTTAGCAAGATTAGAAGCAGGGCATCATAATCCAACTATTATGACGCTTGTGGAATTAGCTCGACAAAATGGATATGAGATTGAGATTAAGCTCAAAGAAAAGACATTTTAAGATTCTTATCGATTGTATTGTGATAAATACGATAAAAGTTAGAAGTTCAAATTGAAAACTGCTTTAATTCGTATTATGATAAATTTACTACGAAAAAAGGAGCCTTGAGGGTGGAAAGAATCGCAAATCCTGTAATTTACGAATTAAAGTATGAGAATAAAATGGAACGTCATTATGAAGGTGTTCAAGAAACTCATGAAAAACTAATTTTTAACTATCCGACAGTTTATATTGTTCATCATCCTGAAAAAGAAAAATTTTGTGTTTATATTGGTGAAACGACAGATATCAGACGTCGTACAGAACAACATCTTAAACAGGGGAGCAAGAAACGCAAAGATTGGGAAAAATTATCAAGAAGAGATGATGCCAATATGTTTGTGATTGGGCACGAATTATTCAATAAATCTTTAACTCTTGATATTGAAAACAAGTTAATGCATTACTTAAGTAGCGTAGAAGCAGTCCAGGAAGTTTATAATCGTCGTACGAATGAGCAGAATGAGTATTATACCTCTGATCAGATGGAGCCAATTTTCTCAAAAATATGGGGAGAGTTACATCGAAAGAATAATATTATTTTTCCAACACGTAGACGGATAGAGGATGCAGCTGTTTTTAAAGCTTCTCCATTCCATAAATTGACTCAGGAACAATTACAAACCAAAGATAGAATTATGCTCAAGATTTTTGAAAACGTAGCTAATACTAGAAAAGATACTCCGCACCAATTAATTATGGTGAATGGTGAGGCGGGTTCTGGAAAGACAGTTCTAATGAGTAATTTATTTTATGAGTTATTCCAGGAAAGCGAAAAAGAGCAGGGTGAATCTATTTTTAGTGGAATTTCAACATATCTATTAGTCAATCATGAACAACAGTTGACCGTTTACAAAGAAATCGCAAAAAAACTAGGTATCAAAGAGCAGTATGTTCAGAAACCAACTAGTTTTATTAATAATCATTCCTCAGAAAATCCTGTTGATGTTGTTATCGTAGATGAGGCTCACTTATTATGGACACAAGGGAAGCAGTCTTATAGAGGGAAAAATCAATTAGATGATCTCCTAGAGAAAGCAAAAGTAGTTGTGATTGTTTTTGATGAAAATCAAATACTTTCAACTGAACAAATTTGGGAAGACGAACTCTTAGATAAATATAAGGGAATGTGTCAAAACGAAAATAATTATATTGAGTTGAAGAATCAAATGCGAATTCATTCAAGCAAAGAGACAGTGAAGTGGATTCGAAATATCATTGACTTACAAGAAGTAGGACCAATTCCTCACGATGAGTTAGGGTATGATTTACGTATTTTTGAAACTCCTAAAGAACTAGAAAAAGCAATTGTTGAAAAGAATGATAATGAAAATATCGGTCTGTCTAGAATAGTAGCTACGTTTGACTGGGAATATAGTGGTAACAAAAAAGAGGATGGTTATTGGGATGTTTCTATTGGAGATTGGAAAATGCCATGGAACTTACAATTACCTAAAGTTAAAAAGAAATCCATCAATTATAAATCATTGGCATGGGCGGAACAACCTCAAACAATCGCAGAAGTAGGTTCGACTTTTACAATTCAAGGTTTTGACTTAAACTATGTTGGGGTGATTATTGGACCATCAGTCGTTTTTAGAGATGGAAAAATCCAGTTCGTTCCTGAAAATAGTAAAAACGAAAAAGCGGTCAGAAATAGAACGTTGTCTGATGGAAGAAAAGAGAAATTTGGGGAACGACTATTAAAAAATGAACTGAATGTACTATTAACTCGGGGAGTAAAGGGGCTTTATATTTATGCCGTTGACCCAGCTCTTCAAGAAGAATTAATGCGTAGACAAGGAGAAAAGATAAATGGCAAATGAAAATAATCCTAGCATGAAATTAATTAATCAGTTTCATGATGATCACCAGTGGAGACAATTCCATAACGCAAAAGATTTGGCTCTTTCAGTATCCATTGAAGCTGCTGAATTGTTAGAAATCTTCCAATGGACTGATCCAGAATCTGCTGTGGAGAAAAAACGTGAGGACATTGAGGAAGAATTAGCAGATGTTCTTATCTATTGTTATACTTTAGCTGAAAAATTAGACATGGATATTGATGAAATCATTGCAAAGAAATTGGTGAAAAATCTGAAGAAATATCCTGTATAGTTAATTGATATGCAAAAAGAAATCCCGCTAGTTTTAGCGGGATTTCTTTTTTTCGTTCGTTTTTATTCATAGAATTATCAAAATTACGCTATTGACAGCGCTTTAAAAAATGAGTACAATGAAACCGAAACAAAAGTTAGTGTACGTAACATTTGTAAAGGAGGAAATGTTGTCGTGGAAAATGTGAAGTTGCTGGAATGTAAAAATATCTGTAAATCGTTCGGCGATAACCATGTATTAAAGGGCATTAACATTAGTCTTTCTCCTGGTGAAGTCTCCGCTATTATTGGGGGGAACGGTGCGGGTAAGAGTACGCTCATGAAGATTATTATGGGTATCTACAAATCCGACCAAGGAGAGATTATTCTCAATCAGGTGTCTCATAAGAACTTAACACCTGCTGTTGCTTTAAGTAGTGGAATTTATTTGGTGCCGCAGGAACCGATGCTCTTTAAGAATATGTCTGTTTTAGAGAATATTCTAATTGGATTGCCAGGGGATACAAGCGAACAAAAGGCTAATCTCCTCAAACTCATTGAAAAGTTGAAATGGAGTATTAATCTAGAACGTAGAGCTGATACGCTAACGATTGCGGAACAACAATTGGTTGAAATCCTAAAAGGCTTGATTCGTAATCCAAAAGTTTTAATTTTAGATGAACCTACAAGTTCATTGACCTTTAATGAAACAGAAACCTTATTCGAACTAATCGAGAAGCTAAAGACAGAAGGTGTAGGGATTCTCTATATTACCCACCGTCTAACAGAAGTCTTTAAGATTGCTACCGACATTATTATCATGCGCGATGGGAAGATTAGCCTATCTGGGAAGACACAAGATTTTACTAATGATATGTTGATTCAAGCTTTGTTACCGGATGGAACGAATATGGAAGATCTTCGAAATCATGACGATGGGAGAGTCATTGATCGAACAGTCGAACCGATTTTATCGGTGGAGGATTATTCGGGAAATGGCTTTAAAGGTGTATCTCTAAAAGTATTTCCTGGTGAAATTCTTGGTTTGGCGGGAGTTGTTGGTGCAGGTCGTACGGAACTCGCTGAGACGATTTTTGGGAAAGACGAAGTGCATAGTGGAAAGGTTCTTCTTGGAAAAATCGATATCACTGGGAAATCTACAAGTGAGGTGATTCATCTAGGTCTTAATTATGTACCTGAAGATCGATTCAAACACGGAATTTTTAAGATTAGTGATCTCGGGATGAATATCACGGGCGCTTCTCTTCAGTCGATTGGGAAGTACTTCATAGATCGAAAACGCGAGAAAGAAATGTATGAATACTTTAAACGCTCCTTCAAGATTAAATCAATGGATGTTAGTGATGAGATTGGTAGCTTATCGGGTGGGAATCAGCAAAAAGTGGTGATTGCAAAAGCCATTGCTTCCATGCCAAAATTGCTAATTTTAGATGAACCGACACGTGGAATTGACGCAGGGGCCAGAGGAGATGTGTACAAAATCATTCAAGAGCTCAAAGAAAGAGGGCTTGCGATATTGATGATTTCTTCGGATATGGAAGAAATTGTTCAATTATCTGACCGAGCCGTAACGATGTATCATGGCAGAATTAATGCAGAGTTTGTCGGTGAAGAAATCACCCAAGAAAATCTGATGAGTGCCTCATTCGGTGTTGTAAAAGGAGAGAAAGTCTCATGAAGAATTTACTCAAACAACGAGAAATCGTCTCAATCATTTTTATTATTGGACTCTTTGTAGTCGTAGGATTATTCAATCCACAGTTCTTGGCACTTGAGAATATTTTCCAGATTGTCAATAACAGTGCTGTCTATGCGATGGTGGCTCTTGGAATGTGTTTTGTTCTTTTCACTGGTGAGATTGATGTCTCCATTGGAGCAATCGTTGGTTTAACAGCAGCCATTACGGGAAAGATGTTAAACGGGGGAGCTTCTATCTTCTCAGTATTTATAGTAGCGATAGTCGTTGGAATGGCGATCGGCATTATTAATGCTCTGGGAATCGTGCTCTTCAAAATTCCTTCGATTATTATGACGCTTGGAATGATGGGGATTATTCGTGGCTTCCAATATATCTACACAAATGGACAATGGTTACAAGATTTTCCAAATGAATTTTTGAATATCTCTCAAGAAACAATTGGCGGAACTTTTGGATACGTATTTGCAAGCGCTTTAGTGATTGCGATTTTACTCTACTTCTTTACGAAAAAAACAATGGTGGGTAAGAGCTTTAAAGCAGTAGGAGATAATATCGATGGCGCAAGACTCATCGGGATTCCGGTAGAGAGAATTAAGTTCCTCAGCTATATCATCTGTGGAAGCTTTGCGGCTATCGGCGGTGTCTTATATGCGAGCCGTATTGGATTTGTGACTCCAACGGATGGAACGGGTTATGAAATGACCGCAATTGCCGCATGTGTGATTGGTGGTATTGCTCTTGAAGGAGGGCAAGGCTCAACATTTGGGGCGATTATTGGATCTATTCTGATGACATCGATTAGTAGTATCCTAGTCTTCTTAAACTTCCCTTCAACATTCAACAATACGATTACTGGAGGAATCTTAATTGCGATTGTGGTGATTGGAGCCATTTCCAACCAAAGAACGCAAGAAAATATTCGAAAAGAACGACTCCGCGTAAGAGTAGAACAAGGAGGGGAATAAGATGGAAAAGAGCAAAAAATCAATATTCAGTTCTCTAAAATGGCGCTGGGAGTATTTCTTAGTTCTTCTCTTAATTTTAGAGTTTGTCATTTTCGGAAGTTTGAATCCGCGTTTCTTGAATCCATTCATTTTAATGAATTCGATTAATAATTTTATTCCGGTGTGTATCGTTTCTCTATTGGTTACTTACGTCATTATTACAGGAGGAATGGATATTCAAGCTGGATCCATTATGGGATTGACGTCAATTTGTGTAGGGGTTCTCTGGCAAAAGATGGGGCTTAATATTTGGTTAGCCGTGCTTCTTGGGCTACTGGTAGGAGCTCTTTGTGGACTGATTAGTGGAATGTTAATTGCGTATGCAAAAGTTCAGCCGATGGTCATTACACTAGGTGGATCCTTCCTCTATTCAGGATTGGCTTTGGTCGTTCCCGCACTTGCTGGAGTAGTAGCTTATCAAGGGATTACTAATTTTCCACCTGAATTTCAGGAGATTGCTGCAGGGAACATCGCTGGGATTCCAAATCAGGTCATTATCTTCGCAGTCTTATTAATCTTTTCGTTTATTCTATTACACCTTACAAAATACGGAAGAAAAATCTTCCTCATCGGTGTGAACCGAAATACCGCGGAATACTCTGGAATTAAGACTGCTAGAGTTGTAATGAGTACCTACGTCTTATCGGGGATTGCCGCTTCAATTTCAGGAATTCTACTCACATCCTATCTTGGTACAGCCAAGCCGGACTTTGGAGCTGATTTGACCTTACCAATTATCACTGCGGTGGTTTTAGGAGGAACTTCTATCTATGGTGGTAAAGGAAATGTTATTGGCACAGGGTTAGCAGCCTTAATTATAGGTTTTATGAAATTTGGTTTAACACTTATTGGAGTTAATGCGCAATATCAAGATATTCCAGTTGGAATTCTATTGATTCTATCACTCATTATCAACTTTATGATTCATTCAAAAGTGTTCCAAAAAATAATGAAAAAGAAATAAGGAGGAAAGAAGCGATGAATAGTTCATAGTGTGAGATTCCCCAGTTGCAAAGTTGTCAAAAGAATGAGTTCTATAAAAGGAGAATTAACATGAAATTTAGAAAATTTTTAACGTATGGTGTCCTAGTTGGAGCAACGGCTTTCTTTTTAGGCGCTTGTGGAAACAGTAGTCAAAATTCAAGTTCAACTTCAAATTCAAATTCAAACGCAACAACTCAAACTGCAAACAATGGTGGGAAAGTAGTCTTCATCCCTAAAGTAACAGGGAATTCTTTCTTTGAATCTGGAAACTTAGGCGCTCAAGAAATGGCTAAAAAAGAAGGCTTTACAGTGGATTATAATGGGAACCCTGTAGCTTCAGTAGCCAACCAAGTAACCATTATCAACAACGCGGTTCAAACAGGAGCAGGCTCTATTGCAGTTTCTTCTGTAGACCCAACAGGACTAGATAATGCCCTAAAACAAGCTCAAAAGGCAGGGTTGAAAGTCGTTACTTGGGACTCAGACGTTTCTCCAGATGCACGTAGTTTAATGGTATCTCAAGGAACTCCGACTCAATTAGGGGAAATGTTAGTGAAAATGAGTGTGGATGCATTAGAAAAACGTGGAAAGGATCCTAAGAAAGACAAGATTAAATATGCATGGCACTATTCTTCTTCAACCGTACAAGACCAAAACTCTTGGCAAAAAGTGGGTGAAGAATATATTAAGAAAAACTATCCAAACTGGGAAAATGTGAATGAATCAAATTACTACAGTAACCAAGATGCTCAACAAGCTTTAAACGTAGGTCAATCAATCTTATCAGCGCATAAAGATATTGATTTAATCATTTGTAATGACTCAACAGCTTTACCAGGACAATTACAAGCGGTTCAAAACGCAAAACTTACGAAGAAGGATATTACTGTAACTGGATTCTCAACTCCTAACTCTATTAAGAAATATGCAAAAGATGACATTATCGAAGAATGGGGTCTATGGGATGTAAAAGTGCAAGGAGCTCTTGCTGTGTATCTTGCAAACTACTTAGCTTCAGGAAATCAAGCTAAAGTTGGCGATAAGATTAATGTTCCTGGAATTGGAGAAGTTGAAGTTCAAAATAACTCTATTTTAGATCCAAACTATAAAGATTCACCAGATAGTGGGGTTGTATTATTGCCAGAAAGAACAATCTTCACGAAGGAAAATATGGATAAATACGATTTCTAGGAGGAAAAATAATGGCAGATTTAGAAGGTTTAAAAGTTTCAAAAGAATATTATATCGATCAACCGGTTAAGACATTAGATCAATTCTTTGTAAAAGGGGCTCATAATGTCGATTACGGAATGAAGAAACATTTAGCGAATATTTTCAATCCTAAAAGCGGGAATACAGTGATGTTTGCTTTTGACCATGGGTATTTCATGGGCTCAACTGCTGGATTGGAACGTCTAGATATCGTGCTTCCAAAAATCGCACCAGAAGTAGATTGCTTGATGGGTACACGTGGAGCGATTCGAACAAGTGTTGATCCAAGTTGGAGAAAATCAACAGCTTTACGAGTGACTTCAGGTTCATCCATGCTGAATGATGATTTAAGTCATGAAATCTTAGCGGTGGATATTGAAGAAGCCATTCGATTAAATGCAGACTGCTTAGCCGTTCAAACTTTTATCGGAGCTGAAGGACAATTATCAAGCTTAGATAATTTATCTAGAGCGGTTAACCTTGGTAATCGTTATGGCATTCCAACGATGGGAGTTGTAGCAGTCGGAAAAGATATGGAAAGAACCGACCGCTTCTTCAAACTAGCAACTCGTATCGTAGCCGAACTAGGAGCTAATTTAGTCAAATCATATTATTGTGATAATTTTGAAGAGGTAGTAGCTGCATGTCCGGTACCTATTGTCGTTGCGGGAGGTAAAAAATTACCTGAGAAAGAAGCATTAGAGTTAGCTTATAAAGCCATTCAAGGAGGAGCAAAAGGTTTGGATATGGGGCGTAACATTTTCCAAAGTATGCATCCAACGGAAATGGCTAAGAGTATTGCAAAAATTGTTCATGAAAAATATACGGACAAAGAAGCATTTGAATACTATACAGATTTAATCAATCGATAATCTGAAAATGTAGGTATGAAAGGGTTAGGGAAGACGAGTGTTATTTCCCTAATTCTTTTGGGTAGTGTATACTTTATTCAGTTAAGATTTTCGTAAAGAGGGTAAATAAAATGGATTTTTCTGAAAAAGATAAACGTTATAAAGATTCATTACTTTATAAGGTTGCATGGCTCTATTATATTGATGGTTTGACTCAAAAAGAGATTGCAGATCGTCTTTCTGTCAGTCGAATTAAAATCATCAAAATGTTAGAAGAGTCACGTCAAAAGAAAATTGTTCGTTTCCACTTTTCGACAGTCTATCGGGATAAAAACAAGATTGAACAACAGTTAATAGAAAAATACAATTTAAAAGATGTCTTTGTTGTGCCATGGAGTAGCAATGAAAACTTAGCGGAAGATTTAGGACAAGCTACGGCCATGTATCTGAATGATTTAATTAAAGATGATGCATTCGTTGGAGTTGGTTATGGTGAAACAATGGGAGCCTTCCTCAGACATTTATCAGGTTTGACGGATAAAAATCTATCTGTCATCTCCATGACTGGTGGAGTAATGCCCTATATCAGACAGATTGGAAATGGAATCATTGATATTAAACACTATTTAATTCCTGCTCCATTAGTTGTAGGTAGTAAAGAATTAACGGAAGCAATTTTGAAAGAAAAATCAGTATCCGATATTGTCGAAATGACGGAGAAAATCAATGTAGTTGTTTCTAGTTTAGGTGGAATGCAAGAACATTCGACCATACTGAAATCAGGTCTTCTCACACCTGAGAAGTTTGAAAGCTTAAAGAGTAAAGGTGCAGTTGGAGATATGCTAATGCACTTTATGGATGAGGATGGCAATCTCGTTGATGATGAGATTGAAGACAGAATCATCAGTACCAAGCTAGATAAACTTAAAAATTATGATTATATCATTGTTGCAGCTGGAGGAGACGCTAAACTTCCAATTATTCATACTGCTATTACACATGGTTTTGTTAATGTATTAATTACGGATGAAAACACAGCAGAGCTTCTATTAGGAGACTGCACATGGAAGAAAGAAGAGAATACTTATTAGCGCTCGATGGAGGCACAGGGAGTTTTAGAGCTATTTTATTCCAAAAAGACGGTGTGCAAAAGGCCATTGAGCAAATTGAATGGGAACATCCTGTATACGATGAATACCCAGGAAGTGTAGGTTTTGATTTTGAAAAAAACTGGGAGATTATCCAGCGCTGTATTCGAAATCTAATAGAAAAAAATAATATTACTCCTGAAGATATTAAAGGAATCTCAACAGATTCAATGAGAGAAGGGTTCATTCTTTATGATGAAAATCAAAAGGAATTAATTGGTTTTTCTAACATCGATGCTAGAGCCAAAGAAGAAGTAATTTCATTAAAGAGGGAACATCCTACATTAGAAATGGAAATCTATCTTGAAACGGGCGAAACATTTGCATTGAGTGCAGTTCCACGTTTGCTTTGGGTTCAAAAAAACAAGCCAGATCTTTACCAAAAGGCTAAATATATGAACATGATAAACGATTGGATTGTATTCAAATTAACTGGAAAAATCGTTTCAGAGCCAAGTAATTCTTCTACTAGCGGATTATTTGACCTAGCTAAACGCGAATGGTTACCGGAAGTAGCGAAGAAATGTGGCTTAAAGGATGATATATTCCCACCTGTCTATGAAAGTGGCGTTCCAGTAGGAAATGTAAGTGCTGAAGCTGCTCGTCAAACTGGCCTTTCAGAATCAACGATCGTAGTTTGCGGTGGTGGAGACTCTCAACTAGGTTGTATTGGGGTTGGATCCATTAAACCAAATCAAGCTGCCCTTTTTGGAGGAAGTTTTTGGCAATATGAATTCAATACCGATAAACCTTATGTGGATGACAGAGGTAGAATTCGAGTAAATTGCCATTCGGTTCCTTCTGTGTGGCAACAAGAAGCAATTGCTTGGAGTTCCGGTCTCGTGATGAGATGGTTTAGGGATGCGTTTTTAGACTTAGATGTGGAACTAGCTAAACAATTAGGAACTTCTGTGTATGCGCTTATGGATCAAAAAGCGAAAGAAATTCCTATTGGATGTTATGGAATGCATTCGATTTTTGCGGATGTCATGAACTTTAGAAATTTGAAGCACGCGAGCCCAACATTCACAAACTTTTCAATTGACCCTTTAAAATTTAATAAAGCAACCTTTTATAAGTCCATCATGGAAAATGCTGGTTTGATTACATTAGGTCACTTGAAAATGGTTGAAGAAATCACTGGAAATAAACCAGATGAAATTTTCTTCGCTGGTGGCTCCGCTTATAGTGAGTTATGGTCACAAACAATCGCAGATATTTTAGGTATCAGAGTGATTACTCCAAAAGAAAAAGAAGCGACAGCACTAGGTGCTGCGTTTCTAGCGGGGATTGGTAGTGGCGTTTACGATAATTTGGAAGAAACAACCCAATATGTTCAAATTGACAAAGTTTACGAACCGGATATGGATAATCATCGTAAATATTTAGAGATTTTTAATGATTGGCAAGTGCTTTATAAAGAGTTGCTAAATATTTCAGATAAGGGGTTAACAGATTATATGTGGATTGCCCCAGGTTCTGAATAATAAAGGAGTGATTGTATGTTTGTATTAGATGAAAAAGAGAAAGATTATCGTTTTGGTGATAGTGGGCCAAAGTACTTAATGAAAGGGCCACGTTCCAATTTTGCAGTAGTAAGATTTAATCCGGGACAAGATTTTCCAGCGCATTATCATGAAATTATGGAAGAAAATTTCTATGTTCTTGAAGGGAAAATTGATATTTATGTTGATGATGCAAAAGTCACTTTATCTAAAGGAGAGTTTATTCATATTGAACCAAATGAAGTTCATTATGTAAAAAATCCTTATGATGAACCAATTGTCATGGTATCGACATTGGCACCTTTCCAAGAAGTGGATAAGATTGAAGCACCTGATTTCAAGCCTGAAGATTAAATAGAGCCCCCTGATGAATGATTCACAGGGGGTATTGTAATTATAATTTTTAATTTTTTATAGAAATGAAAGGAGATTTGTATGACATACCCAGACTATATTTATGAACTCTGCCATGTGACATATGACATGTGGAATAAGGGGTGGGATGAATACAATGGTGGTAATGTAAGTTATCGTCTCACAAAAGAGGAAGCCAGTTCGATTGAAGCAGACCTTGAAGGAACCTCGTACACTTATTACACTGAAAATAGAAAAGAAGTGGAAGTGCTTGATGTCCCTGAGCACGTACAAGGAGAATATCTCTTAATCACCGCTTCAGGAAGTCACTTCAGAACATTGTGTTTACAACCTCATGAGGACACTGGAATCATTCAATTGACTCCAAAAGGGTACCGAGTAGTAGCAGGATTCGTGACGGGAAAACGTCCAACCAGTGAAATCTTCATGCATATACTCGCTCATGCTGCGCGTCTAAAAGTGGATTCCAATCACCGTGTTGTGATTCATAATCATGCGACCAATATTGTTATTTACTCATTATTAGATGAAGTAACGAGTGAATCATTAACGCTTGATTTATGGTCCGTATTAACAGAATCTATCGTTGTATTCCACGACGGAATCGCTGTGTTGCCTTGGGAAGTCCCAGGAACTCAGTTAATCGGAGACGATACAGCGCGTGAACTGGAGACTCATCGTCTTGTTGTCTGGGCTAAACATGGGGTTCTTTCAACCGGAAAAGATTACCAAGACTGCTTTGGTCTCATTGAAACAGCCGATAAAGCAGCACATATTGCCTTAGAACTAAAACGTGTCAGCGGAAAGAGCATCCACGAAAACAATGTTCTTTCTAAGGCAGACTTGAAGAAAGTTTGTGATGTTTTAGGAGTAGAAGGCAAATATTTAAATGATTAAGAAACTTCATTTTTTATTAGAAAAGAGATAGACATAGTTCTATCTCTTATTTTTTATAAAGTCTAGTATAAAATCCGAAATATTCCCATTAATACCTAAATTAAATCTAATTATGGTTGCTATATGTTAATGAAAATATAAAAAATAGAGATAAAAATATAACTAGTTCCACATTAATCTGGAACTAGAACGAATAAAAATAATTGTAGGCATATCATATACTAGAAGTGTGATAAAACGCTTGCAGTAGAAATAAATTGATTAGGGAGTGAACGCATGAATGCAAGACAAATTTTCCTATTAGAATTTTTGCTTAAACAAAATGAGTATCTCTCAGCAAACCAATTATCTGAAAAGTACGGAGTTTCTACGAAAACTGTTTATCAAGATATTGACAAAATAAATTACTTTTTAGAAGAAGGAGCATTGAACAGCAGAATTATTAAAGTTCCAAGAAAAGGAATCAAGTTATCTGCTGATGAAGAAAGAAAAAGGATTCATGCTTTTCTTTTGGAGAATAAATTTGAATCTGGGGCAGAAAATTATTCACCAGAGTATAGAGAATTAGAGATTATTAAAAGGTTATTTATTAATCAAGATAAATTAGATATCTATGAGTTTGCTGAAGAAATGTACGTTACAGAATCAACTGTTCATAGAGATATTGATAAATTAGAGAATAATTTAGGAGAGTTTGATTTGAAAATCCGAATCAAACATGATCGTTTTTATGTAGATGGTGATGAATGGAGTATTAGAAAAGCATTACATTCTTATATAACTCAAAATCCAACAATCCGTAGTGAAGAAGGGTTAGAAGGATTTTTTACAAAAGGCGATGTTGAAAAATGTAGAGAGGCTATTGATAGATTATCTCAAAAGTATCATCACCAATTTTCAGATGATTATTCATGGTTATTACTTACAGAATGTCTAGTTTTTAAAAAGAGAACTGATCAAAATAATTACTTAACGAAAAGAACAAGTAACTTGATAAATGATCTTAACCACTTAGAAGTTTATTTCTTTTCTGGAGAATTGTTGGAGAACATTATTGATAAGCCTTTTTCAGAAATTTCTCCTTATGAGATTGAAGCAATGGCGTATAGTTTGCTTGCTTACGGGTTTAGTATACAATCAGCTGATTATATTCAAAATATTGAGGAGCAGGTAAATGAATTAATCGAAAAAGTATCTAGTTTACTTAGTCTTGACTTAACTAAAGACAAACATTTGAAATTGATGTTATCAAACCACATTTCAAAAATGATTTTCAGATTACGAAATCAAATTTACATTACAAATCCGGCTATAGAGGAAATAAAAAAACAATATTCTAGTTTGTTTAATGTCATTTGGATCGCTATTCGAGACTTGGGTAAATACTATGAAATCAATATTCCTAACGAAGAGTTGGCATTTATCGTAATTCATTTTCAATTGGCAATTGAAAAAATACTAAAACCTTTGAATGTCGGTGTTATCTGTCAAAATGGTATCGCAACTTCAGAATTAATCATGAGTAAGCTCCACAAGATTTTTGATGCAGATGCAAAGATTTCAAATATTAGTGTACGAGAAATCGATTTTTATGATTTAAGCAATATCGATTTAATTATTTCTACAATTTCGCTTCCAGATATAACGATTCCTGTGATTGAGGTTAGCCCAATTCTTACAAAAGGGGAAATTGAATCTATAAGAAGTTTCTACACTGATCATATGACTGATAATTACACATTAATGCGAACAAGTTTAGATGGTAGAAAGTTTAACATGGAGTCATTACAAACATTAATTAAGACACCTAAATTAGTTCATGTATCTGTGAAAAATAAAAAAGAATGTATTGAGAAAATGATTGATGAATGCGACCTGTCTAATCGAAGAATTCAAGGGTTTAAAGAGTCAATTCTTGAAAGAGAAACGTTAGGTAGTACAAGTGTATACACAGGAGTTGCTTTACCTCACTGTGATCCAAGATTTGTTAATCAGTCTGAATTAATATTTATGACATTAGATAAGCCGATTAATTGGGGTAAAAATAATGTTAAATTAATCATCCTTATTGCCGTTGCAGAAAATGATATTCCGATTTTTAAAGATAGTTTAATCGCATTATATTCTGTGATTGAAAATCAAGAATTAATGAATGAATTGGTGTTCATGAATAATGGTGATGAAATTAAGGAAAGACTATTAAAGGAGGTGAGCCAAAATGCTAAATGAGGAAGTCTTTGAAATGAATGTTCCAAACATGAAAACGAAAGAAGAAGCGTTAAGCTATTTGGCTGATAAATTAATCAGTAAAGGAATTGTAAAAGAATCTTATAAACAAGCAATTATTGATAGAGAGCATGTTTTTCCAACAGGATTGCAATTTGAAGCGTATGGAATTGCTATCCCACATACAGATATAGAACATGTGAATAAAGAGCAAATAGCGTTAATGACATTGAAAGATGCTGTTTCTTTTTATCAGATGGGAACAAATGATGTTGAAGTTCCAGTGAGAGTAATTTTTATGCTAGCGCTGAAAGAAGCACACAGTCAATTGACGATGCTTCAACAACTGATGGAAGTCTTACAGGATAAAGACATAATGGAAAGAATCTTGAGCATGGATGAGAATACACCTAACTCAGAGATTAAAGAAGTATTAGCATTAAAAAATATTAAATAATTAAATGGTTTAGTAATAGGAGAGGAGGACAGAAAGTTACTAAATCATCAGTATCAGACTGATATTCTGATTATTTTATACATTAGGAGGAATTTATAATGTTAGAATTATTTCAAAAATTTATTGATTTAGGAGCCATTGTTGTTCTACCAATTTTAATTTTTATTTTTGGTATGGCTCTTGGAACAAAACCTAAAAAAGCCTTTGTATCAGGTATTATTGTTGGGGTTGGTTTTGTAGGATTAAATATGGTAGTCGATTTGCTAGGAGGTAGCTTAGGACCTGCTGCCCAAGCAATGGTTGAACGTTTTGGCTTGAACTTAACAACAATCGACGTTGGTTGGCCAGCCGCTGCAGCAATTTCCTATGGTACATTGTTAGGTTCGCTTGCTATTCCAATTGGTATCGGTATTAACATTTTACTTTTATTCTTAGGGTTAACAAAAACATTGATGGTTGATATGTGGAATTTCTGGCATGCAGCCTTTGTTGCTTCACTAGTTTACGCAGTTACACAAGATTTCACATTGGGTTTATATGCAACTGCTACTTATTTAGTAATGATTTACTTATTAGCAGATCTTATTGCACCAGCAATCAAAAAATTCTATGGATTTCCTAATATTACATTCCCACACGGAACTTCAGCACCTGGATTCCTAGTTGCGATTCCTTTGAACTGGTTATTTGACCGTATTCCTGGATTTAACAAAATTGAAGCTAACCCAGAAAGTATCCAAAAGAAATTTGGTGTGTTTGGTGAAAGTACAGTTTTAGGCTTATTAATTGGTATTGCAATGGGTCTTTTAGCTGGTTATGATGCAAAAGGAGTTCTTCAATTAGGTGTTAAAATGTCTGCTGTAATGGTTCTTATGCCACGTATGGTGTCTCTATTAATGGAAGGTTTAACGCCAATCTCAGAAGCTGCTAACGAATTCGTTCAAAAACGTTTCCCAGGTCGTGAAGTAAATATTGGTATGGACTCAGCATTGTCAGTAGGACATCCAGCAGTATTATCAAGTTCATTACTTTTAGTACCAATTACAATTTTACTTGCAGTCATTTTGCCTGGAAACCAAACATTACCATTTGGTGACCTTGCAACAATCCCATTCGTAGTCTGCTTAATGGCAGCTGTATTTAAAGGAAATATTGTTCGTACAGTTGTCGGTGGAGCGATTTATATGACAAGTATTTTCTATATTACATCATGGGTTGCGCCTCTTGTTACGCAAGCAGCAAAAGCAGCTAACTTTGATTTAGGTGGAAATACAAGTATTACAGCGCTAGCAGAAGGTGGGTTATGGCCAACTTGGTTATTTGTCTTTGCTGGGCAAACAGCCCCATGGATTATTTTAACAGTTGTATTAGTTGGATCATTAGCTGGTCTATTCTATGTTAATAAAGTTCGAGTTGCAAAATAGGAGTGAATATTATGAAAAAATTATTAGTTATGTGTGGTTCTGGTATTGCGACATCTACTGTTGTTGTTGGTAAAGTAAAACAGTGGTTGAAGGATAATGGGTACGAAGATAAAGTGCAAGTATTCCAATCTAAAGTATCAGAAGAAGTAAATAGACTTGATGAATATGACGTAGTTATTTCTACAACAGTAGTTCCTGATTCTGTAAAAGATAAAGTGATTATGGGATTGCCATTACTTACAGGCATGGGAATTGATTCTCTATGGAATGAATTGAAACAAGCATTGGAGGCTTAATCATGAAAGCAAGAATGAGAGATGTACTGGGTAAAGCGAAAAAGGAACATTATGCAGTTCCAGCAGCTAATATGATTGATTGGAATTGTGCTAAAGCATATTCTGAGACTAGTGAAAAATTAGAATTACCATTAATTTTAGCATTTGCACAAGTACATTCTCAATATTTAAGTTTAGAAGACGCAGCTGCAATTGGACGTTATTTCCAAGAAGTAACAAATACTCCGGTTGTGTTGCATCTCGATCATGGTCAAGATTTTGAATTCATTAAACGTGCTATTGAACTTGGATTTAATTCAGTCATGATTGATGCTTCATTAGATACATTTGAGGAAAATGTTCGTAAATCGAAAGAAGTTGTCGAATACGCACATCAATTTGGTGTAGATGTAGAAGCTGAAATTGGATTTGTTGGAGCAAATGCTGCTTCGAATAATGAAGAGGTGAAATCCATTTATACGAGTGTTGAAGATGCTAAGAAATTTGTTGAAGAAACGAATGTAGATTCATTAGCTGTTTCTATTGGTACTTCTCATGGGTTGTATAAAGGTACTCCAAAATTAAACTTTGAACGGTTAGAAGAGTTGAATGAAGCACTTACTATTCCTTTGGTATTGCATGGCGGGTCAGGTTCTGGAGATGATAACCTCAATCGTTGTGCTACACATGGTATTTCAAAGATTAACATTTATAGTGATTTTATATACTCTGGTGCCAAAGCAGTTGCTGATGGATATGTAGAAAACTATATTGATATTGTGAATTTATCAAGAAAGGGTATGGAAAATACTCTTGAACATTATTACAAAGTATTTGAAACCAAATAAATTAGGAGGAGAAATATGAAAATTGTAAAAAGCAAATTCTTTATCTTCAATCCCAAATCATATTTATTTGGTGATGAATTACTAGAGTTAGCTAAAGAAGCGGACCATTTAGCAGAGGTTTATCCTGAAATTAGTATTTTTGTGACTTGCCCATATGCAGATATTAGTAGAGTTGCGAGTGAAACAAAAAATATTATTGTAACGGCTCAACATTTAGATGGAATTGATTGCGGTAGGGGAATGGGAGCTGTATTACCAGCATCGTTATATAATGCTGGTGCAAGAGCCACTTTCTTAAACCACGCCGAACATCCATTAACAACATCACAAGTAGTGGCGTCCGTAAATAAAGCAAAAGAACTAGGAATGATTACAGTTCTATGTGCGGATTCTATTCAAGAAGCGAGAATGCTTGCAATGTTAGAGCCAACAATTATGCTTTGTGAACCGACAGAGCTTATTGGTACTGGACAAACCAGCGATGATTCTTATATTGTGAAAACGAATGAACAAGTGAAGTCAGTATATCCTAATATTCTTATGATGCAAGGTGCAGGAATTATGAATGAAAAGGATGTCTATCGGACTATTAAATTAGGCGCAGAAGGTACTGGTTGCACAAGTGGTATCGTAAAAGCTGAAAATCCAAAAGAAATGTTGAGATTAATGGTTGAAGCGATTGATCAAGTGATGAATGAGGGTTAATCATGAGTGTATTTCAAAAAGAGTTTAAAGTTGAAACAAAAGAAAAGGCTGTATCCTATGTGGATATTACGCAAAGTGTAAAAGATACTATTTTAGAAAGTGGTATTCAATCGGGAACTTGTACAGTTGTAACAGCACATACGACATGTTCTATTTTCTTTGAAGAAGATACACATGACCGTGATGAAGACGGAGTGGATTTCTTACAATTAGATTTGAATCGAATCTTAGAAAGTATAGTTCCGCCCCATATAAATGCGCAAAGTTACAAGTATCCAGGCGAAGCACACTATAAAGAAGTGGAATCATGGCCTAATCCAGAAGAATGGCTACCAAATGGAAATCGTAGCTACCTTTGGAATGGAGATGCGCATATCAAGGCCACCATTATCGGTGCAAGTGAAACATTAGCAGTAGTGGATGGTCAATTAGGAATTGGTAAAACTGGGTATGTTTATTTTGCCGACTTTGATAAAACACGAAAAAGAACAAGAAAGTATAGAGTCATCGTTTTAGGAGAATAAAGGCATGAAAATAATCATGCAATATATTTTAATTACTTATTAAGAAAATGAATAAAAACGAAAACTAGAATTGCCAAAAACTGGTCGCCATCTATTCATTTTAGGTGCAATAAGATTTTTCTTATTGCACCTTTTTTAAAAATATCAAAAAAAATTTTTGTCACCTCGATTTGTGAAATCGAGAATTTTGAACTGGAATCTAATTCTAATTTATATCTATTTTAATGCGTTTTAGAAGTATGCATTCAACGGCGATATTGTGAAATACTCCGGAAAAACTTTTGAAAAGCATAAGTTTACGTGTTAACACGTTAAGTTTTACTTGAAACTGGTTTCGTTTAGTGTTAGACTGAACGCGAGAGCGCTACCAAAAGAGAAAAAAGATTTGGTAGTAAAAAGCTTTTATGAACCAATTAAGGAGGAGAACTATGGAAACGAGATATACACACAGTCCAGAGGACATCAGACATTACTCTACGGAGCAATTAAGAAAGGAATTCTTAGTTGAGAAAGTATTCGAACCAAATCAAGTGAAGTTGACGTACACTCATAACGACCGCATGATTTTTGGTGGGGTAATGCCAGTTGAAGGGAAATTAACTATTGAATTATCAACAGAGTTAGGCGTGGACTACTTCCTACAAAGACGTGAAATGGGTGTGATTAATATTGGGGGCCCAGGTGTCATTGAAATTGATGGTGTTTCAGAAAATATGGTGAAACAAGATGGATACTACATCGGGAAAGAAACAAAAGAAATTGCTTTCTCAAGTGTTTCTGCTGAAGACCCTGCGAAATTCTACATTGTGTCCGTTCCAGCACATCATAAATATCCAAATAAAAAATTAAGTATTGAAAAAATTGTTCCACTTTGCATGGGTGAATCTAATACATTAAACCAAAGAAAGATTTATCAATATGTTCATCCAAATCAATGCGAAAGCTGCCAATTACAATTAGGGTACACAGTGCTTGAACCAGGTAGCTCTTGGAATACAATGCCATGTCATACGCATGAACGTCGTATGGAAACATACCTCTACTTTGATATGGAACCTGATACAAGAGTCTTCCACTTCATGGGAACTCCGCAAGAAACAAAACACTTAGTGGTTGGAAACGAAGAAGCATGTATTTCACCAAGTTGGTCTATTCACTCAGGTGTGGGAACCTCAAACTACACATTCATCTGGGGAATGGCTGGAGAAAACATCACCTATACCGACATGGATATGGTTCCAATGCAAGATCTTAAATAGTGAGGAGTAAGTAAAATGACAAATGACATGTTTTCATTAAAAGGTAAAGTTGCACTCGTAACAGGTGCAGTATATGGAATCGGGTTTGCGATTGCAGAAGCTTTAGCAAGTGCTGGTGCCACTATCGTATTTAATGATAGAAATGAAAGTGGAGTAGAAAAAGGGCTAGCAAACTATGCGGAAAAGGGTATTAAAGCTTACGGATATGTTTGTGACGTTACGGATGAACCTGGTGTTCAAGAAATGGTGAAAAAAATCGAAGCAGAAGTAGGCGTGATTGATATCTTAGTCAACAATGCTGGAATCATCAAACGAATTCCAATGCATGAAATGGCGGCTGAAGATTTCCGCCAAGTGATCGATGTGGACTTAAATGCGCCATTTATCGTATCAAAAGCCGTTATTCCTTCAATGATTAAAAAGGGTGGCGGTAAAATCATTAACATTTGTTCAATGATGAGTGAATTAGGACGCGAAACCGTTTCGGCTTATGCAGCGGCTAAAGGCGGATTGAAGATGTTAACACGTAATATTGCATCAGAATACGGATGCTACAATATTCAATGTAATGGAATTGGACCTGGTTATATTGCGACACCGCAAACAGCTCCTCTTCGTGAAATTCAACCGGATGGAGAAAGACATCCATTTGATAAATTTATTATCGCAAAAACACCAGCAGAAAGATGGGGAGAAGCAGAAGACTTGAAAGGTCCGGCCATCTTCCTTGCAAGTGGTGCAAGTGACTTTGTAAATGGTCATATCCTCTATGTGGACGGCGGTATTTTAGCGTACATCGGTAAACAACCTTAATTCTAAACGCCCCTTCCCATAGAAGGGGTGTTTATTCTGTTTACTTGAGGAAATTATTTTGTTATGATGGCTTTAAAATAAAAGGACGGAAGTGTTTGTGTGTGCTACCAAAGTATGAAATTATAAAACAAAACATTTTAAAAGAGATTGACGAAGGCAAATTTAAACCCGGATCTAAAATTTATTCCGAAGGTGATTTGAAAAAAATCTATCAGGTTAGTAATACAACAGTCGTTAAAGCATTAAATGATTTAGTGGCTGAAGGGTACTTGATTCGAAGACAAGGTGAAGGGACCTTCGTTCGTAAAAACATGTTGCATCGAAAAGTTAGTTTTAGTGAAAGACTAACGAAGAAATTCAATCCGAAAAAGAATTCGGAACGAGTAGAGACTTCGATACAAATCTGTGAAGATAAACGCGTTTTAAGTCAATTTGAAGGGAAAGCTCCTTTATATGAAATCGTTCAAAGAGCGATGATTGACGATACTTTATGGAAAATTCAAAAGCGTTTTGTTCAAACGACTTTATTAAGTGAAGAGGCAGTTCGTCATATTACTGATGGTGGAAGTGTCTCTAAAGAGTTGGGTATTGAAAATAACTTAGTAAATATGCCTATGAGCATGACGATTGAATTTAAGACAGTGGATATTCTTGAAACAAACGAGCTCCAAACCAATTCGGTAGTGATTGTAAAGAAAACAATCTTTAACAATACAACCAAAGAAGTGATTGAATACTCGGAAAGCTTTATCCATCCTGATTTTTATGAAGTTAATTTGATTGCTGAATAAAATAAGAATCCTCCTAATGTGGGGGATTCTTATTTTTTTTAATTTTTTTAAATAAACCGTTTACAAATTCTAAAAGGAGTGGTAGAATTCATTTATAGGGTTAACACGTTAAGTTAAAAACGGAAGGATGGTCATGATGAAAAAAGTTTGGTCGAGCTGTTTAGTTTTAGCTTTTGCTTTGGTTTCGTCTCTGGGAGTCTCTCAGGGAAATCTTGTATATGCTGAGGATCATAAGGAAACTCAGGCAGAACAAACAGTCAATCTTGTAAAAAATGGAACGTTTGATTCGACCCTCGATACAGGGGAAAAATGGACTGGAAAATCAGCAGTTGATTGGAATACTCCTTGGATTGCTAAAGGAGAAAAAGGAAAGTATAAAATTCAAATTACAGATGAAGCGAATCTTTTAATGGAAGCTGAATCTGAAATGAGAGCGGTAGTAGGACAAGATATTCCAGTTGAACCGAATCAAAAGTATACTTTTTCAGTGAGAATCAAAACAGAAAAATTAGACTCAAAAATTGGTGCTAGAGTTCGCATTATGTCTTATGACAGCAATAACAAACAGCTTTCACCACTTTGGTATAGCAAGAGTTTAGTCGGAGATAACGATTGGACGACGATTACGGAGGAGTTTGTCGCAGGAAGTGAAGCGACAAAAATCCGAGTGGAGTTATTCTTTGAAACAGGAAAAGGAAAAGTTCAATTTGATGATGTGAGCTTGACCAAAAAAAAGGAGAAGAAAGAGACTCAACCGCAAAAGACAAAAGAAATTGATTTTGATGATTCAGTTACTTTAACGACTGACAAACGATGGGTGCTCGATTCCAAATATACGTACAAGATTAAAGACACTTCTGTTGCTACCATTGAAAACGGAGCAATTGTTCCTAAAAAGGCTGGAAGTACTGAATTAGTTGTAAGCGCTCCAGGAAGTAAGGATAAAGTAGTTCCACTGAAAGTGCTTGAACCAAATGCAACCTATGAAAACTTGTTAAAAAAATGGGATGCCATGATTTCTGGGAATGACTTTTACTCGACAGAGAGTAGTTATATGAAAGAAATCTTTAACATTAATGAAAAAGAAGTAGAAGGGTATCTATCTAGTTTCTTAGCAAATGATGAAAAGAAAATTTGGGATGCAGTTGGGGATTACTCTAAATCAGCCAATTTAACGAAGACGTATAGACGTGTGGAACAAATTGCAAAATCAGTTACGAATAAAAACTCAAAATACTATAACGACGACAAAGTTATTCAAGTAGTCAAACATAGCATGAAATTCATGTATGACCATTACTACAATGAAAATACTGAATCTAAAGGAAATTGGTGGGATTATGAAATTGGAGTTCCTCGTGCCATCAACAATATCCTAACGATTATGAATCGTTATTTCAGTAAAGAAGAAATTGCGAAATACTTAAAACCAGTGAGCAAAATGGTTCCAGACCCATCTAAAATCATGGTCAGCCAAAACCGTGGTAAAACAGCTGTTGGTGGGAACCTTTCAGATTTGGGAAAAGTTAAAATCATTGAAGCGCTACTCCTTGAAGATGACGCGAAATTAGAACGCTCAATTCAAGCCGTAAGTAATGTATTAGCATTAGTTTCTGAGGGGGAAGGGTTCTACTATGATGGTTCTTATGTAGATCATACAAATATTGCTTATACAGGGGCATACGGAAATGTATTAATTGATGGATTTTCTCAATTACTCCCTGTTATTCAAGCAAGTCCTTATAAGATTAGTAATGACAAATTAAATGTTCTTTATCACTGGATTCATCAAGGATTCTTACCTTTGATTTATAAGGGTGGGTTGATGGATATGACAAGAGGTCGCTCACTTAGCAGAAAAGTACAAAATGATCACTATGCTGCAGTGGAAGTTTTAAGAGGTATTTTAAGAATTGCCGAAGCAAGTGATCAACAAGAAAAAGCGAAACTTCAAGGACTAGTGAAAGATATCGTTTCTTCCGATGATTTCTACGATACCTTTAAATCATTGAAGTCTTTCTACGATGTTCATCTCTTTGAAAGTCTAATGTCTAATCAGATGGTAGAGGCGACTCCAAGAGATACGTATCTCAAACTCTATCAAGCGATGGACAAAGTGGCTTACTACAATAAAGAACGTGAATTTGCTTTCGGAATTAGCATGTATTCGAACAAGATTCAAAACTACGAATTCATGAATAAAGAAAATGCCAAAGGTTGGTATACAAGTGATGGTGCCTCTTATCTCTACAATGATGATTTAAGTTATTATAGTGATGATTATTGGGCAACCGTTGATCCTTATAAACTAGCAGGGATTACTGAAACGAACGAAGCTAGAGCAAAAGGGTCTGGGATGACAACAATGGATCATTCATTTGTTGGAAGTACAGCGCTAGGTAATAAATACGGAACGGTTGCGATGGACTTCCAAAACTGGAATAAAACACTAACCGCCAAAAAATCATGGTTTATTCTAGGCGATCGAATCGTATTCCTCGGTTCGGATATTAAGAACAGTACGGATAATGAAGCTTATACAGTAGTCGATAACCGTAAAGTTCAAAGAGAATCAAGAAATCGCAGTGCTTCGAAGAATGATTATAGTGTGGTTGCAGACGGAAAAGAAGTTCCTGTTTCAGACGCTGATACCAAAATGCAAGTGAAAGATTTACTCTTAAAATCTAAAAATACGCAAATGAATATTGGATATAAATTCCTAGAACCGACAACTGTTAATGTGAAAAAAGAAAACCGTAAAGGAACTTGGAAGGATATTAATGAAGGACAAAGTGATGAAGAAGTAGAAAATAGCTTCATTTCAATTGTTCAACCACATGATGCTACGAATAATAAATATGCGTATGTCCTCTATCCAAATCGTTCAGCTAAAGAATTTGAAGAGGAAAAGAACAACGATGACATTCAAGTTGTAGAAAATTCTGAAAAAACGCAAGCAGTCTTTGATAAGACGAATCAAATTTACGGAGTTGTAAAATATGATGACTCTGAGTTGACGTTAGAAGATGGTCTCGTATTAAAAGAAAAAGGGATTTATACCATTAAGAAAGAGGGCAATAAACTAGATATTGCATTCTTAAATCCAGAAGATCCTTCAGCAGGCCTACCAGCACTCAACACAGACAAATACGAATTACAAAATTCAACAGAACCTACTGTTGAAAACAAGATTAGATATTACTCGTATTTAGTGAAAAAACAAACAGAAGAAGAAACAACTCAGGAACAAACACAAGAGCAAACACAACAAAGTTCAAGTGAATCAACTACTGAAATTAGAAACACAGAAGATTCAAAAGACTCCAATACAACAAAAGAAGAGACTTTACCTGCCACAGGGGCTAAGAATTTTGAAGTGTATACGTTACTTGGAATTTTATTATTAACAATTTCACTTATTTTTTCAAAAAAACGTTTACAAAAATAAAAAAATAGGGTACAATGAACTTAACGAGTTAACGTGTTAAGTTGCCTTATAGAGAGGTGCAAGAATGATTGATAAAAATATCGAACTTTTGAAAGTGTATCAACCGAATGAGGCGGAGGTCTTAACTCCTGCTTTAGTAGATGAAGCGATCAAAGTTTGTTTAGAAAAAATTGATAGTAACTTAGAGCAGTTGGGGGAACAATACCCAACGCCAGCAACATTCGATAATGACTATAAACCGATGGGAAATATCGAATGGACCAATGGTTTTTGGACTGGAATGTTGTGGCTCGCTTATGAATTTACTGGGGAAGAGAAATATAAAGTAGCTGCCGAAAAGAATGTGGATTCCTTCATTGAACGAATTGAACGATTAATCGAAGTTAATCACCACGACTTAGGCTTCCTATATACGCCTTCTTGTGTCAGCGCTTATAAGCTAACAGGAAATGAGAAAGCAAAAGAAGCGGCCATTAAAGCTGCGGACCAACTCGCTTCAAGATATCAAGAAAAAGGAAACTTTATTCAAGCTTGGGGAGAATTAGGAGCACGTGATAACTACCGCTTAATTGTGGATTGTTTATTAAATATTCCTCTTCTATTCTGGGCAAGTAATGAAACTGGAGATAGTAAATATGAAGAAATGGCTAAAGCTCACTTCCAGACAACTTTGAAAAACGCTATTCGTCAAGATGCTTCAGCTTTCCATACTTTCTACTTTGATCCAGAAACAGGAGAGCCTGCATATGGAAAAACAAGACAAGGGTATTCAGATGACTCTGCATGGGCAAGAGGGCAAGCATGGTTAATTTATGGAATTGCTCTTTGCAATGCGTATGCTCCATCCGAAACTAATGTTGAATATTTCCAAGCGGTAACAAACTACTTCTTAAATCGTGTGCCGGAAGACTTTGTATGTTATTGGGACTTAATCTTTGATGATACTTCAGGTCAACCAAGAGATACTTCTGCAGCTGCCATTGCAGTTTGCGGTATCCAGCAAATGGCTAAAGAGCTTCCAAATAATGAAGCGGTTAAAGAGTATGAAAAATGGGCAGACAGAATTCTATATAACTTAATCACCAAATATACGGATAAAAAAGGATCTACTATCGTTGCCTTATTAAATGAAGGAGTATATTCATGGCATTCAGGGAAGGGGGTTAACGAAGGAAATATTTGGGGTGATTACTTCTATCTAGAAGCGCTTATGCGTAAAAACAAAGACTGGGAAATGTACTGGTAAAAAGAAAAGAAAGGGATGAGAATATGGAAAATAAACCAAACATTAAAATGGTCAGAATTGACGAAAGACTTATCCATGGTCAAGGACAATTATGGATTAAGAGTTTAGGAGTCAACTTAGCCATTTGTGCAAATGACGCAGTGTCAACGGATGAATTACAACAAACATTAATGACAACTGTATTGCCAAAAGAAGTGAATGTACGTTTTTGGACGATTCAAAGAACTGCCGAAATTATTTGGAAAGCTGCCCCACACCAAACAATTTTTGTAGTGGTATCTAGTCCAGCGGATGCACTTCGCTTATGTGAACTAGGATTTCCAATGGAAAATGTGAATGTGGGTAACATTCACGCGGCTCCTGGAAAGGATAAAGTATCACAATTCATTTATCTAGGAGAAGAAGATAAACAAGCACTTCGAACAATGAAAGAAAAATTCAATGTTCAATTCAATACAAAAACTTCTCCAGTTACGAATGACGGAGCACAAACTTTAGAAAAATTATTAGAAATGATTAGCTGAAAAGAGGGAGAACAATGGAAATTTCATTAATGCAAGGTATTTTGATTGGTCTAGTGACAGCATTCTGTTATTCAGGGATGTTACTAGGAATTTATACAAACAGAGCAATTGTTATGGCGTTTTTTGTAGGGTTAATTTTAGGAGACATTCCTACAGCATTAACATTCGGAGCTTTAGCTGAATTAGCTTATATGGGATTCGGGGTAGGTGCTGGTGGTACAGTTCCTCCTAACCCAGTAGGACCTGGTATCGTAGGTACAATCATGGTAATTACATTAAAAGATCAAGGGATTACACCTGAAAATGCATTAGCACTTTCATTCCCATTTGCGGTATTATTCCAATTCGTTACAACATTCTTATACACATTCTTCGCTGGTAATCCAAAAATGGCTGAAAAAGCGATCGAAAATGGTCACTTTGGTAAATTTAAATTAATCGCACACTCAACTTATATCGGTTTAGCAGTTGCTGGTTTCATTATTGGTATCTTATCTGCACTAAGCCGTCCAGCATTAGAAGCATTTGTTAATGCTTTACCAAAATGGTTGATTAGTGGTTTCGGTGTAGCTGGTGGGTTAATTCCAGCAATCGGTTTTGCAATGATTTTATCTGTAATGTTGAAAAAAGAATTAACTCCATACGTAATCCTAGGTTATATCTGCGTGGCTTACTTAGAATTACCAACAATGGCTGTAGCATTAGTTGGTTCAGTATTTGCATTAATTGCTTACTACCAAAATTCTAATAAACAAGAAGTAGTTGTGGAAACAGTTCAAACTAGCGAAGTGGAGGATTTTAGCAATGGAATCTAAACAAAATAAATTAACGAAACGTGATTATTTTAGAACATCATTAAGATCATACATCTTACAAAATGGATTCAACTATAATACTTATCAAGGGGTCAGCTACTTAAACGTTATCTTACCTGGCTTAAAGAAGATTTATAAAGATGATCCAGAAAAATTAAAAGAAACTGCTAAAGCAAACTTGGAGTTCTATAACACAAGTCCACATTTAGTACCGTTTATTTCGAACTTGCAATTAGCGATGTACGAAGATGGTCAAAGTATTGATTCTGTACGTAGTATTAAAATGGCTCTTATGGGTCCTTTAGCAGGGATTGGAGATTCTATCGCACAATTCGGTTTAGCGCCATTGTTCTCTACAATCTTTGCAGGTTTAGCTCTAGATGGTCTAGGATTTGCTCCAATGGGATATTGGTTGGCAATGTTATTAAGTATGTTTGCTATCAAAGTATTCATGGGATATCTTGGATATCGTTTAGGGACAAATGCTATTAAAACTTTAAGCGCTCAAATTAGCAAAATCTCTGAAGCAGCCAATATTGTTGGGGTAACAGTTATCTCTGCATTAGCAGCCTCATTTGTAAAAGCTAAAATTGCCATTCAATATGCGACAACTGTAAGTTCTGGTGAAGAACAAATCGTTTCTATTCAAAAAATCTTAGATAAAATGATGCCAAGATTATTACCAGTATTAATTACAGTATTAGTGTTCTATCTATTGAAGAAGAAAAAATGGAACACTTATCAATTATTAATCCTATTATTCGCAATTGGTATCTTAGCTTCTGTTCTAGGAATTTTAGCATAAGGTGATGAGATGTTTACGAATCTAGAGACATATCAATCTAGATTTTGGTTAAAAGAAGAATTTCTAAAAAAGATAGGGAAAAGTTCAAGTGGGTTTCTGCTTGAACTTTTTTCTAGAGTAGATGCTTTAGTTGACCAGGATTTAGTCTACTATGATCATCAAATGGATATGGAAACGTGTTTTGAAAAATATTCATTTCATGAGTTTAAATGGCACCAAACGCCAAATGGAGATATGGAATGGATCTTCATGTTAAATCGACAAGGATATCTTGTTGATTTAGCAGTAGCGTCTTATGTAACCAAAGATGAAAAGTATTTGAAAAAGTGGAAGGAAATCGTTTTTGATTTTATTTTGGAAAATGAAGAGGAGATTTCTCACCCAGAAGCTTCATGGAGAGTGTTGGATGCTGGCATTCGTTTAATGAATTGGGTGAAAAGTTTAACCTATCTTCCACTATCAGAGTTTAGTGAGGTAGAAAGAAAGCAAATTCAGGAAGCGATGTCTTTGCATGTTAATTATATTCGTACTCATTTACAAGAGAAGCATCTTCTTAGTAACTGGGGAGTTCTTGCCGTCAGTGGTGTTCTTTCTTTCGTATATTTCTTTGATGAACAACCTGAGCTGTATTTGTGGGCTAAAGAAACACTTTTAAATCAAGCGTCTCTTCAGTTTACAAAAAAGGGACTTCATTGGGAACAAAGTCCACTGTATCATCATCAAGTCGTCATGTGTTTTGCATATTTATATCAGATTGCTTGTTATATGGGATATGAGGATCAACACCTTTGGAAGGAAGTTTTAATCGAACCTGTTCGTGCGAGTTATTATTTATCGAATTCTAATCATATGCTTTTAGCGTTAAATGACAGCGATACGGTTGATTTTTCTTGGGTCCATTCCTACTATCATTTGCTGGGGTTTGAGAGTGAATGTCCAGAGTATACAATGGGAGTTTTATATTCAGGGAGAGCGTTTGATAAAAAACATAAAGTGAATTTCGAAAACTGGTTTTATGATGAAGTAGGCGGAATAGCGGTTGTAAAAAGTTCAGATATTTACTTCAGTCTGTTTTGTGGCCTTCATGGAAGCTCACATGGTCATGCATCCCACGGAGCAATCAGTCTAGAAATGGATGGAGCTCCTTTTATAACACATCCAGGGAGATATACTTATACAGAATGTGAAAAACGAGTTCACTTTAAATCAGAACAGATGCAAAATACGGTCCTAGTAGAAGGCGGTCATTATCCTTCTATCGAAAGCTCATGGGGATATCATTGGGTAGCCAAACCTTTATCAATGCAGATGAAAAAGGAGGACGAACTCTATTATTTTGAAGCACAATGGAGTATTCCAATGAAAGATAATGAAACTTCTAGTAGAGCTTATGTTAGTCGAAAAATGATTTTGGATACGCAAGCTAAACTTTTATTGGTGATTGATGAAGAAGAATGTGGACATGCTTTAACCCAAAACTTTATCATCCCAACGAAACATTCGAATGATGTGTATTCCAGGTTCTGGACGAATGGAGAGATGGTTACAGAGGCTATCCAATATTCTAAACGATACAATTCGTTGGATGAAGGCATTCAATTAAAAATCAGAAATAAAAAAGATCCCATTTTTACATGTATTGCATTGGAACCTTATTCAGTGGAGAAGGAGAGCATCCCTCGCCTAGATTGTCCAGGAGAAGAAAGAGGGACAAAAATAAAATGTAAAACCAAGAGTGGAGAAATAACGATCTATTATTCTCCGGAAGATATTCATAATGGACTGAAATATCTAAAAGATTCAAATGGAAATATCGTTTATGGGAGAATGGTTGCTGAGAAAAATAATCAGATAAAAAGATTCAGATAAAAAGACTAGACTATGTATACAAACAAAGCCAGATTTATAAAGGAGAGAAAGGACATGTCAAGTGTATTAGAACAATTAAAAGAAAACTATATTTTTGCAGTTATCCGCGGGAAATCATCAGATGAAGCGATTGAAATTTCAAAACATTCTGTATTAGGTGGAATTAAAAATATTGAAGTGACTTATACAACACCTGAGGCTTCTAAAGCAATTACTGAATTGAAAGCTCTTTATGCAAAAAAATCAGAAGTTGTCATTGGTGCTGGAACGATTATGACAGTAGAGTTGGCTAAAGAAGCAATTGCTGCTGGTGCGGAATTTTTAGTAAGTCCTCACTATGATGCACATATTCAAAAGGTTGCTCATGAAGCTCATATCGATTACTTCCCGGGATGCGCAACAACAACAGAAATCGTTCAAGCGATGAATGGGGGAGCAAAAATCATTAAATTATTCCCGGGTGGAGTTCTAGGGCCTTCGTTCATTAAAGATATTCATGGCCCAATTCCAAATGTAAATTTAATGCCTTCAGGTGGAGTTTCTCTAGCCAATATTAAAGAGTGGAAAGAAAAAGGCGCAGTAGCAGTAGGAGTTGGAAGTGCTCTTGGTGCGAAAGTTGCAACAGAAGGGTATGAAAGTGTCACACGCATTGCTAAAGAATTTGTGAATGCTTTGGTTGATTAATTGGAGGTAATTCATCCTTCTAAAAAATTCTATTTAAGAAAAGAGGAGACAAGATGAGAGTCATCACTTTAGGTGAAATTTTGTTAAGATTATCGACCGCAGATGATGTACGGTTAAAAAGTACAAAAGAGTTCAGAGCCTGCTATGGTGGAGCTGAAGCAAATGTAGGGATTTCCTTAGCGCACTTTGGCCATGACGTTTCTGTGGCAACGGTTCTACCGCAAGATAATCCTTTAAACGATGCTGTAAGTTCAAGATTACGAATGAATGGAATTGATACGAATCTAGTAGCGACAGAATATGGAAGATTAGGAACTTACTTTTTAGAACAAGGAAATGCAGGACGTGCTTCTCGTGTTACATACGATCGCTTATATTCTAGTATCTCCGTTTTAAATGAACTATGCTGGGATCTAGACGAAATCTTTATTGATACTGATTTGCTTCATATTTCAGGAATTCTACCAGCTCTTTCTAAGAAGTGGCAAGCTTGGGCGGTTGAAGTCGTCCGTAAAGCGAAAGAATATGGATGCTATGTGAGTTTTGATATGAACTATCGTAGTAAGTTGTGGAGTTATGAGGAAGCCTATCCTTGTTTCCAACAAATCTTGCCTTATGTAGATATTTTATCTGCAGGGAGACTCGATGCGATTCATTTTCTCCAAGTTGCAACAGCTGAAGAAGACGTATCTCTTGAAGAAATCTATCGTCGCGTGAAAGAAAAATATGCGAATATCAAAGTGTTATATTCCACAAAAAGAAATGTCATTTCAACCAATCACCATGAGTTACAAGGTTTTTATGTAGGAGAAGATAATAACTTTGTAGAGTCAAAAATCTATGATATTCAACCTGTAATTGATCGAGTTGGCGGTGGTGATGCTTTTGCCGCTGGGATTCTAAACGGAGTTCTAAAAGGTTGGGATAGCCAACAAATTGTCGATTTTGGAACAGCAAGTTCGGTATTAAAACATACGGTTTTTGGCGACTGGAATCCGTTCGACGAAAATGAAGTCTTTGAATTTATGAACCAAAAATCAGGACAGATTGTTCGTTAATTTAACAAAAGGTAAAAACGCCAATGCAATTGCATTTGCGTTTGTTTGTATGATGTCAAGGGTATTCGAACCATCCTACTTCATTAATCACTGCTGTTAATTTAATTAGACGCTTTAGAGCCTCGAAAATAATACAGCTGAAACGGTACGAACGGTACCAATGTTTTAGTCACCATGTAAGATGTCACGAATCGCGTTGGTAATCGTAGTCGATTAACTAATTAAAAGACGACGAGGAGATGACAAAAAAAATTATCACGAGAATGATTGGAATTTTTAATCTATTTAAGACAATGGAAGGAGATGCAGAAAAAATGTATATCAAAAATCATCAAGTTAGCATTGCCAGATAACTTAAAAAATCAACGGTTTGAGAAGGCGATTTGTCACCGGGAGAATATTGGGATTAGGAGTACGTATGCATTCATTGCCTTGCCTGACACGAATCTTAAAAAACGCGTCCACATCCGAACTCGTCATGAGGACATTCAACAAACCTATTTATTAGGGCCAGAATATCTTTAAAGTCGTAGTGCTTATCTCCATTTCGGAAATAGAGTTAGAAATTAACAAGTATGTCTTGAAAGTTATCTACTCGAAAATAGATAGTTCTTCTTACAGTCAACATTTGTGGGAATCAGAAAAACAAGATTGTTTTTTATCTTAACAATATATATTCATCATTCAACAGATGACTTTTAAAAGTCGTCTGTTGATTTTTGTTGCCTATTATAATAGATGAAACCTTTATTTAAATAGGGAAATAGCAACTTTAAAAAAGTTTGAAAATTTTTTAATTTAGGTATTTATTTTTTGGTTCACATCTGATACAATGAATACATCAGATGAATTTACTGCAAAACGTCACATCATTTCTAAAATTAGAGACGATTTTATATTTACGCACTAATGTAAGCGGGTGCATAAAAGTCATCTAACAAAAATCATCTGCAGACTTTAGAACTGATTTATTTTATGAAAGGAGAGCATATGGCTTTAACAAATGAAAGTCCATTCGTAGTATGTATCGATTCAGATGGCTGTGCGATGGACACAATGGATATTAAACACATTCGTTTCTTCGGCCCGCTAGCAGCGAAGTATTTCGAGATTCAAAATCAAGAAGTCTATTTAGAAGAATGGAATCGTGTCAACTTATTCTCTGAAACGAGAGGGATTAATCGCTTTAAAGGGTTACTACTTAGTCTCGAGTTTGCTCAAGAACATGGTGAAGCAATTGAAGACTTTACAGTGTTTGCTAACTGGTGTAATCATACGACATCTCTTTCAAATCAATCATTGGAAGAGGAGATTGCTAAGCATAATGATGCCGTACTAATAAAAGCGCTCGAGTGGAGCAAGGCTGTAAATCACGGCATTGAAACCGAACTTGTTGGCGAAGACAAACCTTTTGAAGGCGTAAAAAGAGCTTTAGAAGAAATTAGTAAAGTAGCTCAGATTGCGATTGTTTCTTCAGCAAACAGCGAAGCAGTTAATAGCGAATGGAAACGTCATGGGTTAATGCCATTTGTTTCTGAATTCTTCGGACAAGAACGAGGAAGTAAAGCAGCAGCGATTAAAGAAATTAAGAGTCTCGGATTTGAAAAAGAGAAAATCTTAATGGTTGGGGATGCTCCTGGGGATTTTGATGCTGCAAAAGTTAATGAAGTACATTTCTATCCAATATTATTTGGGAAAGAAAAAGAGTCATGGGCAACGTTAGTCACAAATATTCTTCCAGAATTTATTGACGGACAATACAATGACGAAGAGTATCAAGCAATTTATCATAAACATTTATCACAATTTAAAAATTAAAAATAAGGAGTTATTAACATGGAAAATACAGGGATTCATAGAGCGAAAACGTGGCAAATGGCTTTGTTTGCTTTAAATAATACATCAACAAACTTATGGCTAGTTCTTTTGAACTTCGTTGCCTACTATTTAACAGGTTACGTTGGGGTAGCAGTAGTAATGGCTACTTCAATTATGACATTCATGCGTATTTGGGACGCGATTACTGACCCAATCGTTGGTTATATCGTAGACAAAACAGATGGAAAATTTGGTAAAAATCGTCCGTTTATGGCAGCTGGTAACATTGTATTAGTGATTACAACATTCTTAATGTTCTTCACAACTCACCATTTACCAGAAGAATTTAGATTTATTTATTTCTTAGTAATTTATTTAATCTACATCATTGGTTATACATTACAAACAGTAGTAACTAAATCAGCTCAAAGCTGTTTAACAAATGACCCTAAACAACGTCCAACATTCGGTATCTATGACGGTATTTATAATGCTACATTATTCGCGTTAGTACCAGGATTTGTTGCTCAACACTTAGTACCAAAATACGGTGGGTTTACTGCTGAGTTGTTCCAAGAGTTATGGATTTATATCGCTCCAGTAACAGTCATCTTCACTTGGTTAGCGATCTTTGCACTAAAAGATAAAGACCGTACAGAATTCTTTGGTACAGGCGAACCTGTTAAAGTTACTTTCAAAGACTACTGGGATGTACTAAAAAATAACCGTGCTATTCAAATGTTAGTAGTATCAGCTTCAACAGATAAATTGGCAGCGATAGTTACTTCAAACGCAACAGTATCAGTAATTATCTTTGGTATTATTTGTGGTAACTATAAATTACTAAATACATTTAACCAATATACATTGATTCCTAAGATTTTGATTATGATTCTTGGAGTTAAATTTATTGCTCAAAAACTTGGTCAAAGAAAAGCGTTGTTATTAGGTTCATGGGCGGGTATCATCCTTTACGGATTATTATTCGGTCTATTCTATGTAGCAGATCCTTCAACATTCTCACTACCTGGAGCTGAGGGATACACAGGGCTATCATTCTTCACAATTGCATTCTTAACACTATACATCTTAGCTCAAGGTGCAAACGGGTTAGCAGGAACAATGGTAATTCCGATGACAGCCGACTGTGCGGACTACGAAGTATATCGTTCAGGTCGTTACGTTCCTGGTTTAATGGGAACATTATTCAGTGCTGTTGATAAAATCGTTTCTTCATTCGGTTCTGCATTTGTAGGTATCTTATGTGCATCTATCGGCTTTACTGAAAAATTACCTCAAGTAGATACACCATTAACACCAGAATTGAAATTTATCGGTTTAGTGATGTTCTGTGGTTTCATTATGTTTGGATATCTTTGTAACGTAATTGCGATGAAATTCTACCCATTAAACAAAGAGAAAATGGAAGAAATTCAAAGTGAAATCGCTCGAATCAAAGCTGAAACATTAGCAAAACAAAAAGCATAATTGATTAACGCTCCGTAAGCTAGACAGTTTACGGAGCGTCATTATAGGAGGAAGTAAAATGGCAAGACTAGTAGATTTATCAAAAAAACCTTACAACTTGAATCCAAGTCAAATTGAATGGGTTGAGTCAACAATTAAAGGCATGACAGATGAAGAGAAAGTAGGACAATTATTTACAAACTTATTCTTCTTCGGAGGGGATGCTTTTAGCGGAAACAATTTAAGCAATAAAGAGATTCTAGAAAAATATCATATCGGCGGTGTTCGTTATATGAACGGTAGCCCTGAAGATGTTCAAGGGTTAATTAATGATCTTCAATCTCAAACAAAAATCCCATTATTAGTGGCAGCTAACTGCGATTCAGGTGGGGACGGTGCCGTTAAAGGTGGTACTTATATTTCTTCTGGCGCACAATCTGAAGCAAGTCGCGATCCTTGGGTTCCTTATCATGCAGGACTAGTATCTGCTCGTGAAGAGACTGCTCTTGGGGTAAACGTAAACTTTGACCCATGCGTGGACATTTTAGAAAACTGGAGAAATACAATCGTTAATACGCGTGCTTACGGAACTACTGCTGAAGACGTTATTAAATATACAAATGCGTATGTAGAAGGATTAAAAGCAGAACGTGAAGTAGTTTGCTGTGTGAAACACTTCCCTGGAGATGGAACTGAAGAACGTGACCAACACTTAATTTTAGGTGTGAATGAACTTTCAGTAGAAGAGTGGGAAAATTCTTTTGGTAAAGTATATCGCAACCATATCGAAAATGGTGTTGAAATGATTATGGCTGGACATATTGCATTGCCTGAATATCAAAAAGCGCTTCGTCCAGGGATTGAAGATAAAGATGTAATGCCAGCAACACTTGCTGAAGAACTAATTCAAGATTTACTAAAAGAAAAACTAGACTTCAACGGAATGGTAATTACAGATGCAAGCCACATGTTAGGAATGACAAGTGCGATGCGGCGCGAGGACTATGTTCCAGGAGCAATTGCTGCAGGATGTGACATGTTCTTATTCTTTAACAATATGGAAGAAGACTTTAACTTCATGTTAAAAGGATATCACAATGGAGTCATTACTGAAGAACGTATGACAGATGCTCTTCGTCGTATTTTAGGATTGAAAGCAAAATTAAATCTTCCTGAAAAACAAGCAAACGGAACATTGTTAAAAGATAAGAAAGAGTTAGAAGTCATTGGTTGTGCTGAACACTTAGAGTGGCAAAAAGAAGCAGCTGACCGCGGAATCACTCTTGTTAAAGATACGCAACAAAACTTACCGATTAATCCAGTGGATCATAAACGCGTACGCTTGTATTACTTAGATGGAGAAAAAGGTGGAATCATGGCTAATGATGATTCAGTTTTAAACCGCTTCGTAGATGAATTAACTAGTCGTGGATATGAAGTAATGGTTAATGATGGAAATAGTCGTATCAAAGGACGTACACTAGAGTATAGAGTTACAGTTGATTTAGCGCTAGTGGTTGCAAACGTAATTGGTTATGGTGCACAAAATAACTACCGTATTCAATGGAAGACAGCTATGTCGAATGAAGTACCTTGGTATGTACATGAAGCACCAACTGTATTTGTGTCTACAAACTTTACAACTCATTTACACGACGCGACAATGGTTAAAACATTTATCAATGCATACCATGGTAATGAGAACACAGTTAAAGCTGTAATCGATAAACTTGAAGGGAAGTCCGAATTCAAGGGAACTCCAAACGAGTTAGTGTGGACTGAAAAATGGCAAGCTAAATTATAGAAAGAGGGATGGTCGATGTTATATCCAGTTTTAAATGCAAAGAGAAAACGTTATTCGTTAGATGGGGTTTGGAATTTTAAGCAAGGTGAATACGTCCCAGGAGTGGATCCACGACTTTCTACTGAAGACTTAATGGTTGTACCAAGTTCATTTAATGATGTAGCAGTTGAATCTGAAAAAAGATATTTTATTGGAGATAACTGGTATGAGCGTACTTTTGCGGTTCCTTCTTTCGAATCAGATGAAGAATTAGTGCTTCGTTTTGGTTCTGTAACCCATCAAGCAAAAGTATATGTGAATGGGCAATTATTAGGAGAACATATCGGTGGGTTTACACCATTTGAAGTTCGTATTCCTGAAGAATTGACAAGAGAAAAAGAATTATTGATTAGTGTTTGTGCCAACAATATTTTAGATCATACAACTTTACCAGTCGGCAACTATTCTGAAGAAAAATTACCGGACGGTACTGTGAAGAAGAAAGTTTCAGAGAACTTCGACTTCTTTAACTATGCTGGGATTCAACGTCCTGTTCAATTATTAGTTCTTCCTAAAGCGCGTATTGAAGATATTGTAGTTACTTACGATGTTCATGAAAATGATGCGACTGTGAAGGTAGTGGTAGAGCATACTGCTAATGGTGGAACCGCAAAAGTAACACTTTTAGATGAAGATGGTGAAGTGGTAGCTAAGGGTGAGGCAGAGTCTGAACTTGAGATAGTCAATGTTCATCGCTGGGAAGTATTAGATGCTTACCTTTATACAGCAAAAGTCGAGTTATTTGCTGGAGACGAGTTAGTAGATGAATATGAAGAACTATTTGGAGTTCGTACGGTTCGTGTTGAAAAAGGTCAGTTCTTAGTAAACGACAAACCAGTATACTTCAAAGGATTCGGGAAACACGAAGATAGTTATGTAAATGGTCGTGGTTTTAACGAAGCAGTAAACTTAATGGACTTGAATTTAATGAAGAATGTGGGAGCTAACTCATACAGAACGGCTCACTATCCATATTCAGAAGAGATGATGCGTTTATCAGACCGTATGGGATTCTTAGTGATAGATGAAGTTCCAGCAGTCGGTTTGTTTGCAAACTTTACTGCTGCACTAAGTATGAATAGCGGAGGAACTAAACCGATTAAGACATGGGAATTCTATCAAACAATGGAAAATCACAAACTTGCACTTAAAGAATTAGTGGCCCGTGATAAGAACCATGCATGTGTGGTTTTATGGAGTGTCGCGAACGAACCAGATGGTGCTGGTGAAGGTGCGGATAAATACTTCGAGCCTTTAGTCAAAATATGTGAAAGAGTTAGATCCACAAAAACGTCCAACAACTGTTGTGAATATTATGATGGCAACACCAGAACAGGATTTAATTTCTCCATTGATTGATGTGCTTTGCTTGAATCGTTATTATGGTTGGTATCTTAACCATGGGGATATTGAAGGGGCACGCGTAGGGCTTCGTAAAGAGTTGAAGGAATGGCAAGAAAAATATCCAGACAAACCAATCATTATGACTGAGTATGGTGCAGATACTTTACCAGGCTATCATTCAAATTGGGATGTTCCATATACAGAAGAGTATCAAGAACGATTCCATCAAATGAGTCATGAAGTATTTGATGAACTCGAAAACTTTGTTGGTGAACATGTTTGGAACTTTGCGGATTTTGAAACAAACAGTTACGCATTAATTCGTATCCAAGGAAACCACAAAGGATTATTCACAAGGGATAGAAATCCAAAATCAATTGTGAAACTATTTAGAAATCGTTGGAATGCTATTCCAGACTATAACTACAAAAAATAGTAAGTATTTTTCGAAAGCTATTCTAATGGTTTGAGCTATAGAGTGAGAACTGTTAGAATAGGTTCGAAAAAGTGACGAATGGGGAATAGATATGAAAGAGAAAACTGTTTCTTTAGTGGAACAAACCGCAAATAGAATTGTCGAATATTTTGAAAAAAATGATTTAAAAGTCGGAGACAAGTTGCCCAATGAATATACATTGGCACAAGATTTAGAAGTGGGTCGTAGTACGTTACGTGAAGCGGTGAAAATGTTAGTTTCAAAGAATATCTTGGAAGTACGTCAAGGTTCTGGAACTTATATTACAAGTTTAACGGAGACTGTAATAGATCCATTAGGTTTTGGTGAAATCGATAATCATATGAAGTTGACACAAGACTTATTTGAAGTACGCTTCTTGATTGAGCCTCAGATGGCGAGTCTTGCCGCGCAGCATATTACGGATGAAGAAGTGGCTGTTTTAGAAAGGCTTGAAAAGGCCTTGGAAAAAGAAATCCATTCGGATGGAGATATTCACTTTAAACTGGATATTCAATTTCATAGTGCGATTGCTGAGGCTAGTCGTAATGTAGCTATGCAGCAACTGATTCCAATTATTATTCAATCGATTAAGTTGTATAATGATTTCTTTACAAGTGAGCAAAGCAAAGCAAATACGATTCGTGCTCATAGAGAAATTGTAAGAGCAATTAAAAATCGAGATGCTGTCGCTGCCAGAGACGCGATGTTACTGCATTTAGCAGATAATAGACGCACATTATCGTATAATTAAATCGTCTGATGAAATAGACGATATCAACCGAATATTGTCATTGACACCAAAAGTCATCTGATGTATCATAGATATAACAGATGACTTTTATTTTTTTACTAGAAGGAGAAAAAGCTTATGACAAGTGTATTAGAACAATTAAAACAGAACTATATTTTTGCAGTTATTCGGGGGAAATCATCAGATGACGCAATTGAAATTTCAAAACACTCAGTATTGGGTGGCATTAAGAATATTGAAGTAACTTATACAACACCTGAGGCTTCTAAAGCAATTGCTGAATTGAAAGCTTTTTATGCAAAAAATTCAGAAGTAGTGATTGGTGCTGGAACGATTATGACAGTTGAATTAGCTAAAGAAGCTATTGCTGCTGGAGCAGAGTTTTTAGTAAGTCCTCATTATGATGCACATATTCAAAAAGTCGCTCATGATGCTCATATCGATTACTTCCCAGGATGCGCAACAACAACTGAAATCGTACAAGCGATGAATGGTGGAGCAAAAATCATCAAACTATTCCCTGGTGGAGTTTTAGGACCTTCATTTATTAAAGATATTAATGGCCCAATCCCAAGTGTTAATTTAATGCCTTCCGGTGGCGTATCTCTTGCAAACATTAAAGAGTGGAAAGAAAAAGGTGCTGTTGCAGTCGGTGTCGGAAGCGCTCTCGGTGCAAAGGTTGCAACAGAGGGTTATGAGAGTGTAACACGTATTGCTAAAGAATTCGTCAGTGCGTTGGAGGACTAATTATGACTTTTAATCGTAAAAAATTTTTACTACAAAGTAAGGTTGCGGAAGACCTATATAGAGTAGTGGAACATCTTCCAATTGAAGATTTCCACTGTCACTTATCTCCTCAAGAAATTTTTGAGGATAAACCATTTGAGAATGCCGTACAAATATGGCTTGGCGGAGATCACTATAAATGGCGCCTAATGCGTGCAAATGGTGTGAGTGAACGTTTGATTACAGGGGACGCAACTCCTGAAGAAAAATTCGAAGCATGGGCTAAAACGTTAGCTAAGGCATTTGGAAATCCTTTATATCACTGGAGTCATTTAGAATTGAAACAAGTTTTTGGTATTGATGACTATGTGACGCCTGATAATTGGAAAGAGATTTATGACCGTATGAATCAAACCATTGCAGAGGAACAACTGAGTCCAAGAAAATTAATTAAACGAGCAAATGTAGAATTTATTGGAACAACTGACCATCCGCTTGATTCGCTCGAATGGCATCAAAAGATTGCAGAAGATGTCTCTTTTGATACAGTTGTTGCACCAACATTCCGTCCGGATGAAGCCTTTGTGTCACATCCAAAATTCGCTAACTTTGTGACTAGATTACAAGAAGTAACTGGCGTAGAAGTTGGTTCGTTTGATAGCTTTGTGGAAGCTTTGGAACAACGTATCGAATTCTTTGTGGCAAACGGATGTAAAGCAAGTGATATTAGTTTTGGAGAAATCTTGTATAAGAGAGCTTCAAAAGAAGAACTAGATGCAATTTTTGCAAAAGTGATTCGTGGAGAAGTACCTACTCTTGAAGAAATCCAACAATGGCAAACAGAAGTGTTTATTGCCTTATGTGGGTTGTACAAGAAACACCATCTAGTGACACAAGTTCACTTTGGTGCAGTTCGAGATACAAACCGTAAGTACTTTGAGGAAATTGGTGTAGATGCAGGATTTGATTCAACAGGAGATCAAACGCATCTAGCACTGGCTTTAAACCAATTATTAAATGCATTAGAAGAATCGAATCGTCTTCCAAAATGTATTTTCTATAACTTAAATCCATCGTACAACGACATTTTGGCAAATACGCTCGCCAACTTCCAAGCAAACGAAGAAGGAATTAAAGGACGTTTACAATTTGGTGCAGCTTGGTGGTTCTCGGATACTGAAAAAGGAATGAGAGAACAAATGCTAGTACTAGCAAATCAAAGCTTATTATGGAATTTTGTAGGAATGTTAACTGACTCAAGAAGCTTCCTATCGTATCAAAGACATGATTACTTCCGTCGAATTCTTGTTTCACTTGTAACGGAATGGATTGAAAGTGGTCGAATCCCTTATGATGAAAAATTAATTACAGAGTTCTTAGAAGCCATTTGCTATAAAAATGCTAAAGAATTTTTTGGATTGAACTAAAGGAGGAATAAAAATGGAAATGACATTCCGGTGGTATGGGAATGATGATCAAGTAACTTTAGAAAATATTAGACAAATTCCTGGTATGAAAGGGATTGTAACTGCGATTTATGATGTCCCAGTTGGAGAAGTATGGAGCCGTGAACGTATTCGTCAATTAAAACAAGACGTTGAAGCTTCAGGCTTAAAACTTTCTGTTATTGAAAGTGTTCCAGTTCATGAAGATATTAAACTTGGAAAACCTACAAGAGATCAATTGATTGATAACTATATTCAGACTATTAAAAACTTAGGGGCTGAAGGAGTAAATATTGTATGTTATAACTTCATGCCAGTATTCGACTGGACACGAACTGACTTAGCGTATGAACTTCCAGATGGTTCTAATGCATTAATCTTCGACGAAGAAGTGGCTAAGAAAATGGACCCTGTAAAAGGGGAGTTATCTCTGCCAGGTTGGGATTCAAGTTATACAAAAGATGAAATGAAAGCTATCATGGATGAGTATTCCAAAGTAGACGAAGAAAAGCTTTGGGAACATTTAGAATATTTCATTAAACGTGTCATTCCAGCAGCAGAAGAAGCTGGTGTGAAAATGGCAATCCACCCTGATGATCCACCTTATAGCATCTTTGGATTACCTCGTATTATTACTTGCAAAGAAAATCTTGTAAGATTTGTAGAATTATACGATAGCCCAAATAATGGAGTAACTGTTTGTGTAGGTTCATATGCTTCTGATCCAAACAACGATGCTGTTGAGATGTTAAAAGAAATGTTGAAACGCAACCGAGTAAACTTTATGCATGCTCGTAATATCCGTTTAACAGGAAAAGGCAAATCATTCGAAGAATCAGCACACCCAACAGAATACGGTTCAATTGATATGTATGAAGTGGTTAAAGCTCTTCATGATGCAAACTGGGAAGGCCCAATCCGTCCGGACCATGGTCGTATGATTTGGGGAGAAACAGGTCGCCCAGGATATGGATTATTTGACCGAGCTCTAGGTGCTACTTACCTTCACGGTTTAGCTGAAGCCGTAGCTAAAAATGCAAAACAATAGGAGAAAAACCATGACACAATTTTTTGATTTTACAAATAAAGTCGTAGTCATTACCGGTGCCGGTGGAGTAATTTGCGGTGAACTCGCAAAAAGCTTTGGTAAACAAGGCGCAAAGGTAGCTTTACTAGACTTAAACGGAGAAGCTGCACAAAAATTTGCAGATGAAATTATTGCTGAGGGCGGTATCGCAAAAGCATATAAAACGAATGTACTTGAAAAAGAATCATTAGAAGCTGTTCGCGAAGCGGTGAATAAGGATCTTGGTACCGTAGATGTTTTAGTAAACGGTGCTGGAGGAAATAACCCACGTGCAACAACAGATAATGAGTTCCATGAAGTTGGATTAAGTGCTGAGACAAAAACATTCTTTGAATTAGATAAAGCAGGAATTGAATTTGTATTCAACTTAAACTATTTAGGTACATTATTACCAACACAAGTTTTTGCACAAGATATGGTTGGAAAAGAAGGAGCAAATATCATCAATATTTCAAGTATGAATGCATTCACTCCTTTAACAAAAATTCCAGCGTATTCAGGAGCGAAAGCAGCGATTAGCAACTTCACTCAATGGTTAGCGGTTCACTTCTCTAAAGTAGGAATCCGTTGCAACGCGATTGCACCAGGTTTCTTAGTAACGGCTCAAAATGAGAGATTACTATTTGATGAAAATGGAAATCCAACTCCACGTGCGGATAAAATTTTACGCAATACACCAATGGGACGCTTTGGTGAATCAAATGAATTAGTAGGGGGAGTATTCTTCCTTGCAGATTCAACACTTTCAAGCTTTGTAAATGGGGTAGTTTTACCAATTGATGGTGGTTTCGCGGCTTATTCTGGAGTATAGTTAAAGTACATAAAAGGAATCGAAGTGAGAGCTTCGATTCTTTATCTATCAATTGAAATTTGGAGAAGAGATATAGAGATGAAAGTAATAACTCTAGGTGAAGTTTTATTAAGATTATCGACCGCAGAAGATGTACGGTTAAAGAGTACAAAAGAGTTCAGGGTCTGCTATGGTGGAGCTGAAGCAAATGTTGGAATTTCATTAGCTCACTTTGGTCATAATGTCTCGGTAGCATCAGTTCTACCTCAAGATAACCCTTTAAATGATGCCGTAAGTTCAAGATTACGAATGAATGGGATCAATACAGATTTAGTAGCAACAGAATACGGAAGACTAGGAACTTACTTTTTAGAACAAGGGAATGATGTGCGTGCTAGTCGCGTTACATATGATCGTTTATACTCTAGTATCTCCGTTTTGAACGAACTCTGCTGGAATCTAGACGAAATCTTCAAAGGTGTAGATTTGTTACATATCTCAGGGATTCTACCAGCTCTTTCTAAGAAATGGCAATCCTGGACTGTTGAAGTCGTTCGTAAAGCAAAAGAATATGGATGCTGTGTAAGTTTTGATATGAACTACCGCAGTAAGCTTTGGAGTTATGAGGAAGCTTATCCTTGTTTCCAACAAATCTTACCGTATGTAGATATTCTTTCTGCGGGTAGATTAGATGCGATTCATTTCTTGAAAGTAGCATCAGAAGACGAAAATGTTTCCCTAGAAGAAATTTACAAACGAATTCAAGCAAAATATCCAAATATTAAAGTGTTGTATTCAACAAAACGAAATGTCATTTCAACAAATCATAACGAATTACAAGGATTCTTCGCAGGTGAAGATGGAGCATTCGTAGAGTCTAAACTATATGACATTAATCCAATCATCGACCGAGTAGGTGGAGGAGATGCCTTCGCTGCTGGGATTTTAAACGGGGTTCTAAAAGGGTGGAACAGCCAACAAATTGTTGACTTTGGAACTGCAAGTTCAGTCTTAAAACATACTGTTTTTGGAGACTGGAATCCATTCAATGAAGATGAAGTCTTTGAATTTATGAACCAAAAATCGGGACAAATTTTCCGTTAAATTGATATAACAACAATTAGACGTCAGTGTTTATCTCTGACGTCTTTTCATTTGGGCTTATCAAGCGCGAGGAAAACTGTTAAAATAGTGGAGACTAAGCAGTAGAAAGGGAATCGCCATGGTTAAAAATTCTGTATGGATCCAACAAGAAATTGAGGGAGTGAAGCTATATGTTTATCGTTCCAATGTCAAAGATGCTACGACCATTTATTTTTTAGATGGAGATCAATTCGAAGAACCTTTTAATCATTGGATTCGCAAACATCAACCTGCACTCAATTTTGTACTCATAAATGCAAATAATCGAACAGATGATTATACACCGTGGCCTCTCCAGGCGTCAGAAAGCATGCCGATGGATTTCGGTGGGAAAGCTGCAGAACATCTTTCGTTTTTCGCAACACATGTTATTCCATTTTGTGAGAGTAAATATGCTTTTGCCTCAAGCGAAGAAAAGAGAGTTATCGGTGGTTATTCGCTAGGTGGATTATTCAGCCTGTACGCAGCGGTGAACACTAATTTATTTGGGACCGCCCTCAGCTGTTCTTCATCGCTGTGGTTTCCTGATTTTCTGGACTATTTAAAAGAACATCCTTTTAAAGCCGCTCATCCAAAATTATACATGAGTGTGGGAGACCAAGAAGGAACGACTGCGACGAATTTAACAGCAGACCAAACTCTAAATACGATAGCATTAAAAGATTTTTATGAGCCGAAATTTCAACCAGGTGATTTCAAGTTTACATTGGAAGTGGGAAATCATGGAAATAATATCTCAGGACGTGCCTGGCGTGCTATTGAATGGGTAGAAGAGAATTGTAGATAATGAACAAAAAATCCACTGGTTTAACCAGTGGATTTTTTTACTAGCGGTGCCAAAGGGTCTCGAACCCCCGACCTAGCGTTTAGGAAACGCTTGCTCTATCCAACTGAGCTATGACACCCTGATACATTTATTGAACCACAGAACCTGCAATCTGTCCATACACTGTCACTTTTTCTTAACAAAATGAGGAATGACAATCTTCATCCGCAAAGCAGATTTAAATAATAAAACTCAATTATGTCTTTAAACAAGAAGGTTTAGAGACCACAGATTTTATGAAAAAAGATGGAGTCCTTTGGGATTCTATGGTAGGAGTAAGAGCGTTTCGTAACTGATGCGAATATGAGACTCTAGGAATTTATTCCGTAGAGACTCATTGAGGCTCAGTAGGTGAGAGACATCGGCTCGAACCGGTACAGCTCTTATCCCTACCATGAAGATATCCCAAAGGGACGGAATCAATCTGTTCTAATATCTTTAGATTTTATCTCTAAACCTTCGGTTTAAATATAAAAACCACCAAAGAAAATCTTTGGCAGTTTCAAGTTCATTTATTTAGTTTGCTGATTGACGGCGTGAAGATTGCCAATGCGAATACAGACGGAAAATCGAATCGACCGTAAAGATAGCAAGTGCAATCATCCCGGCAGTAATCATTGTTTGACCGAAGAAGAATTTTCCTTTTTCAACATCTCCAACAAAGAATGCATATACAGTACGATACATGCCTGCACCAGGAACGAGTGGGAAAAATCCAGGGATAAAAAATACCGTTACGGGAGCTTTAAAATAGCGTGCTGCTAAGTGCGATAAAAAAGCAATGGTAAGGCCGCTATAGTAAGTAGCTAGTTGTAATCCAGAACTGTCCAAGAAGAAGAGATATACAAACCAACCAATGCCTCCAATAATCGAAATATGAATGAGGAGTCGTTTTGGTGCTTCAAAGACAATACAACTGAAGTAGACAGCGATGAGAGCACTAATCACTTGATAAATCATAAGGGGTTTGCACCTCCTGCTAACACGAGTCCCAAAGCAACTGCAATAGCGACGGAAAGAGCCGTCACAAACGCTTCAATTGCCCGAGCTGCTCCTGAGTTGTAGTCTCCGCGTAATGTATCGCGAATGGCATTTGTAATGGCGGTTCCAGGAACGGCCGGCATGATTAATCCTACAATGGAGATGCCGATTCGAGCGTCCGGAACGAAATGTTTCTGAATCAAAATGATAATGACAATCGCAGGAATAATCGAGATGAGGTTCAACACGAATGTTCCTAATTTTAATTTAGGATCTAACTTATAAACAAATGGCATGATAATCGCTGCTACTGATGCTATGACGAGTTCAATTGGCGTTGCTCCAAATAGAGCAGCGTAGAACCCACACATCAGAATAAGGCCTAAGTCTTTTAACCACTGTGGATATTCGGATTCTTTTAAATCTTGTAATCGTTGATAAGCCGTATCAAGGTCGATTTCTTTTGTCACTAATTGACGAGAAATGGCGTTAACTTTATAGATACGATTTAAATTTGTGTCACGATTTGGAACACGGCGGATTTCTGTAATAGAATCGATACAGTCGTCATCGAGCGTTGCAAAGATTCCAGTCGCCATCGCGAAGGCTTCGCAAGTTTCAAAGTTTGAAGTGGAGAGAATATAGTTCATGGTTTCTTCCACGCGATAGGATTCAGCGTTACATTCTAGCATGATTTGACCAGCCAGAATAGCGGTATCCATTAATTTTTTTGCATATGATCGCACAAAGCCTTCCTCCTTACTAAAATACTCTCTAAGTATAGCATACAAGGCGTGTTTTGCTAAGTAGAAATTTTTATGAAACGAAACTGTACTATTTTCATATTGCTTACAAATTAGTACAGCTGTTTTTTTGATGATTGTTTTAACATTGTACTGTTTTTTTAAAAGTATTTAGTGTATTATTAAGATAACAAATTTTTGGAGGGATATCCGTGGAATTATTTGAAGAATTATCACTTAAAGTGAAAGGGAAAGACGTTAAAATCGTATTTCCAGAAGGAGATGAACCAAGAATTATTGGTGCGGCTGTTCGTTTATTAGCAGATGGACTTTGCAAACCAATCTTACTTGGAAATGTAGATGCTATTAATGAAGTAGCAGAAGCTCGTGGATTTAACATTTCTCATTTAGAAATTATCGATCCTGAAACTTATGCGGACGATAAATATGCAGAAATGGTTGCAAGCTTTGTAGCACGTCGAAACGGTAAAGTATCTGAAGAAGATGCGCAAAAATTATTACGTGACGTAACTTACTTCGGAACAATGATGGTATACATGGGCTTAGCAGACGGATTAGTATCTGGTGCGGTTCACTCAACAGGGGACACTGTACGTCCAGCATTACAAATCATCAAAACAAAACCAGGAGTATCTCGTACAAGTGGTGCGTTCATCATGATCAACAGCGACAAATCTAAGAAATACTTATTCTCAGACTGCGCAATCAACATTAACCCTAACGCACAAGAATTAGCTGAAATCGCAGTAGAATCTGCTAAAACAGCTGAATTATTCGGTATTGAACCAAACGTTGCAATGTTAAGTTTCTCAACTAAAGGTTCTGCTAAATCTGAAGAAGCATTAAAAGTAGCTGAAGCAACTAAAATCGCTCAAGAATTAGCTCCAAACTACAACATCGACGGAGAATTACAATTCGATGCTGCATTCGTACCAAGCGTTGGTAAACAAAAAGCTCCAGACTCACCAGTAGCTGGACAAGCAACTGTATTCGTATTCCCAGAAATCCAATCAGGTAACATCGGATACAAAATTGCACAACGTTTCGGTAACTTCGAAGCTATTGGACCAATCTTACAAGGATTAAATAAACCAATCTCTGACTTATCACGTGGATGTAACGAAGAAGACGTCTACAAATTAGCGATCATTACAGCTAACCAAGCGTTGATGGAAAACTAGGATGTGAGACATCGCGGTTAGAAATCGACCACTGGACCGGAACGACGAAAGGAACGTGAAATGTTCTGCGTACGTTCCGGGAAGTGGACGCGATTTCTGCGATGGCGAACTCAACTACACAAAACGACTCGCATCGCGAGTCGTTTTTGCTTTGCTCATAATGGATTCCCTAAAGTAGAGAGACTTTATCTGAAAGCACAAAAAAAGCAGGTTTTAAACCTGCTTTTTTTACTTAGAACGATTATTCACCTTCAGGAAGTACAAATGATAAAACTGCGTATGCTAGAGCACCAGTTCCTGCAGCTAAGACAGATATTGCCCAGCCGATACGAACTAATGATACATCGATACCATAGTAATCAGCTACACCAGCACAAACTCCCATAATTTTCTTTTCTTTTACATTACGTGTTAAACGTTTTTCCAAATGAAATCACTCCTAATTATTAAGATTGTATTAAATGTATCATAGGCTATTTACGAAAAACAATTAGTTTTACTACATTTCACGGAAAGAACTAGATTCTTTCAAAAACAGATATGAATTTTCGGTGAATTTCACAAAATATTCATATTCCGACTGATATTCTTATTATGAGAATGGAGTAAATTTATATACTTTATTATTAAATAATATATCTCATCCCAAAGATTATTTATTAGATTTCTATTTGAAAAATATCGTGATAGCAATGGTTCTAGTTCATTGTTAGAGGTTATAAATTTATAATAATTTTTATGAGCAAATAAATTGCTTTAATATTTAAGTGATGATAATCTTTAATTAAGCCAAGAGAGAAGACGTCGCTTTCTTGGAAAAACAACGAAAAAGAAATGAGGTATTTAATATGAAAAACATTTTATTTGTAGTAGGAAGCTTACGTAAAGGAAGTTTTAACCATCAAATGGCTGAAAAAGCAGTACAACTTTTAGAAGGAAAAGCAACAGTATCATACTTAGACTACTCAAACCTTCCATTAATGAACCAAGATTTAGAAACTCCAGTATTACCTGAAGTACAAGCAGCACGCGATGCTATCGGTAAAGCAGATGCTATTTGGATTTTCTCACCAGTTTATAATTTCGCTATTCCAGGAACAGTGAAAAACTTAATTGACTGGATGAGTCGTGCTCTAGATTTATCAAACCCAAGTGGACCTTCTATTTTACAAGATAAAGTAGTAACAGTGTCTGCATTGGCAGCAGCTGGGCATGATCAATTATTCGCTTCATATCAATCATTATTACCATTTGTACGCATGCAAGTAGTAGGTGATTTCACAGCTGCAACAATTAACCCAGAAGCTTGGGGAACTGGTGTTGTTACATTAAGCGATGAAGTAGTAGCAGGACTTGAAAAACAAGCTGAAGCATTATTAAATGCATAATTAAATTTCAAACTTAACTTAAGGAAGCAGTCTCTCTTCGAAGGGGCTGCTTTTTTTGAACAGTATACGAACAGACATTTGCCCTAGACCTTCCTGTTATGCTAGAATTGTACTGATATAGACATAAAAAAGGAGCATTATTCATGTATGAATACTTAAATGGAGAGTTAGCGCATATCTTACCAACAGCTATTGTTATCGATGTGCATGGCGTAGGCTATCAAGTGGTATTTGCAAACCCATACCGCTTGCAAGATTCTCTAAAAAAACAAATTAAAGTTTTAGTACAACAAGTTGTTCGTGAGGATTCGATTACCTTATACGGATTTATCTCAAGCGAAGAACGCGAATTATTCCAACGATTAATTAGTGTTTCAGGTATTGGTCCAAAGAGTGCGATGAGTATTTTAGCAAATGACGATACGGAAGGTTTCGTGAACGCTGTAGAAAGTGGGAATGTCACTTATTTAACAAAATTCCCAGGAGTTGGGAAGAAAACAGCGCAACAAATTATTCTTGACTTGAAAGGAAAGTTTGAAGCACTACCAGAGGAAACCACGAAAGCAGTTGTTTCAACGAACCAAGCCACTCTTGAAGAAGCAAAAGAAGCCTTACTTGGTCTTGGGTATTCTGCAAAAGAAATTAAAAAGATTTGGAAGTCACTGGAAGCTGCTGCTCCAAGTACGACGCAAGAGGCATTAAAAGTGGCCTTTAAACTATTGATGAAATAATGGAGGATTATCGTGGAGGAAGAACGTTTTATTGACCAAAACCCGCTTGACGAAGTGGAAGTACAAGACGAGTTATCACTAAGACCACAGACGTTACAACAATATATCGGTCAACAAAAAGTAAAAGAAGAACTTGCCATTTATATTCAAGCGGCGCGTAGTCGTTCTGAAGCCTTGGATCACGTGTTACTATACGGACCTCCAGGACTCGGGAAGACGACACTCGCGATGGTCATTGCCAATGAATTAGAAGTGGGTATTAAGACAACCAGTGGTCCAGCGATTGAACGCCCAGGAGACTTAGTGGCTCTTTTAAATGATTTAGAAGCAGGAGATGTTTTATTTATCGACGAAATTCACCGCTTGCCACGTGTAGTGGAGGAGATGCTGTATTCTGCGATGGAAGATTTCTTTGTAGATATCGTAGTCGGACAAGGGCCAACTGCGCATCCAGTGCATTTTCCATTGCCGCCGTTTACGTTGATTGGAGCAACAACTCGTGCGGGGGCACTTTCTGCACCGCTTCGTGACCGTTTCGGGATTGTGGAACATATGGAATATTATGATGAGGCTTCTCTGTCTGAGATTGTTAAACGTAGTGCAAATGTCTTTGATAGTGAAATTAAAGATGAAGCCGCTCTTGAGATTGCACTTCGTTCTCGCGGGACACCGCGTATTGCCAATCGCCTACTGAAACGTGTACGTGACTTTTCTCAAGTATACGAAGAAGGCATGATTTCAAAAGAAATTACGCAGCAAGCATTGAAGGTCTTACGTGTGGACGCTAAAGGGCTAGACCATATTGACCGTAAATTGTTGACGGCGATGATTGATTTATACGATGGTGGTCCTGTTGGTCTTGGAGCTATTGCGGCGAACATTTCAGAAGATGCGGAAACCATTGAAGATATGTATGAACCGTATTTATTACAAATTGGATTTTTAAAACGGACATCACGCGGTCGTGTGGTGACACCGGAAGGATATGCTCACTTAGGGCGCTTGTATCCCATGTCGTAAGGAAGGAAATAGAAATGAACTATACAACTAAAGATTTTGACTTCGATTTACCCGAAGAATTAATCGCGCAAACGCCATTAAAAGACCGTACGTCTTCGCGTCTATTGATGGTGGATAAAACTAAGCACACGATTGAAGATAGACATTTTTCTGATTTACTAGAAGAATTAGAAGCAGGGGATACACTTGTTGTGAATAACACACGTGTACTTCCAGCACGTCTTTATGGAACAAAAGAAGAAACGGGTGCTCATATTGAAGTGTTACTATTAACGAATACAGAGGGTGACAAGTGGGAAACTCTTGTGAAACCTGCTAAACGTATGAAAGTAGGTAGTGTCGTTTCTTTTGGTGACGGTCGACTTAAAGCAACAGTTATTGAAGAATTAGAACAAGGTGGACGTATCATTGAGTTTTCATACGAAGGAGTATTCCTCGAAGTATTGGAATCTCTTGGGGAAATGCCTTTACCACCTTATATTAAAGAGCGTTTAGAAGATAAAGAACGTTATCAAACGGTTTATGCTAAAGAAAATGGATCTGCAGCAGCACCTACAGCTGGCTTGCACTTTACGGAAGAATTAATGCAACAAATCCGTGACAAGGGCGTGAATATTGTTCCAGTCACATTGCACGTTGGTCTAGGAACGTTTAGACCTGTTTCTGTGGATTCGCTAGAAGACCATAAGATGCATTCTGAGTATTATAATGTGTCAAAAGAAACTGCGGATATGATTGAAGCGACTAAAAAAGCTGGCAAACGCGTCATTGCTGTTGGGACGACTTCGATTCGTACACTAGAAACAGTTGCTAGAGACAACGATGGGCATGTGGTGCCTGCGAGTGGTTGGACAGATATTTTCATCTCGCCAGGGTATGAGTTTGGTGTAGTTGATGCATTTGTGACGAATTTCCACTTGCCAAAATCAACGCTTGTGATGCTTGTTAGCGCATATCTTGGACGTGAATTCACACTAGAAGCGTATCAGCACGCTATCGAAGAACGTTATCGCTTCTTTAGTTTTGGCGATGCAATGTTTGTGCATAAATAAAGGGAAAAGACCTTCGGTCTAACTACGAACCATAGGGAACTCTTCATGGTAGAGATAATAGCTGTATCGGATTAAGCCTTTTGTCTCAATCCTACCGAGCTTCAAACTGACTCTAGGAAATGAATTTCCAGAGTCAGTAATTCACATCGGTTACTAATCGCTATCACTTCTACCATAGAATCCCTATGGTTCTTCGTTTGCCCACGGTCTTTTTGTGCGATTTATACAGTAACCTTTCTAAATAAGTAATAACTGAAAATAATCGAAGCTAATTGAAAGAAAATTAGCTTCGATTAATTTTTTATAAAATATAAACCGAGAGAGAAAATTATAGTTTGCCAAGCTGGGATTAATAGATATTCTAAGAATATACTATATGATTCAAAAGAACCAAAGTAATGTTGCTGAAAGTATAGCATAATAAATGTGATTGTAGAAATAAACATGAACGAGAGTAAAATTTTTACGGTGGAAATTTGTTTATTAATGGAAATTAGTGGGAATAGTGGTAGTAAGTATATTCCACTGAAAATGAAAAAAAGAATTATGAAGTTCGATTCTGAAGTCATAATATTATAATTATCAGGTTTAGGGGGATCCACTACTAAAGCTATAAACGATAATATTATCCAAAAAAAATGATATGCAACACAATAACTAACAAATTCTTTTATAGAGTGTATTTTTTTCATAGATATTGTTCTCCTATCGAATTTTCAAAGTAACTATACTGCTATCACCACTGAATATACAATGTATTTAAGAAAATTTAATAATTCTCTTAAGTATTCAGTTGATGTACAAGAATATGTGCTCACTAAAGAAAAAAGGATTATCTGCAGTATGTTCTGTAAAGGGATTCCCACAGATAATGCACCTATCGAAAGCTTCCAGTCTTTTCTAAAGTGCAAAGCTTTCTATATAAAAGATGAAGTAATAACTTCTTTTAGTGTGATTTTACGAGAGATAGAATTGCAACGTACGAAAATCGGTCAAACTTCGAAGCGCTAAAAATAAATAAAAAAACAGAAGTTAAGGTTCAACTCTTAACTTCTGTTTTCTTTTGATTTCATAAATACGTGCTGGATGATAAAGATAGCTGCAGTTACGAGCACTCCTACGGTTACGGCGCTTTGTACGTTGTAAGGTGTTTGAGAGAGCGCACTTCCTAGGTAATAAGTAACTTGGCTAAGTATCAATCCCCATACGATGGTAACAATATATTTCACGGACAACCCTTCTTTCAGTTCCCATTATAGTACAAGCAAGATTCTTTTGACAATAGATGGGGCGAAAAACTTTCCAAAAGGGAGCGCGAATGGGGAAGATATGCTATAATAAGACGACTAATACGAGAGGAGGAACCCTATGCCATATACAACTTTACAAGTATTCAGTAGCTATTCATTACTCAAGAGTACGATTCGTTTAAATGAGTATGTTGCGACTGGAAAATTATTAGGTTATAAACAATTGGCCCTAACAGATGATGGCGTGCTGCATGGTGCAGTGGAGTTTTATGAGCGCTGTATTCAAAATGGAATTCAACCGATTCTAGGATGTACATTCGAGATTGCATGGAAGAGTGATGCGTCTAAAAAAGAAATGCTTGTCGTCTATGCAAAGGGCTCTAAGGGGTATGAATCCCTCCTGAAACTCTCAACCCTATATCAACAAGGACTTACTTGGACAAAAGAAATGACGGAGTGGATTGCCACTCATAGCGAGGATGTGAAAATCGTTCTTCCTCCAACGGATAGTGAGTGGGTTGCGGCGAATTCTAAGGGCAGACTTGAAGCGGTTCTAAAAGCTGTGAAGGAAGAGTATGCGGGCGTTGAGATTGCTATAGGGATTACTCGTGAAATGGTCGAACGTAGTGAGTTCGAAAAAATGCGTGAAGGAATTGAAGCAGCTGGAGTTCTTCCTGTTGCCTTTAGTGTCTCACGTTATTTAAATGCAACTGATTATTTCCCATGGAAAGTATTACAAGCGATTCGACTAGGGGGAACTCTCTCGTTTACTCAAGAAGATGCAACAGGGAGTGAATCTTTACCAGAAGCGACTTCGATGGCGAAGGTGTTCCAAGTGGTAGAAGGTGGAGTGCTTCTTTCTAACTTAGAAAAGTTTACAAAAGATTTAGTGGTAGAGATTCCTCTAAGAGACACCATGCTCCCTAAATTCCCAGTACCAGATGGGAAGACGAGTGCACAGTTCCTTTATGAATTATGTGAAGCAGCAATGCTTGAGATGGGAGTAACGACGCCCATCTATGTGAATCGTCTTAAAGAAGAATTGGCCGTTATTCATGAGATGGGATTTGATGATTACTTCCTAATTGTTTGGGATATTATGCGTCATGCGCGTGAGAAAGGTATTCAAACCGGAGCTGGTCGTGGATCTGCGGCAGGTTCACTTGTAGCGTATCTCTTACATATTACAGGTGTTGATCCGATTCGTTATCACTTGCTATTTGAACGTTTCTTAAACCGTGAACGTTATACAATGCCTGATATCGACTTGGATTTTCCTGATGATAAGCGTGAAGATATTTTAGCGTATATCGTTTCAAAATATGGAAATCAAAATGTAGCGCAAATCGTGACATTTGGTACACTTGGAGCGAAACAAGTGTTACGTGATGTATGTAAAGTCTTTGGCGAAAACATCATTACGGTTCAGAAGTTTTCAAATAATATCGCTCAAGGGAAAGTAACATTAGAGCAGACCTATAAAGAAAATAAAGCGTTTAGAGAACATATAGAAAGTAGTGAACGCAATCGCAAACTCTATCAAGTGGCAAAAGCTCTTGAAGGTCTTCCACGTCATTCATCTGTCCACGCGGCCGGAGTTGTGTTGTCGCAAGATGCGTTGACCAAGACCGTTCCGTTAATGAAACGAGACAAAGGGTATTCGGCGTCACTTCAGGAAGCTGATTGGATGCTAACGCAGTATGCGATGCAGGCTGTTGAAAAAGTGGGTCTTCTCAAGATGGACCTACTTGGGTTAAGTAACCTGACATTGCTGCATAAGGCAATCCAACAAACTCAAAAGATTACGAAAAAAGAATTGGATATTACGAAGATTCCTCTAGACGACCCTCGTACGTTTGAACTCTTCCAAAAAGCACAGACGAACGGGATTTTTCAATTCGAGTCAGATGGTATTCGCCGTGTTTTGAAGGAAATGAAACCAACTGAATTCGAAGATTTAGTGGCAGTACTCTCGTTGTACCGTCCAGGACCAATGGAGCAAATTTCTCATTTTATTAATCGTAAAAAAGGAACAGAAATCGTTCAGTATCCGCATGCATCTCTTCAAAGGATTCTTGAACCAACCTATGGTATTTTGGTCTACCAAGAACAAGTTATGCAAGCTGCAAGTGAAATGGCTGGTTTTTCTTTAGGAGAAGCGGATATTTTACGTCGTGCGATTGGTAAGAAGAATAGTGAAACTATCGCTGCACAAAAAGAAAAATTTGTGCAAGGCGCCGTTTCAAAAGGATACAAACAAGAGGATGCCGAGACGGTCTACGACTATATTGAAAAGTTTGCCAACTATGGATTTAATAAATCACACGCAGTAGCTTATGCGATGCTGTCTTATCAATTGGCGTACTTAAAGGCAAACTATCCTACAGCGTTCTTTACAGCCTTGTTCCAAAACGCGAGTGCGAAATCATCGAAGTTACAAGACTATCTTGTAGAAGCGCGTCAATTAGGGATTAAAATATTGCCACCAAGTATCAATAATAGTTTTGCTGATTTCGTAGCGAACGATAGTGGTGTTATTGTCGGTCTCAATAGTATTAAAGGAATTAGACGAGACTTTGTTGAAAGTATCGTGAAGAACCGTTATGAGTATGGACCGTTCAAAGGGTTCCAAGACTTTGCATATCGAATGGGTGCTCAATATACAAAAGAACCACTTTTAGTAGCGTTAATTAATGCGGGGGCTTTTGATGAGTTTGGTGAAACACGGGCGACGCTGAAGGCGAATGTGGATGCTGTTGCTAAAAGTGTGAAATTCCATGGGTTGAATTTATCACTTGAGGATGACTTAGAAGTAGCTTTCACTCATGTAGAAGAAGAACCATTACTTCAAAGGATTGGAGAAGAAATTGAAGTGCTTGGCTTTTCAATTTCGCCACATCCTTCCTCGAAATACGATCCTCTTATGAAGAGTGGATGGATTCAAGCAATTCAATCTGTTTTTGAAGAAGGATATATGCGTTTTGTAGGATTGATTGTGGACATTCGTAAAATCTCCACTCGTAAAGGAGAGAAAATGGCGTATGTCACACTTCAAGATGCGTCTGGGATGATCGATGTAGTTGTCTTTCCATCAACACTTGCTGAAATCTATCAGCATCTTCAACAAAATACGATGGTTCTTATGGAAGGTCGTGTGAAGAGAGGACAAAAAGGTCAATGGCAATTGCAGTTAAATCGTATGTATCCGATGAGTTTTGCTGATAAGTTGCTAGCTGATTCATCTAAAAAATTGCAAATTGCGATTCGTCCAGAAAAACATACTCCAGAAGTATATGCGGAAATCAAACAACTCGTGACCAAATATAAAGGAGTGACACCTGTTGAATTATTCCTTGTGAATAGTAAGACGCTCGTAAAGAATTCTTTTGCAAACGGTGTAAATCTTGAGTCAAAGCTAATACCTAGTCTTATCGACATTTTAGATAAAGAATGTATAAAAATTGTAAAATGAAAAAGTTTATGAAAATGAAAGACATTTGTTCTAAAAAGTGATAAAATGAGAACAAATGGGCTTGTTCCAGTAAAAATAAATCTAAGAGGTGAATCTTTGTGAAACGCATTGCTGTTTTAACAAGTGGAGGAGACGCTCCAGGGATGAATGCCGCTGTACGTGCCATTGTACGTAAGGGTATTTATGAAGGCTTTGAAGTCTATGGAATTAACTACGGTTTTGCCGGTTTAGTAGCTGGTGATATTCGTAAATTAAATCCGTCTGACGTGAGCGACATGATTGGTCGTGGGGGTACATTCTTGTATTCTGCGCGTTATCCTGAATTCGCAAATCGCGAAGGACAAGAAAAAGGGATTGAACAATTAAAGAAATTCGGTATTGAAGGTCTTGTTGTTATCGGTGGTGACGGAAGCTATCAAGGTGCCGTTGCTTTAACGAAGCTTGGTTTCCCAACAGTTGGGGTTCCAGGAACGATTGACAATGATATTCCTGGTACGGAATATACAATTGGTTTCGATACTGCAATCAATACTGTATTAGAAGCGCTAGACCGTCTTCGCGATACTGCGACATCACACGTTCGTACGTTTATCGTTGAGGTTATGGGTCGTCGTGCTGGAGATATTGCACTTTGGACAGGGGTTGCTAGTGGTGCAGAACAAATTTTAATTCCTGAACAAGATTTTGATTTAGAAGCTGTTGCAAAAGAAATCAAACAAGGACGTTTAAATGGGAAGAAACATACGTTAATTCTTCTAGCGGAAGGCGTAATGTCAGGGGACGAACTGGCCAAAAAATTACGTGAATATGATAGTGATTTCCACACTCGTGTTACAGTTCTCGGACACGTTCAACGTGGGGGAGCTCCTAGTGCTCGTGACCGCGTTCTTGCAAGCCGAATGGGTGCCAAAGCAATCGATTTGTTAAAAGAAGATATCGGTGGCGTTTGTGTTGGCGTTAAAGCTGAAGAAATTATCTATAGTGATATCGTTGAAACATTAGCAAACGGCAAACATTTACCTAACTTAGAGTTGTATCAACTAAATAAAGAAATTTCTTTCTAAAAAATTAAAGGAGTCAAGGATAAAATGAAAAGAACTAAAATCGTATGTACAATTGGACCAGCTAGTGAAGCTCCAGAAAAATTAGCTGCTTTATCAGAAGCAGGAATGAACGTTGCACGTCTAAACTTCTCACATGGTGACCATGAAGAGCATTTAGCACGTATCAACACAATCAAAAAAATCCGTAAAGAAACAGGACGCGTTATCGCAATTCTTTTAGATACAAAAGGACCAGAAATTCGTACACATAATATGGAAAATGGTGCGATTGAATTCCACACTGGTGATGTAGTTCGTATTTCAATGACTGAAGTGCTAGGAACAAAAGAAAAATTCTCTATTACTTATCCAGAATTAATCAACGATGTTAAACCTGGATCAATTATCTTAGTAGATGACGGTTTAGTAGGTTTAGCTGTTACTGAAGTAGACCACGCAAATGGCGAAATTGTCTGCGTCGTAAACAACAGTGGTGTTGTTAAAAACAAAAAAGGAATTAACGTTCCTGGTGTTAAAACAAAATTACCTGGTATCACTGAAAAAGACCGTGCAGATATTATTTTCGGTATTGAAAATGATATTGACTTCATCGCAGCAAGTTTCGTTCGTCGTGCTTCAGACGTTCAAGAAATCCGCGATTTGTTAAAAGAACATAATGCAACTCACATTCAAATTATTCCAAAAATCGAAAACCAAGAAGGTATCGACAATATTGACGAAATCTTAGCTTTATCTGACGGTTTAATGGTTGCTCGTGGAGACATGGGTGTTGAAATCGCTGCGGAAGAAGTTCCAATCGTTCAAAAAATGTTAATCAAGAAATGTAACACATTAGGTAAACCAGTTATTACAGCTACTCAAATGTTAGATTCAATGCAACGTAACCCACGTCCAACACGTGCGGAAGTTGGTGACGTAGCGAATGCTATCTTCGACGGAACAGATGCAGTTATGTTATCTGGTGAATCTGCAGCAGGGGATTACCCAGTAGAAGCAGTTCGTACAATGGCAAATATCTGTGTTCGTACAGAACAAGAAATCCGTGTACGTGACAAATTCAAATTAAAAGCATTCAACGAAAACGATGTAGCTGAAGCGATTGGTCGTTCAGTAGCACATACAGCTAAAAACTTAAAAGTTAAAACAATTGTTGCTGCAACAGAATCAGGACATACTGCGAAAATGATTTCTAAATTCCGTCCTGACGCAACAATCTTAGGTGTCACTTCAACAGAACGTCAACAACGTGCCTTAGCATTAATCTGGGGTGTTAAACCAGTAATCGTTGATCGCGCTAAATCAACTGACGAAATGTTTGAATTATGTCTTCAAGCAGTACGTGACTACCACACTGCTAAAGAAAACGACTTAGTAATCATCACTGCTGGTGTTCCTTTAGGAATTAAAGGTACAACAAACATGATGAAAGTAGCTCGCTTATAATTCATTTGAAAATAAAAAGGTTTGAACGAATCTAAAAGGTTTGTTCAAGCCTTTTTTTTATAAAATTGAGAGCGTAAGTGTAAGTGCTTCAAAGATTCATGCGTATCCTTTAAGAAAAAGGCCCAATTTACAGGATAAAAATGACTGTAAGCCCTATTTTGTGGTAAAATAAAAAGACAAATGTAAAAAGAAGGAGGTTTGTTATGACAAGTGAATTATCGACTGTTGTTCAAGCCATTATCACGGATGAAAACGAAAAGTACTTTTTTGTGCAAAAGAGTGGAGAAACATTCCGTCTAAAAAAAGACGAAGCTACAGAAACACTAAAAATCGGTGATGTAGTAACGGGATTCTTATATGAGAATTCTTCTCGTAAAAAAGTCTTTACTCTGAATATTCCTGAAGTAACAAATGAAAGTTATGGATGGGCAAGTGTGACACAAGTCAGAAAAGACTTAGGCGTATTTGTAGATATTGGTTTAGAAGATAAAGATATGGTAGTTTCATTGGATGAACTTCCAAGTATGAAAGAGTTATGGCCAAAGAAAAATAATCGTTTATATGTAACATTGATAAAAGATAAAAAAGATCGTACATGGGCAACGATGGGGGATGGAAACGCACTTAATGATAAAGTGATTCGTGGTCACAAAGGGCTGTTGAATAAAGATTTAACTGGAATTGTGACACAAGTGCGCCTGGTTGGGACTACGATTATAACTCCGGAAGGATATAAATTGTTCTTGCATCCTTCAGAACGATTATATGAACCAACGCTGGGAGAAGAAATTACTGTTCGTGTGATTGGCTTACGACCTGATGGAGTCCTTAATGTATCAATGAGACCTAGAGCACATGAAGCTATTGGAGATGATGCGGAAATGATTATTGCGATGTTAAAGAATCGACCAACGCATACACTTCCATATTGGGATAAAAGTGATCCTAAAGTCATCAAAGAGATTTTTGGAATTAGTAAAGGACAATTTAAACGTGCCATTGGAAACTTGTTAAAGGCAAAACGAATTACACAAGAAGAAGGATTTATTCATCTGATTGAAGAATAATGAGTGGAGGCGAATCGCTTGTCATCTATTTCTATTGAAGAGATTCAAAAGAAGTTACAAGAAGAAGGATTCAAACTAACCCTGCAAAGACAGGCAACAGTTGAGATTCTTCTGGAACATTTAAATGAACTACTGACTGCTGAAGAAATTTATATGTTTGTAAAAGAAAAATATCCAGATATTGGATTAGCAACAGTTTATCGAACATTAGAAATTTTAACGGATTTAGAGGTAGTTACCAGAAATATATTTGACGATGGTATTGGTCGCTATCATTTGAAGCAGTCTGTTAGCAGACATTTTGCACATCATTTATTGTGTGTTAAATGTGGTCAAATTCAAGAGGTGGAAGAGGACCTTCTCATTGATGTGGAACAGAAAGTGTTAGAGCAGTTTCATTTTCAGGTGTTGGATCATCGGCTGACTTTCCATGGAATTTGCAAAAATTGCCAGCAAAAGGAAGGGTAGAAGATGAAAGAAATACACTACTTCCTGGATAGTATTGCCGTTCAGGGTCTATCCGATAATACGGTTTCCAGCTATAGACGAGACTTAGAGAAGTTTTCTCAGTTTTTAGAAGAACAGAAGGTGATACGTCTTCAAAATGTGGACCATACGACAATGGTACTATTTCTACAGAAATTAAAAAAAGACGAATATGCCGTTAGTTCAACAAGTCGCATGATTAGTTGCTTGAAGAAGTTCTTCCAGTTTCTTATCCAAGAGCGAATAATAGACAAAGACCCGACACAGCAAATTCATCCGCCAAAACCGAAGAAGCAGTTGCCAAAAGCCCTCAGTATCGATGAAGTGAATCGGTTGCTGGAGGTCCCAGACACAACGACTGTTTTAGGACTAAGAGATAAAGCCATGCTCGAACTTTTGTATGCAACTGGGATGCGTGTAAGCGAACTGATTAGTATTGAACTTGGTGATTTGCATTTGGAACTTGGATTCTTACAAACGATTGGGAAAGGAAATAAACAACGCATTATCCCGATTGGACAAGAAGCAACTAACTGGATTCAAAACTATTTAGAGTATGCACGGCCTGCTTTAGAAGACGAGAAGAAGTTATCGAATGTCTTGTTCTTGAATCACAGAGGCGGTCCGTTTACACGTCAAGGTTTCTGGAAGAATTTAAAGAAGATCGTCCAGACAGCCATGATTACAAAGGAAGTGAGCCCGCATACATTGCGCCATTCCTTTGCAACTCATATTTTAGAAGCGGGTGCCGACCTTCGAATTGTGCAGGAGTTACTCGGGCACTCGGATATTAGTACGACACAAATTTATACACATATTACAAACGAACGAATGAAGGAAATTTACAAACAAGCACATCCTCGTTCGTAAATAAAGAAAATGGAGATGGAAACTATGAAATTTAAAAGAATACATGTCATTGTAATGGACTCTGTAGGTATTGGAGAAGCACCCGATGCTGCAAAATTTGATGATGCAGGTTCACATACTTTAGGCCATATTTCAGAAACTGTAGGTCTAAATGTGCCAAATATGCAACGTTATGGTTTAGGGAATATCGCTCCTTTAAAAACAGTTCCACCAGTAGAACATCCAGAAGGAAGCTATACGAAACTTGAAGAAGTTTCTGTTGGTAAAGATACAATGACAGGTCACTGGGAATTAATGGGCTTAAATATTAAAACTCCTTTCCGTGTTTTCCCTAATGGTTTCCCACAAGAATTATTAGACCGTATTTCTAAGTTCTCAGGAAGAGGGATCGTATGTAACTTACCATACAGTGGAACAGCGGTTATTGATGACTACGGTAAACACCAAATGGAAACAGGCGATTTAATCGTTTATACTTCTGCTGACCCAGTAATGCAAATTGCTGCTCATGAAGACATTATTCCGCTAGAAGAGTTATATCGTATTTGTGAATACGCTCGTGAAATTACAAAAGACGATCCATACATGATTGGTCGTATCATTGCTCGTCCATATGTGGGTGAACCTGGCAACTTCCAAAGAACTTCAAACCGACATGACTATGCGTTAAGTCCATTTGGCGAAACAACATTAGATTTCTTGAAGAAAGATGGCTTTGATGTCATTGCAATTGGTAAAATTAACGATATCTTTAACGGACAAGGAATCACTGAATTCGTTCGTACAAAAGACAACATGGATGGCGTAGACAAACTTGTTGAAGTATTGAAGAAAGACTTCACTGGTATGAGTTTCTTAAACTTAGTGGACTTTGACGCGGTTTATGGTCACCGTCGTAATACAAAAGGATACGGTGAAGCGCTTGAAGCATTTGATGCTCGTATTCCAGAAATCGTAGAAAACATGCAAGAAGATGATTTACTCATTATCACTGCTGACCACGGAAACGACCCAACATTCAAAGGAACAGACCACACTCGTGAGTACATTCCAGTGTTAGCCATCAGCAAATCATTGAAACACCCAACACACTTACCACAAGGACACTTCAGCGATATCGCAGAAACAATCAGCGAAAACTTTGGGGTAGCATCAACTGGTAACGGAACAAGCTTCTTAAAAGAATTAAACTAATACAGAAAGAGGGAACATCATGAGCAAATACGAACAATTAGTCGAAACAAAAACGTTTTTACAAGAAAATGGCATTGGTCACATTGATTTCGGAATGATTTTAGGATCAGGTCTTGGTGAACTTGCTGGAGAAGTAAAAAATCCATTAATCTTTGACTATAAAGATATTCCAAACTTCCCAGTGTCAACTGTAGTCGGTCATGCTGGCCGTCTTGTATATGGTGAATTAGAAGGCAAACAAGTTCTAATCATGGATGGACGTTTCCATTACTATGAAGGTTACGATATGGAAACAGTAACGTTCCCAATTCGTTTAATGAAATTATTAGATGTTGAAACGATTATTGTGACAAACTCAGCTGGTGGTGCAAACCCAACATTTGAACCAGGGGACTTAATGATTATTACAGACCAAATTAACTACACTGGTACAAACCCGCTTATCGGACCAAACGATGAACGCTTTGGACCTCGTTTCCCTGACATGAGCCATGCGTACCATGAATATGGACAAGAAGTGGTTCGTAAAGCTGCTAAAGAATTAAACATCAATATTAAAGAAGGAGTATACATGGGATACTCTGGACCAACATACGAAACACCAGCAGAAATCCGCTTTACACAAGCTATCGGTGGGGATGCTGTAGGAATGTCAACAGTTCCTGAAGTTATCGTAGCAAACCACGCTGGTATCAAAGTAATTGGGATTTCATGTATCACAAACTTAGCTGCAGGAATGCAAGCAAACTTAAACCACGAAGAAGTGGTAGAAACAACACAACGCGTTAAAGAAGTGTTCAAATCATTGGTTCGTAAAGTGTTAGTTTTATATTAAGAGACGAACCTCGAGGAGGAATGAATTTGTTAGTACCTTATTCAGCAACGAATAAAAAAATTGTGATGGGATTATTATCCTATATCCCAGAATTCAAGGACTTTAAACGATTGCAAGAGGAAATTGAAGAAATCGCGACAAATCCATCAATTAAATGTTGGCTTTTTAAAGAAAGTGACAGTGAAAATTTTATTGGATTGATTGGTGGGGAAAGCACAACAGACACGGTTATCATTAAATACTTATCGTTGTCACCTTCGTTTCGTGGGGAAAATATTACATTCCAAATGTTAGAAGATTTAGCAAAGATGGAAGATAAAGTATTAAGTGGAACAATTGAGACGAGTGTTATTCTTGCAAAATGGAATAAACATCGTGTAAGTGAGGAACCATGGAAGATTTAACAATTAAAGTAGCTGAATACGAAGGACCGATGGACGTCCTCTTGCATCTGATTCGTGAGATGAAAATCGATATTTACGATATTCCGATGAATGAATTAACGAAGCAATATTTGAACTTCATTCATTCCATGAAGACATTGGAATTGGAAGTGGCAGCTGAATATTTAGTAATGGCATCAACCTTATTAGAAATTAAAGCAAGAATGCTTCTTCCAAAACCAAAGTTGGAGGAGTTGGATGAAGACGGGGAGCCAATCGTGGAAGACCCTCGTGATCAGTTAGTCCAACAACTATTGGAATATCAACAAATTAAAGAAAATGCCAAAAAGCTTGAGGAGCTCTCTTTCCTAAGGGGATTACACTTCGGGAAAGAAGCAAGTGACTTGTCTTCGATGCAAGAAATTATTCCTTTAAAAGAAGGAGAAGTGACGACTCAAGATTTATGGAACGCGTTAAAGAAATTAGCGCGTAAAAATATTGCTAAGATGCCGCTAAAGGCCAATATTCAACATGAAACGCATACAGTTGAGGAATTGATGGATTCGATTATTTCAAAAATAGAGCATACAGATAAGAAACAAGTTCCATTCGAGGAATGTTTCCCAGCGTTCAACAGGCATGCGATTACAACAACATTTTTAGCGATGTTACAGCTCGTTCGTGAACATCGTGTACGTTTTATTCAAAGTTCTCCATACGAGGATATTTTGATTGAGAAAAGACAAGAAAAGGAGAAAGAGAGTGACTAATTACATTTCAGTATTAGAAGGCTTACTATTTGTTGCTGGAGATGATGGGATTACATTAGAAGAAGCAAGCTATATTTTAGAACTCGAAAGAAGTGCGGTTCGTCAGTTGCTAGATGAATTAAAGAAACGCTTAGAGGACGAAAATAGTGGCCTAGAACTTCTTCTTACAGCTTCTCATTATAAACTTGTGACAAAGGCTAGTTTAAAATCCTATATCGAAAAATATGCGGTTTCTCCTTATTCTTCTCAATTGTCTCAAGCTTCTCTAGAAACGTTGGCGATTATCGCGTATAAGCAACCTGTCACACGTGTGGATATTGAATCGATTCGTGGCGTTCAAAGTAGTGGTTCGATTCAAAAACTACTTTTAAGAGATTTAATCGAAGAGGCTGGAAGATTAGAGACACCCGGACGTCCAAAATTGTATAAAACAACAGCGTATTTCATGGATTACTTTGGATTAGAATCGCTTGATGCACTGCCAGATGCTTCAGATTTATTCGATTTAGATTCTGAAGAAGCAAACCAATTATTTAGAGATAATCATGATTTATTTGAAGAGTTGGAAATACGCTCTAAAGAACATCATGAAGTAGAAGAAGAGAAAGAGTAGGTTTTTTTGTGGAAAGATTACAAAAAGTAATGGCACACGCAGGTGTGGCATCCCGCAGAAAATGTGAGGCATTTATTCAAGAAGGCCGCGTTAAGGTCAACGGTGAAGTCGTTAGAGAACTAGGCTTTAAAGTTGGTGCCAATGATAAAATTGAGGTAGACGGTATTCCAATTTACAAGGAAGAACCTGTATATTTTATGTTTTATAAACCCAAAGGAGTGCTTTCAAGTGCCAGTGATGATAAGGGAAGAACCGTTGTCACTGATTATTTTAAAGATGTAGAACAACGCGTGTATCCAGTGGGACGTTTGGACTACGATACGACAGGACTTCTTTTATTAACCAACGATGGTGAGTTTTCAAACTTGATGACTCATCCAAAGCATCACGTGGAAAAGAAATATATTGCAAAAGTTAAAGGAATTCCAACACCTCGTCAAATGCGTCAATTGGAACGCGGAATTGTTTTAGATGGTAAGAAAACGTCAAACGCAATAGCTCAAATTTTATCAGTTGATACAGATAAAGGAACAGGGATTGTCGCTTTAACGATTCACGAAGGATGGAATCATCAAGTGAAGCGTATGTTTGAAGCAGTGGAATTACCTGTTATGAAATTAAAACGTGAAGAGTTTGGATTTTTAACGTTGGAAAACTTACGCCCTGGAGACTATCGTGAATTACGCTCATTTGAAGTACAGAAACTAAGAAAGCTCGCTTTAGACGAAAAATAGATTTCTATTAGGGAGTCATACAAAGAAAAACGGACTCATACTGTTGTGAGTCCGTTTTGTTTATTTATTCTTCTGTAAAGGGTCTGTTTTTTCGTTTAATGGCACCAGTTGGACAGGCTGTATAAGCATCTTTGAACTTTTCCAGCGTATCTTCTGGTAGTGGAACTGTTCCGGTATTGTTGTCTTGTTTTACAAAGGCAATCCCTTCCGCATCGTACTCGAAGATTTCAGGAGCACGTAGTTGACAGATTCCACAGGCGATACATGAGTCGCAGTCAACTTTTGTATAAATTTTTGAAAGAGAGGATTTTTTATCCATGAGTCAGTACTCCTTTTATCAAATTTGGATATTACATGCGATCAAGTCGTATGGTGTGGTTCCGTTAAATCGATTATATCGTATTTTAACGGGAAATCGTACCATGTCGACTTTAATTGGCGTGACAGAAGATAAAACTGAAGTATTTTTTGCTAGTTTACCTCATTTAAAAGAAGAGTACTTTCATCAATTAGTAGATGGATTCTTTCGTGAAGGAATGGTTAGCGAAAATGAATCAGGTTTAGTGCTACTGAAAGAGATTCCAGAATTTTCTCTTGTGACAAATGGAAGACATGCTGTCAATTATTTGATGCATCCATACTCATTTGTGCAATTACGAGATGTCACAAGACTCTGGGTCGAATGGATTAGTTACAACCGCTACGAAGAAACACGATATCGTCCTCTCATTCAAAATGTATGGTTACAGCAATTATTTAAGAGGTGGTATAAAGAAAAAAAAGAGAACATTACGTCCGTTTGGTTTAGTAGTATTGTAGATGAATTCCATGACTGGGCTAATAAGCAAGATGAATCTGTGAAAGGACATTGGGTAGGGCTTTTTAATGGAGCTAAGTCGACAGCGGCTCTAGAAGACGAGCTTGTTTCGTTATGGGGATTTACCACGGTTGAAGACTGTGAACCTCTTTCGAGATTAGTCTTAATGAAATGGGTGAGCGATGTCTTTGAGGAACCTGAAAATTTTCCAATTGCTTATGGATGGTTTTCTATAATGGTTGAATGGATTTCTCATGAAACGAGTTCCGTTCAAGAAACAGTTCGTCTGTTTTGTAAAGGAATGAAACGCACAGAAATTGCCCACCTTCGTAAGCTTAAAGAGAGCACGATTAACGACCATCTCTTAAAGTATGTGTTACTTACAAAAGAGGCATTATATGAACGCGTTGAAGAAACGAAGGCTGCCGTGGCTTATAAATCCCTCTTTGAAAATGGACAATATCCTAGGTATAAAGAGGCTAAAGACCAATTTGAAGCAGCAGGGAAAAAACTAGATTTCTTCTTATTCAGATACTATCAAATTAAAGCCTTAAAGGAGCGTAAATGACATGGATCCAATATTGAATCGATTCGGATATGATGCGTTTAGAGAAGGCCAGAAAGAAATCATTACGGCTCTTGAAGAAGGGCATGATGCGATTGCGATTTTACCAACAGGAAATGGAAAATCATTTATTTATCAATATATCGGTATCAAAGAAAACTGTAGAGTCGTTATCGTGTCTCCTCTGATTGCGTTAATGGTCGACCAAGTAGCTAGTTTAAAACAGATGGGGATTCATAAAGCCGTGGCCATTACTTCCCTTATGACTGAAGCAGAGAAAAATTATATTTTAAATACGTTAAAGGAGTATCAATTTATTTTTGTTTCTCCAGAGATGTTACAAGCCCCCAGATTCTTTAAGCAATTATCAAAACTTGAAATTGGATTACTCGTTGTCGATGAGGCGCATTGTATATCGCAGTGGGGGTATGACTTTAGAAGCGATTACCTATTTATTGGTAAGATGAGAAAAAGTTTAGGAAGTCCTCGAACGTTAGCGCTAACTGCGACAGCGACGACTCAAGTGATTCATGATATTTATACATTTTTAGGATTAAATAAAGAGGAGACGACTTATTTCCAAGGACATGCCTTCTTGAAGAATCGTGAAATTGATGTTATTTCGGTTGAAGGCCTTCGTAGTAAGATGCTTTCTGAATTGTTGAAGCGTGTGGAATATCCTTGTATCGTGTATGCCTCAACGATTAAAGAGATTGAAGGGTTAAAAGGATCACTCCAAGAGGAAGGATTTACAAAAATTGATACCTTTCACTCTAAGAGACATAGTAGTGACCGTCAAACGATTCAGCAGAAATTTTTTAGAGGAGAAATCAACATTCTATTAGCAACAAGTGCATTTGGAATGGGGATTAATCAGTCTAATATTCGTACGATTATCCATTTTCAACTTCCACAGACACTTGAAGATTATGTGCAACAAATTGGTCGAGCTGGAAGAGACTTGCAATTTAGTCGTTGTATCGCCTTGGTTCATTCAGACGATTTTCCCCAAATGAGACGTAAGATTGAACGCTCCTATGAAGTAGATGATGAGGAAGAGACGGAACTTCATCAAAATATCAAAGAGATTGCGAAAACGTTTCGTTGGAATAATGATCAAACGAGTGCATTTATAAAGAACCAGAAATCGCGTAAATTAAAGCAAATAGGGCAGATTGAAGAATTTGCAAATACCACCTTGTGCAAAGAACAATATCTAGCTCATTTTTTCGGTGAAAAAAGGAAAGCTTCGTGTGGAAAGTGTAGTAGTTGTAGGCATCTTGATTTGTTTTTAATGGAGATTACTTCTAAGTGGAATGAAGTGGAAAATTCAAAAAATTCCTTTGAAGAGAGCTTTAAAAAATTGTTTAATCTCTGATTAAATAGAGTGATTTTTAATTTTTTTATGCTACAATAGAGCTAAAGTAAAAGTTTGCACCTAAGCACATAAATATGCTATATTGTTTAGTGAATTGACTGAGGATTGTATTGGGTCAAATTAGGAGGATTTTTGATGAGTGATAACTTTAATAATGAAGACTTAAATAAAAATGAAGAACAACCATGGGAAAGAAAATTTGGTGAAGATGAAAATTTAAAAAATCGTCAATTTTCTCGTAGTGCTAGAAACTCAGGTGGAAAAGCAGTAGCTCCTTTATCAAATGTACTATTATTTGTATTCCTAATTGTAATTGTTGCACCAGTATTATTTATGTGGTGGTTCTCGATTGTTAATAGCAGTAATCAAGTGAAACCTAGAACTGCTGATGATGTAATGCTTACTAAAACGGTTGAAACAACGACAGTAGCACCAGAAACAACAGTTGCACCAACTACAAAGCAAGAAGCAACAACAGCAGCTCCTGAAGCGACTACGACAGCTCCTAGACAAGCCGAAACAACACAACAAACGCCTACAACAGCAGCGCAACAAAATGGAAATTACGGAACTTATGTTGTTAAACAAGGAGATACTTTATACCGTATTGCTGTAAATCATGGGATGGATGTTGCTACATTAAAACAAATTAATGGTTTATCAGGAGATAATATAGCTCCAGGAACTACTTTAAAAGTTAAACAATAATAATTAGTTAATTTTTAGAAGTCTGAGACGCAAGACGTTTCAGACTTTCTTTTTGAAAGGAAGAATAGAATGCAAGTTGCAATTGATGGACCAGCTTCATCTGGAAAAAGTACGATTTCAAAATTGATTGCTAAAGAAACGAATTTTCTATATTTAGATACAGGTGCGATGTATCGTGCAACAACATTGGCTTTTCTAAGAAATAATATTGCAGTAGTGGATGCTGAAGCAATCAAAGAGTTATTAGAGAATTTAGTAATTAGTTTTAGAAATACGGATGAAGGCCAACTCGTTTTCTTAAATGGGGAAGATGTTACACATGAAATCCGTGATCTTGAAGTGACACGAAATGTCTCTGAAGTTTCAGCGATTAAATCAGTAAGAGTAAAACTTGTTCAAATGCAAAGGGAAATTGCAGAAAATCACTCCATCATTATGGATGGCCGGGATATTGGAACTGTAGTACTTCCAAATGCTGATTTGAAAATTTTCTTAGTAGCTTCAGTTAAAGAACGTGCATTACGCCGTTTTAAAGAAAACCAAGAGAAAGGTATTGAGTTATCTCTTGAAAAATTAGAAGAAGAAATTGCTCACCGTGACTATTTAGACAGTACTCGCAAAGAGTCTCCTTTGAAAAAAGCGGATGATGCAATTGAAATCGATACAACAAGCCTATCAATTCAAGAAGTTGTTTCTAAAATCACGAATCTTATCCAAGAAAAGTTAACGAATTAACCAGATTTTACACAAAAACACTAGAATTCGTTTTCATTTAGTGGTATGATTGTAAATGGATAAAAAGTTTGATTTTACACAAAAAGTAAACTTTGCGTTCGTATGAATTGTCGCCCTAGGAGGAAGTCACATGTCAGAATTACAAACAATGCAAGATGCGCTAGATATCGTTAAAGATATTCAAATCGGAGATTTAGTACAAGGTGAAGTATTAACTCTACAAGATAAACAAGCCATCGTCGGAATTATCGGTGGAGGTGTTGAAGGGGTTATTCCTTTCAATGAATTATCAACATCACCAGTGGAACGTGTAGAAGACGTTTTATCAGTAGGAGATGTTGTTGATTTAGTAGTCATCAAACAAATCAAAGATAAAGAAAATGGAAGTTTCTTACTTTCTAAAAAACGTGTAGATGCACGTAAAGTTTGGGAAGAAATTCAAGCTAAATTTGATAATAAAAAAATTATCGAAGCTCCAGTTGTGGATGCTGTTAAAGGTGGTTTAGTAGTAGATGCAGGAGTTCGTGCTTTCGTACCAGCTTCTATGGTATCAGACCACTATGTTGATAACTTAGCTCAATTCAAAGGCCAAACATTAGCTTTTGAAATCGTTGAAATCGAACCAAGCGAAAATCGTTTAATCTTATCACGTAAAAACTTAGTTGCAGCTGAAAAAGCAGCTAAGCGTGCAGCTGTATTTGAATCAATTCAAGAAGGTTCTGTAGTGACTGGTAAAGTTGCTCGATTAACAAACTTCGGTGCGTTTATCGACTTAGGTGGAGTGGACGGATTAGTTCATATTTCACAAATCTCTCATGAACATGTTGCAAAAGCAAGCGACAAATTAGAAGTTGGCCAAGAAGTTCAAGCAAAAGTTATTTCTGTAGATCCTGAAAGCGGACGTGTATCATTATCAATCAAAGATACATTAGCAGGACCATGGGATAACATTGAAGAACGTGCAGCAGTTGGTTCAGTATTAGATGGTTTAGTAAAACGTCTAACTACTTTCGGAGCATTTGTTGAATTATTCCCTGGAGTAGAAGGATTAGTACACATCTCTCAAATCGCTCACCAACATATTGCGACACCGCACGAAGTTCTTAAAGAAGGTCAAGAAGTTCAAGTGAAAGTTCTTGAAGTTCATCCAGAACAACAACGTATTTCTTTAAGTATTAAAGCTTTACAAGAAGCTCCAAAACCTGAAAAAGAAGAAGTTGAAGAAGTGGTTGAAGAAACCTACGAATTACCTGAAGAAGATGTTTCATTCTCTTTAGCAGATCGTTTAGGTAATCAACTTTCTGAACTTAAAGTTGAAGAATAACATTCATATAAAAGTTAAGTGGAAATAGTCTGGACTGGTTCCAGACTATTTTTATGATAGAATTAGAGAAAAAGGAGGAATAGTATGTCAACACCAGTTATTGCCGTTGTAGGAAGACCAAATGTTGGGAAGTCTACAATTTTTAACCGTATTGTCGGAGAACGTATCTCTATCGTAGAAGATATCGCCGGAGTCACTCGTGACCGTATCTATTCTGAAGGTGAGTGGTTAGGGCACTCATTTAATATTATTGATACAGGTGGAATTGACATTACGGATGAACCGTTTATGTCAAACATCCGTATGCAAGCAGAAATTGCGATGGAAGAGGCAGATGTGATTATCTTTCTTACAAGTGTAAAAGAGGGCGTGACAACGACTGACGAACACATTGCAAAATTACTCTATCGTACAAATAAACCAGTTTTACTTGCTGTTAATAAAGTGGATAACCCAGAATTACGTTCAGAAATTTTTGATTTCTATGCGTTAGGATTCGGCGAACCATTTCCAATCTCAGGAAGTCATGGTTTAGGTCTTGGTGATTTATTAGATGCAGCTGTTAAAGCTTTCCCTGAAGATAAAGGAGACGAAGAGGATAAAGATGTGATTAAGTTTAGTTTCATCGGACGTCCAAACGTAGGGAAATCGAGTTTAGTGAATGCGATGCTTGGTGAAGAACGTGTAATTGTATCGAATGTTGCAGGAACGACTCGTGATGCCATCGATACAACTTTTGAAGACGAAGAAGGTACTGTCTTCAAGATGATTGATACTGCCGGTATTCGTAAGAAAGGTCGTGTCTTTGAATCCACTGAAAAATATAGTGTTCTTCGTGCCTTAAGAGCGATTGAACGAAGCGATATTGTTTGTGTGGTCTTGAATGCCGAAGAAGGAATTCAAGAACAAGATAAGAAGATTGCGGGATACGCTCATGAAGCCGGTAAAGGTGTCGTTATTTTAGTGAATAAATGGGATACTCTTGAAAAAGATAATTCAACGTATAAAGAGTTTGAGGACAAGATTCGTCAAGAATTCCTATATTTATCATACGCTCCGATTATCTTTGTATCTGCAAAAACGAAACAACGTCTCTCAAAAATCCCACCAATCCTAAAAGAGATTCATGAAGTTCGTTCACGTCGAATTTCATCTTCAGTGCTGAACGATGTATTGATGGATGCTATTGCCATGAACCCAACTCCAACGGATAAAGGAAACAGATTGAAAATTTACTATATGACACAAGTAGCGAATCAACCACCTACGTTTGTTACTTTTGTTAACGATGTAGAATTGATGCATTTTTCATACGAGCGGTTCTTAGAAAATAGAATTCGTTCTGCTTTCGGTTTTGAAGGGACTCCAATCCATATGATTACCCGTCAAAGAAAGTAAAAAAAATCATATCTATCTTATAAAAGACGATATAAACCATTGAAACTATTCTCTTAGAATGTTATACTTTAGAAGAAATCAAAACTATTTAGATTTCCAGATTAGTTGGACCACTCAACAAAATCTGATAGAAATTCTTATTTGATGGAGGTGAAACTAAAATGGCTAACAAAGCAGAATTAGTAGATCGCGTTGCTAAAAAAACGCAATTAACAAAGAAAGATGTTTCAGCAACAGTTGAAGCTTTATTCGAAACAATTCAAGAGGCTTTAAAAGCAGGTGAAAAAGTTCAAGTTATCGGATTTGGTAACTTTGAAGTTCGCGAACGCGCTGCTCGTAAAGGACGTAACCCTCAAACAGGTAAAGAAATTAAAATCAAAGCTTCTAAAGTTCCAGCATTCAAAGCTGGTAAAGCTCTTAAAGATGCAGTTAAAAAATAATTCAATTGAACTATTTTCTTAGCAAGAAGTTTTAAATGGTGTTATATTAGAGATATCTCTATATAATGCCATTTTTTATTATATACATATTTATTAATAGTTTTTATTATATCAAGGAGAATTTATGACTACAGTAATTAAAGAGATACAACAAGCTTTAGAAGAACAAGATATTGAAAAAGTATATGAATCTTATCATCGATTTTTTGATCATTTTGACCCAGAAAATGACCTTCAAGAGATGGCGGACTTGGCAACATATTCTGTATCCATCGGGTTCTATGAAGAAGCAAAACGAGCTCTGTTACGACTTACAGAAGTTGAACCAGATGAAGCGATTTGGACGATTTTACTAGCTGAAATTTTAGTTGCTGAAGGTGAAACAGACCAAGCGTTATCGATTCTGTATGATATTCCAGAAACAGATCCAGACTATCCAAGTGTATTGGTGGTACAATCAGAAGCATATCGTGAAGAAGGGGACTTTGATTTAGCAGAGAAAAAACTCTTAAAAGCAAAAGATTTGGAACAGGACGAAGCTATCATTGATTTCTACTTAGGAACATTATTATTTGAAGCGGGTAGTTTCGAACGTAGCGCCTTTTTCTTAGAGCGTTTCTTAAAGCAAAATCCAGAGGAAACTGGGGAAGAGGAACGTGCACAAGAATTGTATGTTGAAGCAACTTTGAGAATGGGAAATAAAGAGCCCTTAGAGCAATTTATTGGGGAAGAGAGTATTGACGGGCTATCAAGTGATTTACTCACTCAAATGGCTTCGTATGAGTCTATTGAGGGCAACTACGAAAAATCTCTCGAGTACTATATGGAACTTCTAGAACGTGAACCTGAAAATAGTGACGTGACACTAAACGTAATTCAATGTCTCTTAATCTTAAAACGTGATGAGGAAGCAAAATGCTATGCTAAGAAATGGATTGCTTTTGATGAATTGAACGATGAAGCACATCGTATTCTTGGACAAATTGAAATTGCAACAGGGAATCAACAGGAAGGATTACTTGAATTAAAAGAAGCCGTAAACTTAAATAATGATTCAATTCTCAATGTGACAAGCTATGTTGAAGCATTGAATGATGAAGAAGAATATGAGGACAGTATTGAGTTTCTAAAGAGTCTAGAAACAAAAGAAGATGCAGTTATTCTTTACTTGTTTGCGAAAACTTATGAAGCAATGGAAGAGTACAGTGAAGCATTCACGAACTATCAAAAAGCTTATGAAGCAGGGGAAAGTTCCTTAGAATTCTATGAAGATTACATTCGATTTATGATTGAAGAAGGAAGAAAGGAACAAGCAAAAGTAGTTTTACAAGAAGCTTTGAAATTAGATCCGTTTAATCCAGAGTTTATTCGTTATTCATTTATTTTTGAAGAATAGGAGTGGTAATATGTTTAACCCAAGTTTAGAAACCAAGAAAAAGTTTATTTCGTGGTTTATTTCGAACCATTCTTTAAAAAGAAGAGAATCCCTTTGGATTTTGAATTATCTTTTAAACCATGAATTATTATTGAAACAAATTCATTTTGTTGAACATGTAGAATCAACTCCAAAAGGAATGTTGTTTTCAACGATTAAACCTGCTCAAGAATCCTTCTTATTTTTTAAAGAAGGGACCTCTTTTGATAATCCAGAAGTTGCTTTTCATGATATGCGTCTTCATTGGAAAGAAGATTGTTTCGTTGAACTTGATTTTCCAAACGCATATAAAAGTATGGTAAGTTTTGGTGTTTTAGAAAAGAATCCGTATTTCATTTCAGAACTTGATGAAATAGATTCTGTAACAGAAGAACTACAAATCATTCAAAAGGAAGTTCAAATCTCGCAGTTAAAACTAGAAATCAATGAAGCACTTGAAAAAATGGACTCAGAACTCTTTATGCAATTAACAAATCGATTAAAGGAGTTAGAAAATGAATAAATTTAATCGAAAAATTGACATTCTATCGGTTCCACTTTTTGTTGCAGCTTTACCTGTTTTACAAACCTTAAAGAAGGCTGGACATGAAGCAGTATTTGTTGGAGGGTCCGTTCGAGATTTAGTGTTGGGTAAAGAGATTTCTGATGTAGATATAGCAACAAGTGCCACACCAGAAGAAGTGAAATCTTTATTTTCCCATACGGTAGATGTAGGTATTGAACATGGTACAGTACTAGTCATTTATCATCAAGATAGTTATGAGGTTACCACCTTTAGAACGGAAGGGACTTATCAAGATTTTAGACATCCGGATTCTGTTACCTTTGTTAGAAGTCTTGAAGAAGATTTAATGAGACGGGACTTTACCATTAATGCATTAGCTATTAATGATCAAGAAGAAATTGTCGATTATTTTGATGGACTTAAAGACTTGGAAAACTCTATCATTCGATGTGTTGGAAATCCTATGGAGCGTTTTAATGAGGATGCGCTTCGAATGATGAGAGCTATAAGATTTGCAGGTCAATTAGGTTTTACAATAGAATCGAAGACGTTTAATGCCATTCGTGTTCTGAAAAGTAATTTAGAACGTGTTGCGGTGGAGCGAATGAAGGTAGAATTTGAGAAAATGATTGTTAGTTTGCATCGTAGCAATGCGTTTCTTGCATTTATCGAATCGGATTTGTATCAATCATGTCCAGATTTTACAAATTCTAGAGAAACATTGAAAAAAATTGGAGAGTTTCCAGTAAGTTCTATGTCGATTCTTCAAGCGTGGGTTTTATTTGCGTATTATAATCAATTAAGTGTTTCCGAGCTAAAAAAAGTATTAAAAAATTGGAAATCTTCAAATGAGCAAATTTCTGAGACGTTGATAGGATATCAAACGTTTCTTAAGCGTTTAGATAAAGAGTGGGATTCATTCATGGCATACGAATGTACAGAAAGGATTGCTATTGAAATTGAAGGATTACTCCCTGGACTTGGTAGAACTGAAAATCATAATATCTTAACTCAAGTGTATAAAACTTTACCTATTCATTCTATGCAAGATATTCAGATAGATGGATTTGGTGTAAAAGAAGCATTAAAGCTTGAAAAAATGGGGCCAAAGATAGGGAAAGTTCTTCAAGCAGTTGAGAAGGCCATACTCTCTAATAAATTAAAAAATGAAAACCATGAAATTGTTGATTGGATAAGGAACCATTTTCTCGAAAATTAATGCTATGAAATCAATTTCATTTTTTCATTTATTAGTATTAAGTCTTGAATGAAAGGCGTTTCAATGGTAAAATTAATTTTGTAAGCAATAATATTTTAAGGAGTGACCCTATATGAAAAAGGTTATGTCAGGTTTACGATTTGTATTTAGAAATGGAGAAACATGGACGATTAATCGCCGTTTGATTGGTGACTTATGGATTAAAAAAGTTACAACTTCATTTGGACGTATTAACGGTGGAGAATTCCAAGAAATTCACCCATGTGAATCATTACGTATTGAAATCTTACCAGAAGCTGACCACGTAATGTCTGAAGACATTAACTTAGGTGGATTAGAATTAGGTATGTTCGAACGTGTTAAAAAATATAGCGATATTGAATTAATGGATATTTTATATTTAGATGGAAATCATCCAAAATCAGACGTAGTTGTTGAAACTGACCGCGTTTATTTCCCATACAGCCCTGTGGATGAAGATGGAAATGACAACAAATTCCAAAGTTCAGCTATTGGATCTCACGGAAACTTATTTATTGTAATTGATCCTGAAAAATCTGTAGAAGATATCTATCCTGAAATTTAATGAATTTAGAAAGTCTAAGACTATTTTGTCTTAGACTTTTTTATATCAAAATTTTTATATAAGAGGCTAGTTCTTTTCAAATTTTAAAGGTATAATGAAGCCAGAATAATTTAAAGGAGAGAGAGTATGAAAGTATGTTTTATTGCAGCTGAGGCAGCTCCTTTCGTGAAAGTTGGAGGTTTAGGAGATGTTATTGGCTCTCTACCGAAGGCGCTTCGTGAACTGGGAATAGATGCTCGAGTAGTATTGCCACTATATTCTAGCATTGATCGTGAACGATTTGGATTAAAATATAGAGGATATCAGTTTGTTGATTTAGGTTGGAGACACTTATATTGTGGAATATTTGAAACTGTAGTTGACGGCGTTCCGTTTTATTTTATTGATAATGAACAGTACTTTAAGAGAGAGAGTATTTATGGACAAGCCGATGACGGTGAGAGATTTGCTTTCTTTTCCAAAGCTGCTCTTGAGATTTTACCTGGTGTTGACTTTAAACCAGACATTGTTAACGTAAACGATTGGCATACAGCTCTTTCTGTCATTTATTTAGATGTGTTGAAGAGTAGAGAAGCAGATTTCTACAAAAATATGAAAAGCGTTCTTTCGATTCATAATATTGAGTTTCAAGGACGATTTAACCCGTATGAAATGGGAAATCTATTTGGTTTAGATAATAAATATTTCGATGCGTTAATTTATAATGGTGATTTAAATTTATTAAAAGGTGCTATTCAACTCGCAGATCGTATCAATACTGTTAGCGAAACCTATGCTCGTGAGATTTTAGATCCTTATTTTTCATACGGATTAGATAAAATTTTGATTGTTGAACAAGGAAAATTAAAAGGGATTTTAAACGGGATTGATATTGAAAAATTTAATCCTAAAACAGATCCGATTATTCCTGTTAACTATGATATCCATTCTTTTGAAGATAAAGTAAAGAATAAGCTAGAACTTCAAAAAGAGTTAGGATTAGAAGTAAGCGTGGATATTCCATTAATTGGTATGGTTACAAGATTAACTCATCAAAAAGGAATTGATTTGCTATTACAGGCTAGCGAGGATATTTTAAGAACTGGAGCACAGTTAATTGTGTTAGGAACCGGAGATGCTCATTATGAAAGTGCTTTACGTTCTCTAGAAAATTATCGCCATGATCGAGTTCGCAGCATTCTTCTATTTTCTAATGAAATATCCGCAAAAATATATGCTTCCAGCGATATTTTCCTAATGCCTTCTAAAACCGAGCCTTGTGGTTTGTCACAATTAATCTCAATGAGATATGGTACAGTCCCTGTGGTACATCGTGTAGGTGGATTGCGAGACACCGTAATTCCTTTTACTGGAGTAGAAGGAAATGGATTCACGTTTGAAAGTTTCCAATCGGGAGATATGATGGATGCAATTTATCGTGCAGTAACTTGTTTCTATGAATCACCTGGTGAATGGAATCAAATTATCCAAAATAATCTCAATAAAGATGTTAGCTGGGAAAAATCTGCTAAACAATATTTGTCGTTGTATCATGAAGTGCTGTAAGAAGAAAGAGGAAAATAAATGGTTGATAAGAGCTTAGTAAGTCGTGTTGATAATTCGTTGAAAAATCAATTTGGGGTCACTATTTCGAACGCAAGCAAGCGTCAAGTCTATGAAGCATTAATGAGATCTGTTCGTGATATTTTAATGGAAAAGAAATTTAGTTATGAACAAACTTTAAAACAAACTCGTCAGAAACGTGCCTATTATATGTCTATGGAATTTTTAGTTGGCCGTACTTTGCGAAATAATTTGTTTAATTTAGGACTTGAATCAGAAGCAAAAGATTATTTGAAAGAAAATAACTTTTCATTAAATGAAATCTATAATATGGAACCAGACCCAGGACTTGGAAATGGTGGCCTTGGAAGACTTGCTGCTTGTTATTTAGATGCATTAACAAGTAATGAGTATCCAGTAACAGGATTTTCTATTCTCTATGAATATGGTATCTTTAAGCAAGTTATTACTAATGGTTGGCAACAAGAGTTTCCAGATCAATGGTTGGATTTGGGGAAATATGGTTTAGTATATCGTAACGATGAAGAAGTCGAAGTAAGGTTCTATGGTGAGTTAGAACAAGTGATAACAGATACGGGTTTAAAAGTAATCCATAAAAATTACACCTCTATCCAAGCAGAACCTTATGATTTATTGATTTCAGGATATGACGCTTCTGCAGTAAATACACTACGTCTATGGGAAGCAAAAGCCAAAACTGGCTTCAACATGAAGCTGTTTGAACGTGGTGAATATACTAAATCATCAGAGGCTGAAGCAATTGCGTCTTCTATTTCTAAATTATTATATCCAGCAGATGTTACTAATGAGGGTAAAGAGTTACGAATTAAACAACAATACTTCTTTATTAGTGCTTCATTACAACAATTAGTGAAGAACCATTATCATGAATTTGGCACATTAGAAAACCTTTCTGAACACATTGCGCTACATATCAATGATACCCATCCTGCTATGGGTGTTGCTGAATTAATGCGCTTATTAGTGGATGAATATGGCTATGATTGGGACAAAGCATGGCAAATTACGACAAAAACATTTGCTTATACAAACCACACGATTATGGCAGAAGCTTTGGAAAAATGGGCAGTTTCATTATTCCAACCAATTCTTCCTCGTATTTATTCTATTATTGAAGAAATTAATAGACGATTCTGTCTATGGGTAATGGAACAAGGAAAAGAATATACCCTAAGAGATACAGCGATTATTTATGATGATATGATTAAGATGGCAAATCTTTCAATTGTGGGAAGTCATTATGTGAACGGGGTATCAAAACTGCATAGTGATATTCTTGTTCGTGATACTTTTAAAGCATTTAACGAATTATATCCTGGAAAATTTGGAAATGTTACGAATGGTATAGCTCATCGACGTTGGTTAGGACAAGCCAATCCGGAGTTAGCCTCTTATTTAGAACAATTAATTGGAAATGATTTTATTAAAGATCTTTCTGGCATTTCTAAATTAAATGCCTATAAGGATGACGAAAATGTTTTAGAGGCACTTAGAGAAATTAAACTAAAGAAAAAAGAGCAGTTAGCAGACTATATTCGTGAAACTCTTGCGATTTCAGTAAATCCTCATTCAATCTTTGACGTACAGGTGAAGAGATTACATGAATACAAACGTCAATTATTAAATGCTTTGCACATTGTGTATCTTTATCATGAGATTAAATACGGCGGATTACGTCCGACACCACGTACATTTATCTTTGCTGCGAAAGCTTCTTCTGGATATCAAATGGCGAAAAATATTATTAAATTCATTCACTCAATCTCTCAAATGGTTGAAAGTGATGAGTTAGTACGTGAGTATATTAAAGTTGTATTCATTCCAGATTACAAAGTGACTCTAGCGGAGATTATCTTGCCTGCCGCTGATGTGAGTGAACAAATTTCTCAAGCAGGAAAAGAGGCAAGTGGTACTGGTAACATGAAATTGATGTTAAATGGTGCAGTGACTCTTGGTACAATGGACGGAGCAAACGTGGAAATTTACGAAGCTGTAGGAGAAGACAATATCGTCATCTTCGGTTTAGAAACAGAAGAAGTTGAAGCATTATATGCAAAAGGCTACAAGCCTTGGGAATACTACAATAATTCACCTAAGATTAAGACAGTTCTTGATTTCATCCGTACAATGACGGTTGGTGGAATGAATTTCAACTTCATTGTGGATTATTTATTAACTCAAGATCATTATATGTGTCTTGCAGATTTTGATAGCTATGTTGAAGCACAAGAACGTATTGAAAAAGCCTATAATGATTCCAATAAATGGATGAAGATGAGTCTATCAAACATTGCAAACGCTGGAATATTTTCAGCAGATCGTTCTGTGGAAGAGTATGCGAAAGATATATGGCATATAAAAAAGGTAGAAGGTTAAAATAAAAAGAAGATTATCACAACCGTGATAATCTTCTTTTTTATTTTTTGATTTTATAAACTGCAAACCCAACAGATGGAATGATTAATCCTTTAGGATGGTTACGTGTAGGAGTGCTAGAAAATAATTGTTTACCATGTAATCCTTCTACGAAGTGAGAATGGTTGTTGATATTTACGGCACAAATAAGAGATTCTCTTTGGTAAATTAAACAACCATCTTGACAGTAAATAACTTTAAAATCTCCTTTGAACTCTTCTTTATAATCATTTCTAAATTTTGTTAGAGACAAATAATGTTCAAAAATCTCTTGATTCATTTTTGTTTTATCAAAAGTTTTACGATTGTATGGGTCTCTAAATCCTTGCATTCCAATCTCGTCTCCATAATAAATAGATGGAACACCAGGAATCGTAAACTGGATAAAACTTGCTACTTTTAGTTTCCTAATAGCATCTTCTAGCATATCTCCAGATAACTCTAAAGTAGGTCGTTCGTGGAGAGGGACATCTTCAGTATTATTAAAACCAAGAGATGTTAAGATGCGTTCAGTATCATGGCTATCTAATAAGTTCATTAATACTTCTAAAGCCGGTTTTGGATAATGGTCAATGATTTCTTCAAGAGCATATTTTAATGCTGAAGCATCTTTTGTTTTCATAAACTCTATAATTGCATTTTTCCAAGGATAATTCATTACACTATCCAATTGTTCTCCAAGGAAATACTTTCTACGACGATCATAAGCTACTTTAGTTGTCGCATCTTCCCATACTTCTCCAATAATAAGTGCTTCAGAATCGGTTTTCTTTACTGTTGTCCGAAGTTCATCTAAAAACTCGTCAGGAAATTCATCCGCCACGTCTAGTCGCCAACCAGAAATTCCTAAATGTTGCCAAAATGGGAGAACCCCATCGCTTGGATTATTGATAAAATCCATATAAGATTTGTTTAACTTATTAACGGTAGGAAGGTTGGAAAATCCCCACCATGAATGATAGGTATCAGGGTAGTGCATGAAATTAAACCATGAATAATATGGAGAATTGATTGAATTAAAGGCACCATTACTTTCATAGTGACCTTGTTTATTAAAGTAAATACTATCATCACCAGTATGGCTGAATACACCATCTAGAATAATATGGATACCATGCTTTTTGAAAAGCTCACATAACTCCTTAAAGTCATCATTTGTACCTAAATACGGATCGACATTAAAATAGTCAGCAGTTGAATACCGATGGTTATCTGGACTTTCCATAATTGGATTCAAATAAATACAATTAACATTTAGTTTTTTAAAGTGTTCTAGTTCCTCTTCAATTCCCTTTAGATTTCCTAAGAAGAAATCTTGAGCTTTATAATTTTCATGAGTGATTCCTGAATCGGGATTATCATTCCAATCAGAGTGTTTAATTCGAACCTCTTCATTACGAGCAATTGGGGCTTTATATTTGTTACTTTTTTTAAAACGATCAGGGAAAATTTGATACATAATTCCACCTTTAAACCAATTTGGAGTGTGGAATTCTTTATCATATACAGTTAATTGCCAGCAATTCACTTCATCAAAGTAGAGTGTAGGAACTGCCTGAAATTTGTTATTGCTTAAAAAATACATCCCGATTTCTGATCGAACCTCAAAGTAGTAGAAGTAAAGACCGGTATCTAATTTAGAAATTTCAAAAGTATATAGTGTCCCATCCGCTTCAATCTTAGATAGACTTGGATGTAACACATGTATTTTTTGAGTAAAATCTTCTTTTAGAATTAATTGTAACGATGAAAGAGGAGTGTCTTTAGTCACTTTTACTTGTATAAAGACAGATTGTTCATTGGTCACTGCACCAGCAGGATACTTATTCATAAGTGAGTGATATTGAATCATTAGTAACCTCCTTTTTATTTATAAATCTAGTTTCATTGTAATACAAACTTCTTAAAAGTGATAACAAAACGAAGAATTGAAAAATATTATAGACACAACAATAAATAACATGAAAATTCACACAATAGTATAGGAAAATTAAAAAAATATGATATAATTTATAAAAGAGAAATTGTTCAACTAGTAACATTTTCTAATTTTTTATCCAGAACTTGAAAACGCTTATCTGTATAGTAAAGCGATTTGAAAAGGAGTGATTGTCAAGTGCAACAAATGGCAGAATATTTATTTCATGAAGGCAGAAACTTTCATAGTTATGATTATTTGGGTAACTTTCTAACTGAAGAAGGTTGTACATTTCGAGTATGGGCTCCTAATGCCAAAGAAGTCTATGTGACTGGTGAATTTTGTAATTGGGAACCTACTAAATATGCTATGAAACGAATAAATGATAATGGAATTTATGAAATAACAATTCCAGGAATTAAGCAATTTGATGCTTATAAATATGTTATCATTCCTTATAATGGAGATTTTCTTTGGAAAGCTGATCCGTATGCAAGACATGCGGAAACAAGACCCAATACGGCATCAAAAGTATATGAATTTCCGGAATTCACATGGTCTGATTCAAAGTGGATAGAACAAAGAAATATTCCATATCAAAATGCTTTAAATATATATGAGGTAGAATTAGGATCTTTTAAGAGAAAAGAGAATGGAGAATCATACTCTTACCGGGAATTAGTGGATGAATTGATTCCCTATGTAAAAGAGATGAACTATACCCATATCGAATTACTTCCAATTACGGAATATCCATATGATAAATCATGGGGATATCAAGTGACAGGCTTTTTTGCCGCAACATCTAGATTTGGGACTCCTGAAGACTTTATGTATTTTGTGGATGAATGCCACAAAGCCAATATAGGAGTTATTTTAGATTGGGTTCCGGGTCATTTTACCAAAGACGCTTTCGGATTATATGAATTTGATGGAACGCCTTGCTACGAGTATGGAGACCCCCGAAAACAAGAACATAAAGGCTGGGGGACAAGGGTCTTTGATTATGGAAGGTCAGAAGTGCTATCTTTTCTATTTTCTAGTGCTGTTTTTTGGATTGAGAAGTTTCACATTGATGGCTTAAGAGTCGATGCAGTCAGTTCGATGTTATTTTATAACTACTGTAGAAATGAGGAAGAGTCAGCAAGAAATATATACGGTGGTTTTGAAAATCTTGAGGCCATTCATTTTATTAAAGAACTGAATCAATTTGTGAGAACTCATTATCCAGGGGTGATGATGATTGCTGAGGAGTCTACTTCTTATGAAGGGGTAACAAAACCGGTTGAAGAAGGAGGCTTAGGATTCCACTTTAAATGGAATATGGGATGGATGAATGATTCCCTTGATTACTTAGAAACAGATCCTTTGTTTAGAGGAGGAATTCATCATCAATTTACTTTTTCTATGATGTACGCATTCACTGAGAATTATATTTTACCTATTTCTCATGATGAAGTCGTTCATGGAAAGAAATCTCTAGTAGATAAAGCGCCGGTCTCTTATGAAGATAAGTTTGCAAATTACCGTGCCTTTATGGGATATATGATGGCACATCCGGGGAAAAAATTAAACTTTATGGGAAATGAAATTCCGCAAATTATTGAATGGAATGAAGAAAGAGAATTAGATTGGTTCCTACTAAAATATCCGATTCACGATGCTACTCATCGTTATGTGAAAGATTTGAATGCTTTTTATAAGAAACATTCAGAATTATGGCAGTTAGATGGTGGATGGTCAGGATTCAGGTGGCATGAGGTTCAAGATATTTGGAATAATGTTTTCGCGTTTTCTAGAATAAATGAATCTGGGGATGAAATTTTAGTTATTTCTAATTTTTCAGGGAACTTAATCAGAAATTATAAATTAGGTGTTTCTAAATGGGGTAGTTATAAGGTTGTTTTAAATTCTGATGCAAGAAAGTATAACGGAAGTGGGCTTATCAATAGAGCTCTTCATACAAAAACTCAACCACATAAAGAGTTTGATTATACGTTGGAGGTAAATGTACCACCGTTTTCAACTTTGTATATTATTAATAATAATTAATCGGAGGATAAACATATGGCAAGAAAAAAAGAAATTGTTGCAATGCTACTAGCTGGTGGACAAGGAACACGTCTCCAAGTTCTTACGAAAGATATGGCCAAACCAGCTGTCCCATTTGGTGGAAAATATCGAATTATTGACTTTCCACTTTCTAACTGTTCTAATTCAGGAATTTCCACTGTTGGTGTTCTTACACAGTTTATGCCTCTAGAACTTAATTCCTATATGGGGAATGGTAACCCATGGGATTTAGACAGAGTTGATGGAGGTTTAACGATTCTTCCTCCGTATACTGCTGGAAAAACGGGTGAATGGTATAAAGGAACTGCAAATGCCATTTATCAGAATATTAAATATATTGAACAATATGATCCAGAATATGTTTTAATTTTATCAGGGGATCATATTTACAAAATGAATTACAATAAGATGCTTGATTTCCATAAGGAAAAAGAAGCTGACTTAACAGTAGCTCATATAAATGTACCATTAGAAGAAGCGAGCCGTTTTGGGATTTTGAATACGAATGATGACTTACAAATCATTGAGTTTCTTGAAAAACCAGAACATCCAATTTCAACAAAAGCCTCAATGGGAATTTATATTTTTAACTGGAAAGTTCTCAAAGAGTATTTAATTCGTGACGAGGAAAATCCTGAAAGTGAAAAAGATTTTGGGAAAAATATTATTCCAATGCTCTTAGAGGAAAATCGTCGTATTTTTGCATTTCCTTTTGCAGGTTATTGGAAGGACGTTGGTACGATTGAAAGTCTTTGGGAAGCCAATATGGACTTAATTAAACGTAGAGATGAATTTAATATCTCTGATAAAACATGGAAAGTTTACTATCGACATGAAGGAAAACTACCTCAATTTATTGGAGATAGTGCTCAAGTAACAGATTCAATGATTTCAGATGGGACGATTGTGTTAGGAACCGTTCATGAATCTATTGTTTCTTCTGGAGTATCCATTGAAAAGAATGCCAAAGTTCAAGGAAGTATTATTATGCAAAATGCTATAATAGAAGAAGGAGCAACAGTTATTAATTCAATTATTGCCGAAGGAACTGTTGTAAAATCTGGAGTAACAGTAGGGCATTCTGAAGTGGAACTTGGTCAAGATATGATTACCGTAATTGGTAAAGATGAGATTGTTACAGAAGATACAAAAGTTGGAGGTAACTAATATGATTAAAGCGTTTTGTGTACTATTTGCAGATAATTATAGAAATGATGATTTACAAGGATTAGTTCGAAATCGTACAGCAGCTGCATTGCCAGTAATCTCTCGCTATCGTATGGTTGACTTTATGATTTCTTCTCTTGTGCATGCCAACATTGATAATATTGCAGTCCTTACAAACCATAACTATAAATCTTTATTAGATCATATGTCTCATGGTAAGGACTGGGATTTAAACCGAAAAAATCGTGGGCTTAAATTTATTACTCCTATGTCTAATTATTTATCGACGCGAATTCCTCAGAATAAAATTGAGGCTTTAGCTAACACGATGGTTTATACACAAAGTTTAGATGAAGAATTTGTTATTTTAGCGGATACCAATATTATTGGAAATATTGATTTTAAAGAAATGTTCCAATACCACTTAGATACGGGTTCGGATATTACTGTAGCTTATACTTACAGAAAGCCTAATGTTGGTGAATCACAAATCATTTTTGATGAAAATCATAAAGTATATGAGTCTCTTTATCATTTTGATGGATCAGATAATATTTGTGCTACTCAAGTAAAAATTTACATTTTGACCAAGGAACTTTTCAATGGCATTGTTAAGAAGGGATTAACTCTAGGATGGGAAGATATTCTTAGAGACTATATTGCCAAAAATTTAGAAACTTTACGTGTGTTTGCATATCAAATTAAAGGTTATTTGAAGGTTGTTAATAATATCAAAGATTATTATGATTTAAATATGGATATGTTAGATTTTGATAATCTTAAGGATGTATTTCTATCTGGAACGGATATAATTACACGTGTACAAGATACAGTGCCTACTATTTATGGTAAAAACGCTGATGTAAAAGGATCTATACTTGGTGATGGATCAAAAATTAACGGAACTGTTGAAAATAGTATAATCTTCCGTGATGTAGTCGTAGAAGAAGGCGCGGTTGTACGAAATAGTATCATTTTATCGGATGCGGTTATAAAAACAGGTTCTCATCTGGATTATGTAATTGCCGATAAAGGTGTAGTTGTCAAACAGCATACTGTTCTTACAGGAACTGAAGAAGTACAAGTAGTGGTAGATAAAGGTAAAACTGTTTAAAATAAATAATTGAAAAGAAGCTAGAGGTGCTTTCTAGCTTCTTTTTTTTGATAAAAAATAAACGATAGTCGGCGAATGTGTATTTTGTTGGTTGCAACCCTTTAAAGAAGTTAGTACACTAATATAGATGAGAATACGAAGAAAGGGGGATTGCGAATGCATAGGAAATATGCCGTCATCGATTTAGAAACAACGGGACCTAAGTACGAACAAGGGGACCGTATTTTCCAATTTGGGTGTACCTTGATCACTGATCATAAAATCGTTGAACATATTACTTTAAACATAAATCCGGAGCAGAGTATTCCCTTTGAAATACAGTTATTAACGGGTGTAACAAATGCTGATGTTGAAAAAGCACCTTATTTTGATGAAGTGGCAATGAATATTTACAATCTGTTAGAAGGTCGAACTCTTGTAGCTCATAATGTTGGATTTGACGGGCCTTTTATCATCACTGCTTTAAAAGAGGCTCTAGGGATTGAACTAGAAGTTCCTTTTATAGATACTGTTCAATTGGCTCAAATTTGTTATCCTTCAGCTATCAGTTATCGTTTAAGTGATTTAACAAATATGTTAAAAATTCCTCATACTCAAGTTCATACAGCTGGAAGTGACGCTCGGGCAACTGCCCAATTATTTTTAATACTTCAAGAGAAAATTCGTAGTTTTTCTAAGGTAACGCTTGAACAATTAGTTGAATTTTCGAATGAACTTATTGGGGATACGGGAGCTATTTTTAAGGATGCCTTCAGTATTGCTAAAGGGAAAGATAGTAATAATTATTTAATTGAAAATGGTTTTGTAGTGTCGAAAAAGGTTTTTGAAGAAAAAAGTTTTCCAACAACTAGTAAAGTTTCTGCGTTGAATGCCTATAGTAAATTAGTTGAAAATCAATTTTTAAAAGATAATGATTCTCAAAGAAAAATTATTAAAAAAATTCTTGAAACATTAGAAGAAGAGGAGCCCATTCATTTTATAGAAGCACCGCCAGGCTCTGGAAAAACATATGCTTATCTTCTTGCAGCTCTTGAAAAGGCCACAAATCAAAATCCTATTTGGATTGTTACGTCAAATTTATTACTCCAGCAACAATTGTATGAAGATAGTGTACTTCCAATAGTAAGTGCCTTAAAGATAAAAAATCCTATTGTTTCAATAAAGGGACAAAGAAATTATATTGATTTAGAAGCTTTCTCTTACAAAATTAGTCAGTTAAAAAATGACAAGAGTCCAAGAGTCAGTTTGTCAGTTATGGGCTTAGTTGTTTGGATCACTGAAACAGAAACAGGAGATTTATCAGAATGTAATCAAGTGCTATACCAATCATCTCTTTGGAAAGATATTTGTGTGAAAGAGAATTCCAAAAAGGAAAGTTTATATTGGACTAAAGCTGTTCAATCTGTTCAAAAAAGTAATATTGTCGTAACAAATCATGCGTTTTTAATTCATTATGCGTCTACAATGTCATATCAGACGAAACCAATTGTTCTTTTAGACGAAGTGCAACAGTTTGAACATTCACTGGAACAATACGGAACCGTATCGATTAAATTCTCGAATTTGTTCTTATTACAACAATTATGGAGTGATTACTATCTAAATTCGATGACAAATTTTTCGAAAGATGAGGAGCATTTGTCCAGAACAATAAACCGCAAACTTTTAGAAATTTGTGACTTATACGAAACTTGGTTTGAAGAATTGAATAGAGGAAATTATTTGAAGGAATCTATTGTTTTTACAAATGAAGAATGGATTGAAACGATTCATCATGAAATGATTCGAGCGTTCACAAAGTCCATTATTCAGTTAATGAATTATCTTCAAGAAAATTCAGAAAAGACAAGTTTATTTGAGAATAGCATTCAATTATTACAAGAAATGAAGGATTCCTTGCTCAAATTCCAAGAGTCCAATCATTCGTATTTTGTCATTGAAAGAAAAGACCAATATGGGCAGGAAATGATAGAAGTACTGAGAGTTGACTCAGTTACTCATGTTTTTAATCATTTTAAGAAAACAATTAAAAAGTTAATAGGGATTTCTGCAACAATTCCAACTTTTACTCCTTTATTTTACGATTTAAAGGCACAAGAGAACCTTACAATTATGGACTCCAAAGTGAATTCGCACGCCCACCATATTTTTATTCCAAATGACTTAGTTTCTGTTACTGCAGCTTCAAGTAACCAATATCATGAACAAATCGCATATTGTATTCAACAAATTTACGAACGTAATGGGGGAAGAATGTTAGTTTTAATGCATTCTATAGAGGCATTGATGGCAGTAGAAGAATTGATGGTTAATTATTGTAAAAGGAATCATATTGAATTACTAGCACAAAAAGGATCTCAATTAGGACGGAAAATTCAAAGAAGATTCCAAGAAAAGAGTGATTCCATTTTATTAGGAGTATACAGTTTCTGGGAAGGCTTTGATAGTGGTGGAGTTTCCATAAACTCTTTAGTAATTACTAAATTACCATTTCCAAATCCAGTAACAACCCATCAGCAAATTGTTCAATTGGAGATGAAAGAACAGAATCGTTCCTATTTTGCTCAATATTCGATTAAAATGATGCTTCTTCAACTTTATCAAGGATTGGGTCGATTTAGTCGTCCAACACAAAAGAATGCAGAAATATGGATTTTAGATGTACGAGCCTCTATTAGCAAGTATTCGGATAAAGTAAAAAATATATTTCCAGAGAGTGCAGTGGTTATCGAAAAGACTTTCAAAAAATGTTTGAATAGTGCGCGTATAAAAAATAAAGATTAACTAAGTTTGGGATTTTTTTATAAGGGGATGTTGGTATTTTTGCTTAGAATAGCGTATAATACCTTTATCTATGAAAGTTTGAGTTGAGGAGAGAAATTGATGAAAAGAAAATCAATGTTTATTCTATTACTCACTTTATTTCTATTATTTTTAGCCGGCGCACAAATCTTTTTAACGAGTGTGGATCCAAAAATAAAAAAACGTAATGAAGCATTAACCTTGATGGCTCCAAAAGTAGAGTTTTCTAAGGTAACTAAGTTTTACTGGTTTAATAATGACAAATCTTACTACACGATTATGGGTGAAGACACTGAAGGAAAAGCAATTTATGCGATTATTCCTGAAGAAGGTGGAGAAGTGACTATTCTTCAGCAATCTGCAGTAGTGAACGAAGAAGAGGCACGTTCCATTACAGCTCAAGCAAAACCAGATGTAGAGGTTTTAGAAGCGAGAATGGGTATTTTAAATGGAGAACCGGTATGGGAAGTGAACTATAGAATGAATAATCAAAGAATTGGTTATTACTATATTTCGGCTCAGAATGGACAATGGATTAAAGATATTGAGAATATATAGAAATTGGTGATTTATGGTTAAAATTTCAAAGAGAGTATCAAGAATCTTACCGTCGGGGACTTTAGCAATGACTCAAAAGGCTAGAGAATTAAAGGAGAAAGGTCGTAAGGTTATTAGTCTTTCGATTGGAGAACCAGATTTCAATACTCCAGAACAAATCACAGATGCAGCCATTACTGCTTTAAAAAGCCATGAAACGGATCACTATACTCCTGCGTTAGGAATAGATTCTTTACGCCAAGCGATTTGTGATTATCATTATCGAAGAGATGGAATACGTTTAGAAAAGAATCAAGTAGCTACTTTTTCAGGAGCGAAATTTGCTTTGTATTCAGTTTTCATGACTTTAGTTGACGCTGGAGATGAGGTATTAATTCCAATTCCTTATTGGGTTAGTTACGCTGAGCAAGTTCAATTGGCAGAAGGTGTCCCAGTATATGTTGAAACTAAAGAAAAAAATTCATTTAAAGTAACGATTGATTTACTAAATGAATATGTGACTGATAAGACAAAACTCTTATTATTAAATGCGCCATCGAATCCATCCGGGCTCATTTATACAAAAGATGAGCTATTCGCTATTGGAAATTGGGCATTAGAACACAACATTTTTGTAATCGCAGATGAAATTTATTATGAATTAGTGTATGGTGAAGATTCAATTAGTATGGCCAGCTTATCAAAGGAAATTTTTGATAATACACTTATTGTAAATGGTTTATCGAAATCTGTGGCCATGACAGGTTGGCGTTTAGGATATGTTTTTGGTCCTCAAAAAGTTATAAGAGCTTTAAATGACCTTACAAGCCATACGACTAGCAATCCTGCTGCGGTTACTCAATATGCGGCTATTCGTGCGTTTGATGAAGATATGGAAGTCGTTAAGACGCAGATGCGTGAAAAATTTCAATTAAGGATTGACTTGTTTCATCAACTTCTGAACGAAATTCAAGGAATCAAGTGTGAAAAGCCTAAAGGAGCTTTCTATTTATTTGCGAATATAAAAATAGCCATGCATATTGTTGGTGTGGCTTCGTCAGAAGAATTTGCTTTAAAACTTTTGGAAGAAGCTGGAGTGGCTACTGTATCTGGAGAAAATTTTGGATGCAATGGCTTTCTAAGGCTTAGCTGCGCTAGTAGTGAAGAAGAGTTAAGAGAAGCAGCAAAACGTATTAAAGAATTTATTGAATCATATTTGTAAAGGAAGAGGGATATTTTGAAAACTATAACAATGAATCAAGCAAAAGATTACGTTGGACAAACCGTTAAAATTGGTGCTTGGGTTACCAATAAACGTTCTAGCGGAAAAATTGCATTCTTACAATTGCGTGATGGAAAAGCTTATTTCCAAGGAATTGTAGTGAAAGCTGATGTAAATGAAGAAACTTTTGAATTAGCAAAAGGATTAACTCAAGAAAGTTCTGTATTCGTAACAGGTGTTGTACAAGAAGATACTCGTTCTAAATTAGGATATGAGTTATTAGTAAAAGACATTGAGTTAATTGGTGAGAGTCATGAATATCCAATTACTCCAAAAGAGCATGGTACTGACTTCTTAATGGACCACCGTCACTTATGGTTACGTTCAACAAAACAACATGCTATTATGGAAATTCGTAATGCGATTATTTACGCATCGTATGAATTCTTTGATAAAAATGGATTCATTAAATTCGATAGTCCAATTCTTTCAGGAAATGCGGCAGAAGATTCTACAGAATTATTCGAAACGGATTACTTTGGAGAACCAGCATTTTTAACACAATCTGGTCAATTATATTTAGAAGCTGGAGCAATGGCATTTGGTCGTGTATTCGACTTTGGACCAGTATTCCGTGCAGAAAAATCTAAAACTCGTCGTCATTTAACTGAGTTCTGGATGATGGATGCAGAGTATTTATACCTAACACATGACGAGTCATTAGACTTACAAGAAGCATACGTTAAAGCGTTAATCCAAGGAGTACTAGACCGTGCACCTCATGCGTTAGAAACTCTTGAACGTGATACTGAATTATTGAAGAAATACATTAGTGAAGCGTTCAAACGTATCACATACGATGAAGCGATTGACTTATTACAAGCGCACGAAAATGACGAAGATACAGATTACGAACACTTAGAACACGGTGATGACTTCGGTTCACCACATGAAACATGGATTTCAAACCACTTTGGTGTTCCAACATTTGTCATCAACTATCCAACTGAAATTAAAGCTTTCTATATGAAACCAGTTCCTGGAAATGAAAGTCGTGTACTATGTGCGGACTTACTTGCTCCGGAAGGATACGGGGAAGTTATTGGGGGTAGTGAGCGTGAAACGGACTACGATAAATTATTAGACAGAATTAAATCAAATGGATTAAATCCAGATGACTACGCATTCTACTTAGATTTACGTAAATTCGGTTCAGTGCCTCATTCAGGATTTGGACTTGGTCTAGAACGTATGGTAACATTTGTAGCTGGTACGAAACATATTCGTGAAGCGATCCCATTCCCACGTTTATTAAACCGTATTTACCCATAAATAATAAAATGAATATAAAAGAGCCGCTGACATGAGTCGTTGGCTCTTTTTTAGAAGAGGGAGGAAATCGAATGGCATTAACATTCCAAGAGCATTGGATGTTTAGTGGTTCCACAACAGTTCCTAATGTATTGATACAATATTATCGGCATTTACAATTAAGTGCAGATGAATGTTTGTTAATTTCTTGGTTACTACAAAGGCATACAGAAGAATATTTCATTTTAAATGTAGAAGAAACTTGTAAAACATTTGGGCTGGATGAAAAACAATTATTCGGAATTATTCAACATTTAATGGATAGACAAGTCTTAGTGATTCAACAAAGAGAAACTCACAATGAGAAAAAGGTAGATTATTACAGTTTTAAACCTTTAATGCAACAATTAGAGATTGCATATAAGCAGCATTCCATTAAAAATAAAGAGCAAAAACAGTCTGATATTAACTTATTAGCTTTAATTGAACAGGAATTTGGTAGACCACTTAGCTCTTTTGAGATTCAAAATGTATCTAGCTGGATTCATCAGGATCATTATCCACAGGAAATTATTATTGCGGCATTAAAGGAATGTGTATTAAATCAGGTTTTCACGATTAAATATATGGATAAGATTCTTTTAAGTTGGCATCGAAAAGGAATTAAAACTTTACAACAGCTTGCTACTGAAAAGAGTCGAATCAAAAATAATCAAGTTGAATTACAAGCTAGTCCACTAGATAAAACTAAAGTACCGATGATTCATTGGACGAAAAGGTGATTTATGTTATCGAAAGCAAAAACTATTGAAGCAGTAGAGAGAATGGAAAAACTATTTCCTAATGCGCACTGTGAATTGAATCATGAAACACCTTTTCAACTTTTAATTGCAACGATCTTAAGTGCACAGGCTACAGATAAAGGCGTGAATAAAGTGACACCGAAACTTTTTGCAATTTATCCCAATGCTCATGCTCTAGCCAATAGTGAAGAAGAGGTTGTAATTGAGTGTATTCAATCATTAGGATTATATCGAAATAAAGCTAAAAATATTAGACTTTGTGCCCAGCAACTTGTTGAAAAATATAATGGTGAAGTTCCAAGAACAAGAGAAGAATTGGTTTCGCTAGCAGGTGTAGGGCGAAAAACAGCAAATGTTGTACTAAGTGTTGCTTTTGGCTTACCAGCTTTTGCCGTAGATACTCATGTGGAAAGAGTAAGCAAAAGATTACAGATTTGTAAACAGTCAGCATCCGTTCTTGAGGTAGAAGAAACCTTATGTAAAAAGTTACCTAAGAATAAATGGGGAAAGGCTCATCATTGGATGATTTTCTTTGGAAGATATCATTGTACGGCTAGAAGTCCGAAGTGTCAGGGATGTCCATTGTTAGATCTTTGTGCATATGGTCAAAAAGAAGTTTAAAAAACCGTTGGACATTGTCCAACGGTTTTTTAAATGATAAAGAAAAATCCATATAAAAATGACATTACAATTAAATACCAATGTAAGTATGTAAATTGTCGATTAACAGAAAATTCTTTTCGATAGTATATTTGATATAAAATTGGAATCAATAAAGATAATGAGAATAAAATGGTTCCCAAAATACTGAAGGAGCCTAGATACCAGACAAAGTAGATTATTGTTCCAATTAGCCAAGAAAGACTAAATAAAACAGTACAAATTGCTACTACTGGACCATAGTGTCTTTTTCCTTCTCTAATCTCTATCAAACGTGATTTGACATGAGAAACATATAATCCAAATAAAATATATTGGAATAATTGAATGCCAATTTCTTTAGAAACCGCACCACTTAAAATAAACAAAGTGATGAAATTTCCCAAATAATATTTTGAAATACTATTTAAAAATGAATGATAAATATAAAACATATCATTTGTCTTCAATTCAAACAAGTGACCGTGGTTCAGTATCACTATTAAAAGTAAAAGAAGAACGATTCTTAAAGCTACATTTTGATAAAAATAGACTAGAAGAGAAAGTAGCAGTATATCTGTAATGGCTATAAAAATCCATCTTTTCAATTCTGGATGATTGGCAAATTTTCTAAATGAATTTTCTTGCAAATAAATAATGACAAAGAACAAAAACAATACTGAAAAATGAGTAAAGTGAAATTGTTGTTGTCTTACAGCAAGAAGAAGTCCGATTAAACAATAACCTAAAGGAGCTAAAATAAAATTCAGCCAAGGAGAGGTTAGTTGATGTAAGATGTTCGAAACGGACATAGACTGTGGTTCGTTGTTCATAAAAATACCTCATTCTTAATTATAGTTTAATGATATGGAATAATGCCGTTCTTGTCAAGATGAGGGGATTTAAAGGCGTTTTTACGTCTTTTGAAAAGAAAACTATTTCTTTAATATGAAATCGACGAAAACTTTTTCTATATTTGTTCATCTTTTCATTTGATGAAAATGTGAATATATCGAATATTTAACAATTATACTATGTTAATTGTGGTGTTAATGTGATAATATGAACATATAAATCATTGATTTATTACCAGCAAATCAAGAAAAGAGGATTAAATATGAAAAAAAACAGAAAAATTACCTTTTTATCGTTCTTATTAGTATTTTTAGCAGCACTCTTCTCCTTAACTTCACGAAATGCTTCTGCGGATACCTCTCCGACAGTTACTGGTAATTTAGCTGATACCATAACTAGTTTAAGTATTTCTAATAATGAAGGCGGAAAGTTAGACTGGGATTTAGCACAATGGGCTACTTTTAGAATTAATGCTACATTTGATTTAAGCGATAAGGATGTTAAAGCAGGAGACAAGACGATTTTAACAGTTCCTGATGCATTGATTATCACTTCAACTAGCTTTGAAATTCGAGATGTCAATACAAAAGAAGTGATTGCGCATGCAACGGTGGATGCCAATAACAAAACTTTAACCTTAGAGTATACGGATTATGTGGAAAAGCATTCAGATACAAATGGTAAATTCTTCTTCTATGCTAGAGTAGATTTCAAAAAACATCCACAAGCTGGAGAGATTTCGATAGATCTAACTGTAAACAAAGAAACAAAAGTCGCAGGAAAAATTAAATTCAAAGGCATTGGAGATGGAAATCCAACACTTTTCACAAAAACTAGTTGGGTGAACAATACAGACTATAAAACTGTTTCCTACAATATTTCTATTAATCGAACAAAGCAGAATTTAAAAGAAGTTACTATAGAAGATCAATTACAATACCATAATGCTTCTTATGTGAAAGATAGTTTTCGAATTTATAAAGGAAAATTTAATTACGTGAATGGTGAATGGCAATTCACCGATAGAACGGATGTAACAAGTCAACATAAAATTACTTTTGGTGCAGACGGAAAGTCTTTTGTTGCTGAACTAGGAGATATTAGTGAAACAGATCAATATCGTATTTCATATGATGTCAGATTAAACTATTCTCCTTTAGACGGAGAACTGTTGAAAAATGATGCGAAATTAAAAGCTAAGGGAATTGTTCAAAAAGAAGTTACAAATGCTTCTGCTGTGCAAGTAGCTGGAGGCTCTGGAATTGGTTATGTATTCACCATTAATGTTCATAAAGTAGATGATGAAAATAAACCATTAGCTGGAGTGAAATTTAAATTGACTCGATTAAGAAATAATCAAGTAATAGGAGAATATATCACAGATTCTAATGGAAACATCACGGTACCTTCATTATTAAAAGATAAATATACACTTACAGAAGTTGAAACACTTCCAGGATATAAAATTGAAACTCCTGAAACAGATGTAAACATTGCTGATTTTGCAGCTGATAGAACAGTTACAAAAACAATTGTGAATCCAAAAGAACAAACAACAACGACGACTACGACTACAACAACCACAACAACTACTACGACTTCTACAACTACAACGTCAACCACAACAACTGAAGAGTCTACAACAGTAACGACTACAACAGAGTCTCCTTCAACGACAACGGAAGTCCCAAGTACTGTTGAAACGACAGAGAACACTACAACAACCGAAGAAAAACCAGAATTGCCAAATACTGGTACTTCGAATTATAATATTCTAGTTTTAATAGCTGGTTTATTCTTAGTGACTTCATTTGTAGTGATTCGTAAAGAACAAAATTAATGATGATTTAATATGTAAAGCCTAGGTCTATACTTAGGCTTTTTTATTAAGTTTAAAATTTGTATTTAAGTCGATTACAAATTTCCATTCAGTTCTTAATGATAATTGATTTTACTATCATTTTTTTATAAAAGTGCTATAATAGGAAAAGTTAAAAATGATATTCCCGAAAGGATGCACCATGTGTAGATGCCTTGTAACCGGAATTGAATGGGGGAAAAAGAAATGGAAAAAATTTTATTTACATCGGAATCCGTAACAGAAGGACATCCCGATAAAGTTGCAGACCAAATTAGTGATGGTATTTTAGATGCCATTCTTGCTCAAGATCCAACTGCTCGTGTAGCTTGTGAGACAGTAGTAAATACTGGTTTAGTCGTTTTAGTAGGAGAAATCACAACGAGTGCGGTAGTTGACTACCAACAAGTTGCTCGTGATACGATTCGTAAAATAGGATACACTGACCGCAAGTATGGATACGATGCTGATGCAGTTGCGGTTATGGTTTCTTTAGACAAGCAATCACCAGATATTGCAATGGGTGTTGACGATGCATTAGAAACTCGTGGACAATCTGAAGAGTTTGGAGCAGGAGACCAAGGTTTAATGTTTGGTTATGCTACAAATGAAACGAAATCTTATATGCCATTGCCAATTGATTTAAGTCATAAGTTAGCTTATCAACTAGCGAAAGTTCGTAAAGAGAAACAATTAGATTACTTAGGCCCAGATGGAAAAGTTCAAGTAACAATTGAATATACTCCTGAACATAAAGTAAAACGTATTGATACAATTGTTGTTAGTACACAACATGATGAAGAGATTTCTCAAGAGCAAATCAGAAAAGACGTACTTGAGTATGTTGTAAAACCAGTCGTACCTTCTGAATTACTGGACGAAGAAACTCGTTACTTCATTAATCCGACTGGTAAATTCGTTATCGGTGGACCTGTTGGAGACTCAGGATTAACTGGACGTAAAATTATCGTGGATACTTACGGTGGTTATGCACGTCACGGTGGTGGAGCTTTCTCTGGTAAGGATTCTACAAAGGTAGACCGTTCTGCAAGTTATGCAGCACGTTATATCGCAAAAAATGTTGTTGCAGCAGGTCTTGCTGATAAATGTGAAATTCAATTAGCGTATGCGATTGGGGTAGCACAACCAGTTTCGATTGCTGTAGATACATTTGGAACAAGCCACGTACCAGAAGATAAAATCATTGAAGTCATTCGTAAAGAGTTTCGTTTAACTCCAAAAGGAATTATTGAAACACTAAACTTACGTAGACCTATCTATCAACAAACAGCCGCTTATGGTCATTTCGGTAGAACAGATATTGAACTTCCATGGGAACAACTGAATAAAGTAGAAGAGTTAAAAGCTTATTTTGCTTAAACGATTATGAAGAAAGCCAACCTCATTGAGGTTGGCTTTTCATTTAAAGTAGAAAATTATCATTTATGATAATTTTCTACTTTTTTTCTATGACATAACAAATTGGTGGGCAGTTGATTTGATTGATAAATTGATATTTTAAAACGGACCATTCCTTTTGAGAAAGAGCTGAAATGAGTTCTTCAACAGCATCCTTTTCTTCTATCCCACCGTCATGACCATAGTAGGAAACGATGATTATTTTTCCATATTTTTCTAATCGCTCCAGCAAAATTTGGATGGCTTCCAGAGTAGAAGAGGGAATTGTGATGATTTTTTTATCACTTCCAGGTAAGTAGCCAAGATTAAAAATTGCTAATCTAACTCGCTCGTCTTGTTCTAAATAGTTTGAAATATTCGCGTGGGAGTCTAAAATACAGGTCACTTTTGGGGCTAAGTCATGTTTTTGTAATAATTGTCTTGTTTGTAAAATAGCTGTTTCTTGAATATCAAAAGATAAAATTTTTGAAGTCGAATCTATATGTTGTGCCAAAAAAAGTGTGTCATGTCCATTTCCTGCGGTTGCGTCGATAAATAGTCCATTTTCTAAATTTGCGGAAAGTATCATTTCGTGGCTAAATTGTTGAGCGTTCTTCAAAATAAACACCTCTTAAGTAGAATTTTACAATTTGTTACATAATTTTTACGGATATTAAGAGTATACGACGTTTTGCGTGTTCGCGCAACGTTCCCCTACACATTCAATTTTATCCTACTATAATGGATTACGAATTAGTTTTTAGATGGAGGATAAAAGGATGACAGAAACAAAACACGAAAGATATTTACGTTTAAAAAAAGAAAAACAAATGAAGGCTTTAAAAACTGCTAATAAAAATTTACAAAAGACAGTTGCAGTTGTTGGAGCAACTACGGTAGCAGGTTTAGCATTAGCGCCAAAATCTCATGCATATACTGTACCTACCAATCAAGTACAAACTCCTGCACAACGATTCTTAAATAAGATTATTCCTGCAGCTCAACAAGCTACTGAAGGTAAAGATGTCTATACTTCAGTAATGATCGCACAGGCAGCTCTAGAATCTGCATGGGGAACAAGTGCGTTAGCTTCTGAACCAAACCATAACTTATTTGGTGTAAAAGGGAACTATAATGGTCAATCTGTCAATATGTATACTTTAGAAGATGCTGGAGCGCAAAACTACTACGGTATTCATGATAATTTTAGAAAATATCCATCATACAAAGAATCAATGGATGATTATGTAGATAAAATTGTTAATGGGATTAAAGGGGCTCCAATGTTCTATTCTGGTGCATGGAAGAGCCGTACAAATAGCTATCAAGATGCTACACGTTATTTAACTGGTCGTTATGCAACGGACACTGCGTATTATGCTAAATTAAACCGCATTATTGAACAATTTGGATTGACAAAATATGATAACGGAACTGCAACGGCAATCGCAGCGTCAATTGAAGAGAAATCTTCAATTGGAGGACAATATACTGTTCAAGCAGGGGATACATTATATTCTATCAGCCGTAAGTCGGGTGTTAGTGTAAATCAATTATTGTCTTTAAATGGATTATCATTAAATTCAGTGATTCGTCCAGGACAATCTTTATCATTAGGAAATAATACAAAACAAACTACTAATACAGTAGTATCAACTCCTGTAAGTACTACATCTGTTTCAAAAGCAAATGGTACTTATACTGTAAAAGCTGGTGATACCTTATATGGTATCAGCCGTAAATTTGGGATGAGCTTATCGCAATTAATTTCATCCAATGGAATTTCTACATCAAGTATCATTCGCCCAGGACAAACATTACGTGTAGTTGGTGGTGAAGCTTCTGCTACAGTAGTTAGAACATCTACTTCTACAGCTCGTACAAGCGGTGGAAACTATGTTGTCCAAGCGGGGGACACTTTATACAGTATCGCTCGTCGTTCAGGAATGAGTTTAAATTCATTATTAACATTAAATGGTTTATCTCAATCATCTATCATTTATCCTGGTCAAAGTTTAACAGTGAGTCAATCAGAAGGGAACTTCACAACTCCAGTAAGTACTAAAACAAATAGCGCATCTTCAGTGGTATCAACTTCTGGAACGTATACTGTAAAAGCAGGGGATACATTATATAGTATTGCTCGTCGTTCAGGTGTGAGCTTGAGTTCGTTATTATCATTAAATGGACTATCTCAATCTTCAGTGATTCGTCCTGGTCAAACACTAAATGTTTCAGGAGCTTCAAGTACAACAGTTGCTACTCCAGTAAGTACCGCTAGTCAAGCAACTTCAACTTCAGGGACCTATACTGTAAAAGCAGGAGATACTTTATATCGTATTGCACATAACCATGGAATTTCATTAAGAACATTACTTTCAGTGAATGGATTATCAGAAACTAGTACGATTCGTCCAGGTCAACAGTTAGTAGTGTCAGGTTCAACACAAGCAACTACTTCATATTCATCAACACAAACCGTTTCATCAGGCTCTCAAACTCATACAGTTAAAGCAGGAGAAGGGTTATGGCGTATTGCTAGAACTTACGGACTTTCATTAGAACAATTAAAAGCTTTAAACGGCTTAACTTCAAATGTTATCCGAGTTGGTCAAGTGTTGAAAGTTTCAAAATAATCTGCTAGAATAATACTCACAAAAGCAGATAGAGGAATAGTAAGTTTCTTTGAAAGTTGTAGAGAGTGCATGGTTGGTGAAAATGCATCAATTCGATAAACTGAACTCGCCTTTTTAGCCGAACTCTGAAGGATTAGTAAGAGTTTCCGCTTCGCCAGCGTTACAGGTAAGAAGAGTAAAATGTTTAGGTGGTAACACGTATTGCGTCCTATCTGTCAGTGACAGGTGGGGCGTTTTTTATTTTGAAAGGAGTGAATCAGATGACATTTAATCATCTTGAAATAGAGCCCAAATGGCAAAAATATTGGAAAGAACATCATACATTCAAAACAACAGAAGATCCTTCTAAGAAAAACTTCTACGCATTAGATATGTTCCCGTATCCATCAGGACAAGGACTTCACGTAGGTCACCCAGAAGGTTATACAGCCACTGATGCCGTTTCCCGTATGAAACGTGCACAAGGATACAATGTTCTTCATCCAATGGGATGGGATGCGTTTGGACTTCCTGCAGAGCAATATGCTCTTGATACAGGGAATGACCCGGCAGAATTCACGAAAGTAAACGTTGCAAACTTCAAACGTCAAATTAATGAATTAGGATTTAGTTATGATTGGGACCGTGAAATTAACACAACGGATCCAGAGTACTATAAATGGACACAATGGATTTTTACAAAGTTGGTTGAAATGGGATTAGCATATGAAGCTGAAATCCCCGTTAACTGGTGCCCAGCACTTGGAACGGTACTTGCTAACGAAGAAGTAATCGATGGTAAGAGTGAACGTGGAGGACATCCTGTTTACCGTAAACCAATGAAACAATGGATGCTTAAAATTACTGCTTATGCGGATCGTCTATTAGAAGATTTGGATGAGTTGGATTGGCCAGAAAGCATTAAAGATATGCAACGTAACTGGATTGGCCGTTCAGAAGGGGCTCAAGTTCGTTTCAACGTAAAAGGAACAGACGAAAGTTTTGAAGTGTTCACGACACGTCCGGACACATTATTTGGAGCGACTTACAATGTATTAGCGCCAGAACACGAATTGGTTCAAAAGATTGTCACTCCTGAACAAAAAGAAGCAGTGGATGCTTATATTGCTGCTGTTTCTACCAAATCTGACTTAGAACGTACAGAACTTTCTAAAGAGAAAACAGGGGTATTCACTGGAGCATATGCGATTAACCCAGTAAACGGAAAAGAAATTCCAATCTGGATTGCAGACTATGTATTAAGTACTTATGGTACAGGTGCCATTATGGCCGTTCCAGCTCATGATGAGCGTGACTATGAATTTGCAAAAGTATTTGGATTAGACATTATTCCAGTAATTGAAGGCGGAAATGTTGAAGAAGAAGCATACACTGGTGATGGTGTACATATTCATTCAGATTTCCTGGATGGATTGAATAAAGCGGACGCCATCGCAAAAATGAATGCATGGCTTGAAGAGAATGGCGTAGGAGCAGCAAAAGTAAGCTATCGTCTACGTGACTGGTTGTTCTCTCGCCAACGTTATTGGGGAGAACCAATTCCAGTGATCCACTGGGAAGATGGCACAATGACAACAGTTCCTGAATCTGAATTGCCATTAGTATTGCCAAAAACGGATAAAATTCGTCCTAGTGGTACTGGTGAATCTCCACTGGCTGCAATTGAAGACTGGCTGTATGTCACAGACCCTGTGACAGGTAAGAAAGGTCGTCGTGAAACAAATACAATGCCACAATGGGCAGGTAGTTCATGGTACTTTGTACGTTATGTTGACCCACATAACAAAGAAAGAATTGCGGATCCGGAAAAAGTAAAACAATGGTTACCAGTTGATTTATATATTGGTGGTGCAGAGCATGCGGTTCTTCACTTACTATATGCTCGTTTCTGGTATAAAGTGTTATACGATTTAGGCGTTGTTCCTAACAAAGAACCATTCCAAAAATTATTTAACCAAGGAATGATTCTAGGTGAAGGAAATGAGAAAATGTCTAAATCTAAAGGGAATGTTGTAAACCCTGATGATGTTGTTCGCGAATATGGTGCGGATACATTACGTGTCTATGAAATGTTCATGGGACCACTGGATGCATCGATTGCATGGAGTGAAAAAGGACTTGAGGGTAGCCGTAAGTTCTTAGATCGCTTCTGGAGATTGATGATCGACGACAACGGTAAAATGCGCGACCGTATTACAAAACTAAATGATGGTAAATTGGATAAAGTGTACCATCAAACAGTGAAGAAAGTAACAGAAGACTTCGAAGAGTTGCATTTCAACACTGCAATTTCTCAAATGATGATCTTCGTCAACGAAGCATATAAAGCAGATGCATTACCATTTGACTATATGAAAGGTCTAGTACAATTGATTGCGCCATTAGCACCACATATGGCTGAAGAAATCTGGAGTAAATTCGGATTTACTGAATCAATTAGTTACGAACCATGGCCAACTTACGATGAATCTAAATTAGTGGAAGACGAAGTTGAAGTGATTTTCCAAGTCAATGGAAAAATTAAAGCACGCGTAATGGTTCCAACAGACGCAGATGCTGCTGCTCTTGAAGCATTAGCTAAAGAGCATGATTCAGTGAAATCTGCCATCGAAGGAAAAACAATCCGCAAAGTGATCGCTGTTCCAGGGCGTTTAGTAAACATCGTTGCGAACTAATAGATTCTGAAAGGATAGTAGAATGATTTATTTTGATAATGCAGCAACAACGAAAATTTATGATGATGCATTAACGAGCTATGTTCAAGTTAGCCAAAAGTTCTTCGGAAATCCATCAAGCTTACACCAATTAGGAGTCGATGCCTATCAAGTGTTGACAAAAGCTAGAGCACAAGTGGCTAGTTTATTATCCGTTCAACCTGAGGAGATTTTTTTCACCTCAGGTGGAACTGAATCGAATAACTGGGCTATTAAAGGAACAGCTTTAGAAAAATCCGTATTTGGGAAGCATATCATCACGACAAAGATTGAACATCCTTCAGTCCTTCAAACATGTAAGCAATTAGAGCGCTTCGGGTTTGAAGTGACTTACTTAGATGTTGATTCAAAAGGGATTGTTAGTGTTGACCAATTAAAAGAGAACCTTCGTAAAGATACGATTTTAGTAAGTGTGATGGCTGTCAATAATGAAGTCGGAGCAGTTCAACCGATTGCTGAAATTGCTAAAGTACTAGAGGAATACCCATCGATTCATTTTCATGTCGACGCTGTTCAAGCAGTAGAACGCGCAAGTCAACTGCTAGCCATTGGACGTATTGATTTGTTGAGCCTTTCTGCGCATAAATTCCATGGACCAAGAGGCGTTGGGATTATGTATAAGAAATTTGGACGTAAGATTCAAGCGCTCTTAACAGGTGGCGGACAAGAAAAAGGAGAACGTAGTACAACGGAAAACCTTCCAGGAATTGTAGCTACAACAAAAGCTCTGCGAATGACTTTAGAAGAAAAGTCAGTTACGGGAGACCTTCGTAGCAAACTATGGAAAGAGCTTGCTACAAAACCAGAGATTCGCATCTTCTCACCTGAAGATGGAGCAAGTCATGTATTATGCTTTGCTATTAAAGGAGTTCGTGGAGAGGTGGTTGTCCATGCTTTTGAAAATCATGGCATTTATATTTCTACGACTTCTGCTTGTTCAAGTAAAAAAGCAGATTCATCAAGCACTCTTTATGCGATGGATGTTCCAACTGAATGGGCAACAGGTGCCGTTCGTGTAAGCTTCTCAAACGACAACACAAAAGAAGAAGTCGAACAGTTTATCAATGTTCTGCATCAGTTAATGAAACAATTTTCGTTTTTAAAATAAAAGGAGGAAACCTTTGAAAACTAGAATTTTGATTCGCTATGGTGAACTTTCTACAAAGGGTAGAAACAAGAAAATGTTCACTCAAAAATTAGCGTCAAATATTAAAAAAGCCTTAGTAGACTTTCCTCAGGTAAAGGTGATTCCTGATTATGACTTTATGTATTTAGATTTACATGAAGCACCTGAAGAAGCTGTTATCGAAAAGGTAAAACCAATTTTTGGGATTCAATCAATTTCACCAGTCTATATTATTGAAAAAGATATGGAAGTAGCTAAAAAAGTGGTTCTTGACTTATTGAGTCAAGAAAATCTTGAAGGTAAGACGTTTAAAATTATGACAAAACGCTCGGATCACACATTCGAGATGGATACGAATCAAATCAATCTATTCTTAGGAGATGCTGTTCTTGAAGCATTTCCAGATATCAAAGTTCAATTAAAACAACCAGATATTACAGTTCGTATCGATGTGCGCCGTGAACACTTAATGGTGAGTCTTAAGACCATCCCAGGGGCAGGCGGACTTCCTGTTGGAACAAGTGGTCGAGTGATGCTCATGTTATCTGGGGGGATTGATTCTCCAGTAGCCGGGTATCTTGCGATGAAACGTGGGATGGAAATTCAATGCGTGCACTTTGCAAGTCCACCATATACAAGTCCTCAAGCGCTTGAGAAAACAAAACTTTTAGCTGCAAAAATTGCTCGTTTTGGAGGAAGCATCCAATTTCTAACGGTACCTTTTTCAAGAATTCAAGAGGAAATCAAGAAAAGTGTACCAGAAGCGTATTTAATGACGATTATGCGTCGTTTTATGCTTCGAATTACGGATCAACTAAGAGAAAATGCACGTGCTCTTGCGATTGCTAATGGGGAATCGGTGGGGCAAGTAGCTTCTCAAACATTAGATAGCATGGTGGCGATTAACGATGTGACTAACACACCAATTATTCGTCCAGTAGCAACCATGGATAAACTTGATATTATTAAAGTTGCAGAAGAAATTGATACATTCGAGTTATCGATTCAACCGTTTGAGGATTGTTGTACAGTATTTGCACCACCAAGTCCTAAGACAAAACCGAAACTTGAAAAAGCGCGTCAGTACGAAGCTCGTCTTGATGTAGAAGGGTTAATTAGAGAAGCCGTTGAAGGAACAGTGATTGAGGGAATTACTGCCAATTACACAACCGCCGTTGAAACAGCTCAACAAGAGATTGATGATTTATTTTAAAATAAAAAGAAGCGATGCTATTCCTGATGGAGTAGCATCGCTTCTTTGGTTTATTGGAAGTATTCTTTTAGGGCGTTTGCTATACTTTTTGCGATATTTTCTTGATATTCTTGAGAAGAAATCACTTTATTATCACCTTGGTTGTTTAAGTATCCAAGTTCTAGAAGAATAGACGGACGAGCATTGTCTCTTAATACCATGAAGTTTTGGAATCTGCTTCCTTGGTTTTTAAGAGGTAAGTTACGTGATAAATACTTATTAATGGTTTGACTGAGATTTTCACTTTTATCGCTATAATAATAGGTTGTAGTTCCACTAGCGCTATCAACTTCCGCAGAATCAAAGTGAATACTGATAAATGCATTGGCATTATTTTTATTACTAATTTCAGCACGATCTGCTAAGGAAACGGAACTATCGTCAGTTCTAGTTAAAATAACTTTTGCGCCTAACGCTTCTAATTCTTTCTTAACTAAGAAAGCAGTTGAAAGTGTGTGATCAGCTTCATGTTTTTCACTAAAGTTTACAACAGCACCAGGATCATCTCCGCCGTGACCAGGGTCAATGACAATAGTTGCATTTTTAATTCCTTGTGGGAGGGCGTCATCTGTTTCTATCCCTGCGAAGTTTGCGGTGACTAACCAATATGGTATATATCCATATTTTCCATTGCCTACAGAAACTTTGTAGAAATCTCCCTCTCTATCTTCATATACAAATTGCGTTCCTTTATCTACCGTTCCAATTAAATCTGAAGTGATAGATGATTGAGAGTAGATTGGAGTTTCTTTTAGTTTCGTTACAAACATTTTATTGGAATCAATAGTCGTTGGAAGCCCAGCTTGTTTGTTCAATATTTCTTGTATTAATTCAATTGTATAGTTCGAAGAGTCGCTATCTACATATCCTTCAGTCTCTTTATAGCGGATTTTTAAAGTTTTATCCGAAACATCTTCAAGAAGATAGAAAATCTCACCATCGGGAATCGTCCCAATTTCTTTAGTGTTTTTTTCGGCAGTTTGATAAATCTTCAAACCTCCATTTGCATAACCCTTCATTAAGGTTGTTAGTAAGATATGATCATTTTCTTCCACGTATCCAACCTGTTCATTATACTGAACTTGAATCCATCCATTGTCTAGTTTGTGTAAAGATAATAAATATTGTCCTTGAGAGATTTCACCCATTGGGATTGACTTTGAATCCATTTTTTGATATACCTGCACGTTCGAAGAACCAGTATTTACAGCAAACTGAACAATTTTATTTTTTACTCTTGAAGTTGTCTGTGTGGTAGAGTTTGTATTTGAATTCTCTACGACCGTTTGACGCGAATTGTTTTCATTTGTAGAAGCAGTTTTTTCACTGACTAATGGATAGGCAATTAACCAAAGTGTTAATAATATAAAAATGAAAGCTATGAATTGTTGTGTATTTTTCTTTTTAAATAAATGCAATAATGAATCCATAGAGACTCCTTTAAAATTAAGTATTTCTAATTCATTATAACAATAAAACCCTTATTTGTGTATAAAAAATTGCTTTGAACTTGATTGTAGTCGAATTTATTAGGTACAATAAAAAAGAATAAGAGCAAATTGGAGGTTTGACATGTTAATTGGATCTCATGTTTCAATGAGCGGTAAAGATATGCTATTAGGATCTGCTAAAGAAGCCTATAGTTACGGGGCAAATGTTATGATGGTGTATACGGGAGCTCCGCAAAATACCAGAAGAAAACCAATAGAAGAATTAAATGCTGAAATAGGCAAGAAATTTATGGCTGAAAATGGAATCAAGGAAGTAGTCGTTCACGCTCCCTATATTATTAACTTAGCTAATACAACAAAAGAAGGATATATTGATTTTGCAATTGATTTTTTGAAAGAAGAATTGAGACGTGCTGAAGCAGTCGGAGCTACACAAGTTGTTTTACATCCAGGCTCTCATGTAGGTGCTGGTGTTGACGTTGGATTGAATCAAATAATTTATGGTCTAAACCAAGTAATTACAAAAGACCAAACAGTTCAAATCGCTTTGGAAACAATGGCCGGAAAAGGAACAGAGTTAGCTCGTACGTTTGAAGAACTAGCTCGTATTATTGATGGAGTGACGTGCAATGAACACTTATCGGTTACATTTGATACTTGTCATGTTCATGATGCTGGATACGATATTAAAAACGATTTATCAGGAGTATTGACTCAATTCGATAAAACGGTAGGACTTGATCGCATTAAAGTTCTTCATATCAACGATTCTAAAAATCCTGTGGGTGCTCATAAAGATAGGCATGAAAATTTTGGGTTTGGAGAGATTGGGTTTGATGCGTTAATGAATGTTATTCAAGTCCCAGAATTTAAAAATCTCCCAAAAATTCTTGAAACTCCATGGATTAAAGTGGAAGATAAAGTTCAGATTGCGCCATACAAGAAAGAGATTGAAATGATTCGTTCTGGAAAATTTGATTCACATTGGATTGAAGAGTTATTAAATCAAGAAAGAAGGAAATAATATGCATTCACACGATCATTGCTGTGGTCACGAACATTGTGAGCACCATCATGAACATCATCATAACCACTCACATAATCATGTGGAAGAAGCATTAGAGATTCTAAAAGAAGCGGGCTACAAGCACACGAATAAACGCCAACGATTGGTTGAAATTTTAAATGATGCGAATCGTTACTTGTCAGCAAAACAGGTGCAAGAGTTAATTGCTTCAGAGTTTCCACAATTAAGTTATGATACAATTTATCGTAATTTATATACCTTTGTACAATTGAATATTTTAGAAGGAACAGAACTAAATGGTGAGAAATTATTTAGATTCCGGTGCCAAACTCATGGGCATCATCATCATTTCATTTGTGAAAAGTGTGGTAGTACAAAAGAAATAGATATGTGCCCAATGGACTTCTTCCAAGATCAATTAGAAGGTTGTGAAATTCACTCTCATCGATTCGAGATTTTTGGACTTTGCGAAAAATGCGCAACTAAAGCATAAATTATGGTTTTCCTAAAAAAGTTCATAGGCAGTATAGAAGTTGATTGACATTTTAGCGAACCTTTCCTATAATAAAAAAAGGACATTTCGTTTGTTTGGTTATTCTATTCAAAAGAAAACAGTTACTTTTAAATGCTCGGAGGGAGGGAATAGGATATGTCAAAAACAGTTGTTCGTAAAAACGAATCACTTGATGATGCTCTTCGTCGCTTCAAACGTACTGTTTCTAAAACCGGAACTTTACAAGAGGCTCGCAAACGTGAGTTTTATGAAAAACCAAGTGTAAGACGTAAGAAAAAATCAGAGGCAGCTCGTAAACGCAAGTTCTAGTCAACTCTGTGTATCATATGACTATGTCAGGCTGGGGCTATAGGTCCCAGTCTTTTTTTATCAATCAAACGAAATACAAGAATGGAGAGAGAACAATGTCATTAAAAGAAACGATTAACAACGATATTAAAACAGCGATGAAAGCAAAAGATAAAGAAACATTAGCAGTTTTACGTATGATTAAAACAGCAATTCAAGCGGCTGAAATTGACAAAAAATCAGAGCTAACAGCTGAAGAAGAATTAACAATTTTATCACGTGAAGCAAAACAACGTCGTGATTCAATTGTTGAATTTGAAAAAGCAAATCGACCAGAACTAGTTGAAAAAACACAAGGTGAATTAGTGATTGTTGAAAAATATTTGCCAGCACAACTTTCTTTAGAAGAAGTACAAGCAAAAATTGCTGAAATCGCTGAACAAGTAGGGGCGACAACACATAAAGAATTCGGTAAATTAATGGGTGCCGTAATGCAAGCTCTAAAAGGACAAGCAGACGGTAATGTCATTAAAGAACAAGTAAAAGCACACTTAAATAAATAAGTGTGGATTGGAGGATAACTGATTGGAAAAAGAAACCGTAAAAGCAAGTGTTGAATTAAGCGATAATCCTCAACTAATTCAATTATTTGGTTCTCAAGATCAGAATATTCGTTTTATTGAAGATTCATTCCAAGTACAAATCACTCATCGTGGAGAGCAACTCTTTATTACTGGTGAAGAAGAGAATGTTACTCAAGTTAAAGAACTACTAAACCAGCTTCAAGACTTGATTGCACGTGGGATTAGTATTTCTAAAACAGATATCATCACTGCGGTGAAGATGGCTAAACGTGGTACTTTGGATTACTTTGTTAATTTATATAACGAAGAAATTGGCCGTACATTTGCAGGAAAAGCGATTCGTGCCAAAACATATGGGCAACAACAGTACATTCATGCCATTAAGAAGACTGATGTGGTCTTTGGGATTGGACCTGCCGGAACGGGTAAAACGTTCGTTGCCGTTGTGATGGCTGTTCAAGCATTAAAAAAAGGCGAAGTGAAGAAAATAATCTTGACTCGTCCAGCCGTTGAAGCCGGTGAAAATTTAGGTTTCCTACCAGGAGACTTAAAAGAAAAAGTAGATCCATATTTACGTCCGTTATACGATGCTCTTTATACCGTATACGGTATGGAACATACGAATCGACTCTTAGAACGAGGAGTCATTGAAGTGGCGCCGTTAGCGTATATGCGTGGGCGTACTCTAGAAGATTCATTTATCATTTTAGATGAAGCTCAAAATACAACTAGAGCGCAAATGAAAATGTTCTTAACTCGTTTAGGTTTTGGTTCAAAAATGATTGTCAATGGAGATAAGTCTCAAATTGACTTGCCAAAAGGACATCAAGCCAGTGGTCTTTTAGATGCTGAACGCAAGCTAAAAGGAATCAATGGAATTGCGTTTGTAGAATTTGATGCAGGAGACGTTGTACGTCATCCAATCGTATCTGAAATTATTAATGCATATTCAGCACCAAAGGAAACTGAAAAGGAACGAGGTGAAGAAAGTGAGACAAAAGCTCCGTAAGTTTCAAGAAACTTTAGGAATGCTCTATCTACCTGCTTTATTAGGGATGACATTTTTAGTGTTACTCATTTTAGGATGGAGTAATGTACAACCAACTTCTTATTCTTTAGAGTTAAATCAAGTTGCTAAAGAAACAATTCGTTCTCCAAGAACAATTGAGGATAAAGAGCAAACCGCAAAAAATCAACAAATGGCGATGGATGGTATTGGTGATATTTATGTATTTGATCAAACGAAACAACAACAGCAAATCGATAAGATAAAGCAGTTTTTCCAAGCGATTAAAACGGTTGCGGCCAAATCATCAAGCGAAATATTTGGGGGAGATTCAACTACCACAACGACTGGAGAAACATCTACAAAAGTAGCTACAATTCAAGATAGATTAAGCTATTTTAAGAAAAGTTTAGATAGGGAAAATAAAGCCATTCGAGATTTTGCTTTGTATATTAAAGATAGTGTTATTGTTCAGCTTTTATCGGCTAGTTCTGAAAAATTAGAGAGCTATGAGAAGGCTGTAGAAGACGCAACGAAGGAACAAATGGCTTCTTCTATTACAGATTCTAATCTGTTGCAAGCGCAAGAAGTTGCAAAAAGATCTTTGTTTAATGGTGGATTCTCTGATTCAGAACGTGAATTATTAGGACAATTGTTAACCAATAGCATTGTTGCTAATAATGTAGTGGATAAAGATGCAACCAACAGTGCAAAAGAGAATGCAAAGCAAAGCGTCTCAACCGTTAGAATTCTTCAAGGTCAAGTTCTCATCCAAGAAGGACATATTATAACTCAAGAAGATTTACGTATTCTTGAGTTACTCGGTATCAATGGAACAACAAACAATTATCATCAACTCTATAGTTACTTGATTTTCCTTGGAATCTTTATCGTTAGTCTTCTAGTATTCTCGCTTCGATATAAAGTGGGAGTTTCAAGTAAAGACTGGGATACCCGTTTAAATGAATTAACAGTGTTTACTTTTGTTTTTTCAATGGGGGCTGTTCTGTTGAAAATTTTATCGTTCTTGCAAAATAGAGGGATTGATTATATTGGTGTTGCTTTTCCAATTGCTGGATTAATCTATCTTATTTATAAGTTAACCTCAAAATTTTTCTTTACAATTATTGCGATGTTAGTTTATCCGATTTTAGTCTGGTTTATGTTTGGTAGTGACAATATCAATACTGAAATAGCATTAACAACTGTTTATTTTTCTCTTGCGGCTTGGTTAGGAGTTGTTCAAGAAGTTTATTGGAAAAACTTATCTTGGTTTAAACAATTACTTCTACAAATTGTAATTCCTGTTTCGTTAATGATTCCGTTTGTATTTTTTAGTAATTATGAACTAGTTTCTACTCAATCTGGTTGGTTATTTGCGTTTGCAGCGATTAGTGGATTTTTATCATATGTAATTCCAGTCATTTTAATGCCATATCTAACTTATCTTTTTGAAGATAGTTCAGTTCTTTTATGGGCAGAGTTATCTAATCCAAATCAACCTCTGTTAAAAGATTTAATTACAAAAGCACCAGGGACTTATCACCACAGTCTAATGGTGGCTAATATTTCAGCAAACTGTGTTGAGGCAATTGGGGGAGATTCTCAATTAGCACGAGTAGCAAGCTATTATCATGATATTGGAAAAACAGAGCACCCGTTCTTCTTTATTGAAAACTTGCCTGCTCATATGGAAAGTCCGCATAAAATGATTGGACCTTATGAATCAAAAGAAATCATTTTTGATCATGTTCGTAAAGGAGTAGAAATCTTAAAAGAACATCAATTACCAAAATCAGTAATTGATATTTGTGCAGAACATCATGGAACTACTTTGATGAAATACTTTTATGCAGAAGCCCTAAAAGAAAATCCGGATGCAATCGAAGAGGATTTCAGATATCCTGGTCCAAAACCTCAGACCAAAGAGTCAGCGGTCATTAATATTGTAGATAGTGCAGAAGCTGCAACTCGAGCGATGAAAGAGCCTACTTTAGAAAAAGTTCAGAATTTGGTTCATTCTATCATTATGAATCGCTTGGAAGATGGTCAGTTTGTAGAATGTGATATTACGATGAAAGAGTTGTCCATTATAGAAAAAAATATTGTGGCTTCTCTAAACGGAACATTCCATTCGCGAATAGAGTATCCAAAAATTGTAAAAAAACCTAGTTAAGAGTTAGTATCCTTTCCTTTAAGATTGTTTAATGAACAATTTTGGGGGAAAGGATCATTTTTATTTAATGTTTAGTTCAACATTCGTCAAAGTTCCAATAATGTAGGGAGTTTGTTAAAATAATAGTGACATGAATAAAGGAGATTTTAAAATGATTATTGAAATTATTGATGAAACAGAAGTAGTTCCAGAAAGTCATCAAGAACTGGTTCATAAGGTGGTATCTTTTGCAGCAGATTTTCTAAAAATACCTCAAACAAAAGAATGTAGTATTTCTTTCGTATCTAGTGAACGGATTCGAGAAATCAATCGTGATTTTAGAAATATCGATAAAGTAACGGATGTTATCAGTTTTGCATTGGATGATGACGATGATGATTTGGCAAGCATGCAGTCAATTATGGAGGAAGATGATAGTTTCGTGACTTCAATTGGAGATATTGTCATCTCTTTAGACCGTGCAAAAGAACAAGCAGAAGATTATGGTCATTCGCTTGAAAGAGAACTTGGATTTTTAGCACTTCACGGATTTTTACATTTAAATGGCTATGACCATCAAACTGAAGAAGAGGAAGCTGAAATGACAGGATTGCAACAAGAAATCTTAGAAGCTTATGGGTTAACTAGAAATGACGGATAGACAAACGGGAAAAAATTCAACCTTTTTGACTTCAATGAAACATGCACTACACGGAATCAAAACAGTTATTCATGAAGAACGGAATATGAAAGCTCATTTGTCCATGGCGGCGTTGGCCATATTGATAAGTTTCATTTCTGGACTAACTGCACTCGAATGGTGTTTTATATTACTTTGTATATTTTTAGTATTAGTCATGGAGATATTAAACACAGTTGTTGAAAATTTGGTAGATTTATTAGTGAAAAAGGAATATCATATTGAAGCTAAAAAGGCAAAAGATATTGCAGCAGGTGGAGTATTGTTAAGCGCAGGTTTTACAGTCGTTATTGCGATGATTATAATTTTGCCAAAATGGTTTCATTTTTAAGGAGAGAGTATGACAAAATCATTTAAATCAGGATTTGTAGCGATTGTGGGGCGACCTAACGTCGGCAAATCAACATTTATGAACTATGTGTTAGGTCAGAAGATTGCCATTATGTCTGATAAAGCACAAACCACAAGAAATAAAATTCAAGGAGTCTATACTAAAGATAACGCTCAGATTGTCTTTTTAGATACGCCTGGAATTCATAAACCAAAACATGAGCTTGGTGAATTCATGGTGAAGAGTGCCTATTCTGCTTTAAAAGAAGTGGATGCAGTCTTATTTATGGTCAATGTCAGTGAAAAACGTGGGCCAGGAGACGACTTCATTATTGAAAAGCTAAAAGGAATTAAGACACCGATTTTTTTAGTGTTAAATAAGATTGACCTTGTTACACCAGAAGTGTTATTAGAGCGTGTTGAAAGTTATAAAGATGCTCTTGATTTTGCGGGAGTATTCCCAATTTCAGTATTACAAGGAAATAATGTGAACGAATTAATGGAAGCACTTATAGAAGCTCTTCCCGAAGGTCCACAATACTATCCAGCAGACCAAATAACCGATCACCCGGAATACTTTGTGGTTTCAGAATTAATTCGTGAGAAAATTTTACAGTTAACACAGGAAGAAATCCCTCACTCAGTGGCTGTAACAGTGGATAAAATGCAAAAAGATGAATTTGATAAGGTTCATGTCTATGCAAATATTATCGTGGAGCGAAAATCACAAAAAGGTATTATTATCGGTAAAGGTGGACGTCTCTTGAAAGAAATTGGGACGAGAGCTAGACGAGATATTCAACAATTACTCGGAAATAAGGTTTATCTTGAATTGTGGGTAAAAGTCGAAAAAGATTGGCGTAAACGTAAAAGTAATCTACAAGAATACGGATATAAAGAGACAGACTATAGAGATTAGGATGAAATCAAATGGATTATTACCACTATTTTGATGGGATTGTCATAATGAGACAGACGTACCGAGAAAAAGATATGCTCGTAAAAATTTTGACGAGAGACCACGGAAAGTTGATGTTCTTTTTACGAAATGCACAGCAAAGCAATCATCCATTAACGGCTGCAACACAGGTGTTTACAAGAGCGACTTTCCTGGGGCATATTCATCAAAATGGGTTTAGTTTCCTAAAGGATAGTCACGATATTAAGCCTGCAACGATTGTCTTACAAGATGTAAAGGCACAAGCAGTTTTAGCGTATTTAACACAATTAACAGATGCGGTGATGGATGACCATATAGTGAATAAGACGGTATTTCAACTGCTGTGGGACTCTATTGAAGCCATTAATAATGGAATCGATGCAGAAGTAATTTTGAGGTTCTTTGAAATCAAGATTCTACGTTACTTTGGAGTCGAAGTGGAGTGGCAACATTGTGTTATTTGTAATAGGGATACGGACTTAGTTGATTTTTCGATTCAAAAGCATGGATGCCTGTGTAAGAATCATTTAGACGAAGATGAGTATCGCATGCAACTGTCTAGAAAGGCATTGTACGTAGCAAGGCAATTAGCGCTTGTGAATACTCCAAAACAAATAGGGTCTATTCAGTTATCGGGTGAGACTACAAGTGAATTAAGACGGTTGTTTGACACCATTATGGATGAGTATGTGGGCATACGTTTGAAGAGCAAAAAATTCTTAGATCAGATGGTCGAATGGGAAACGTTAATGCAGAAAAGAGGACAAGATTAAGAGTAGCGCAAAACGCTGTCTTTACTTGACTTTTTAAGCAATTATCGGTACTATAGTGGAAGATTAATAGGACGTTGACAGTGAGATTTTTAATGATAAAATGTCAAAGAGAGTATGGGCTGGTGGAATCCATATCATGGGTCATTAAAAGTGGCGCACTTGAGTCTATCAACAATGAAGCTTGGTTTTAAACCAAGAAATTAGGGTGGAACCGCGATTAGTCGTCCCTATGTATGCTTTTTGTGTACATAGGGACTTTTTTTATTTAGCCAAAGGAGGAAATAATATGGATTTTACAATGGTCATTCCAGCTTCAGAATTCAAAGATTTTCAATTGAAGGTGGTTTCTTTAGCACCAATTAAAGTCAGTGTGATTGGCCATGAAGATGAAGTGTTGGAAGAATTCCAAACAAGTGCAAACTATTCAATGTACGGCTTTAAAACAAAGAATGAAGCGATTAAAGAAGTTAAATGTGAAGTGATTCCTGGAGTGATTTATGAATTCTATCCAGTAGTGAATGCACAATAGAAAGGAGAACAATTATGGCAAAAAAATTAAGTGTTCAAGAAATTATTTTAACATTACAAAATTATTGGTCTAACCAAGGATGCTTGCTTCTTCAAGCATACGATACTGAAAAAGGGGCGGGGACAATGAGTCCTTATACATTCCTTCGTGCGATTGGACCAGAACCATGGAATGCCGCGTACGTGGAACCTTCACGTCGTCCAGCAGATGGTCGTTACGGGGAAAACCCAAACCGTTTATTCCAACACCACCAATTCCAAGTGGTGATGAAACCATCTCCTGAAAATATTCAAGAATTATATTTAGGAAGCTTAGAAGCTCTTGGAATTAACCCGTTAGAACACGATATTCGTTTCGTAGAAGATAACTGGGAAAATCCATCTCTAGGCTGCGCTGGTTTAGGATGGGAAGTATGGCTTGACGGAATGGAAGTGACTCAATTTACGTACTTCCAACAAGTAGGTGGACTAGAATGTCACCCTGTAACAAGTGAGATCACTTATGGTTTAGAACGTCTTGCTTCATACATTCAAGAAGTAGAGAGTGTTTATGATTTAGTATGGACTGGAGATGTTAAATATGGGGATATCTTCACTCAACCAGAATATGAACATTCTAAATACGCTTTTGAAGAAAGCAATGCAGAATTATTAATGCAATTATTTACAGACTTTGAAAAAGAAGCGACTGTATTAATGGAAAAAGGTTTAGTGCACCCAGCATATGATTATGTATTGAAATGCTCTCATGCATTTAACTTAATGGATGCTCGCGGAATTATTTCTGCAACTGACCGTGCTGGATTCCTTGGCCGTATTCGTAAGATGGCTCGTACCATCGCGAAAACTTTCGTGGCTGAACGTGAAGCATTAGGATTCCCATTATTAAAAGAGAAATAAGAGAGTTTGGAGGAGAAAGAATGACACAATCATTATTATTAGAAATCGGTTTAGAAGAATTACCTGCTCAATATGTTCGAACAAGCTCTGAACAATTAGCAAAACGTGTAGAAGACTTCTTCAAAGATGAAAACTTAGAATTTGAATCCTTTGAAGCATTTGCAACTCCTAGAAGATTAGCGGTTCGAGTAAATGGCTTAGTCGAAGAACAAGCTGACCGAGAAGAAATCTTTAAAGGACCATCTCTTGCAATCGCTCAAAAAGATGGAGCTTGGACAAAAGCAGCTGAAGGATTTGTTCGTGGAAAAGGGTTAACAACAGATGATATTTACGTTGAAGAAGTGAATGGCGTTGAATACATTCATGTGAAACAACATATCGCTGGTAAATCAACAAAAGAAGTGGTTAAAAACTTATCTTCTGTGATTACAGATATGAAATTCCCAGTGACCATGCGTTGGGCAGCTCATACATTTGAATACTTACGTCCAATTCACTGGATTGTTGCGTTATACGGCAATGAAGTGATCGAAGAAATCGGCGTATTAGACGTAAAAGCTGGACGTACTTCAAGAGGACATCGTTTCTTAGGAAAAGAAGCAACGATTGAAAACCCAGAAAGCTATGAAAAAGCATTGGCTGAACAATTCGTTATCGTGAACCAAGATGAACGTAAAGCATTAGTTCGCAAGCAAATTGAAGAATTAGCTGCAGATAATAACTGGATTATTCCAATCGATGAAGACTTATTAGAAGAAGTAAGTTCAATCCTTGAATACCCAACAGCATTTGCGGGTACTTTTGATGAAAAATACTTAGTCGTTCCAGAACCAGTATTAGTGACATCAATGAAAGAACACCAACGTTATTTTGTTGTGTATAACCAGGAAAAACAATTATTACCATTCTTCGTTTCAGTACGTAACGGTAATGACTACATGATTGAAAATGTAGCTAAAGGAAATCAAAAAGTGTTAACAGCTCGTCTAGAAGATGCATTATTCTTCTACGAAGAAGACTTAAAGATTCCGATGACAACTTTCTTGAAGAAATTAGAAACATTAAACTTCCATGCCAAGATTGGTTCAATGACAGAGAAAATGGACCGTGTGCAATTACTTGTGGGACGTATTGCAAAAGAATTGAACTTACCAAGTGATGTCGTTGTCACAGCGCAACGTGCCGCTTCTATTTACAAATTCGATTTAGTAACAAACATGGTTGGTGAGTTCCCTGAATTACAAGGAATCATGGGTGAAATCTATGCCTTGAAACAAGGAGAAACTCCTGAAGTGGCTCAAGCAATCCGTGAACACTATATGCCAACAAGTGCAGATGGTGAATTGCCTTCTTCAGTACCAGGCGCTTTACTTGCAGTTGCCGATAAATTGGATACCTTCTTAAGCTTTACAGCTGCTGGAATGCTTCCAACAGGATCAAATGACCCATATGCGCTTCGTCGTCAAGTTATGGGACTTGTACAAATTCTTGCAGCCTTTGATTGGAACATCGAAATTGAAGACTTTACAAAACTATTGTTAGGTCTTGACTATGCTGAATTCCTATCAGGTAAAGAGGAAGAAGTTGAAGAGTTTATCTTAAGCTTTATTCGTGAACGTGTGGCACAACGTATTGCAACAATTACAAAACGTCATGATATTATCGATGCGATTGTAAACAGTCATACTTCATCAGTTCCTGAACAATTGAAAGCTGCAAAAGTTCTTTCAGCTGTTTCTGAATCAGAAGAATTTAAAGGAATTACAGAGGCATTAAACCGTGTTATTAATATTAGTGCGAAAGCTCAGGATGATGCGAGTGGCGAAATTTTAGAAGATCGCCTTGAAACAGAAAGTGAACGAACTTTAGTAAAAGCTATTAAAGAACTTCATTCAAAAGTACAAACATTAACTCCTGAAGAACTTTATAGTCATTTAGAAGCAATGGCACCAAAAATCAATGATTTCTTCAATGAAAATATGGTAATGGTGGACGATGAAGCGACTCGTCGTAACCGTCTAAGATTCTTAGGATTGCTATCTGAAATCATTTTAGATTTAGCAGATTTCACATCATTAATTGTTAAATAAGACCCCTCATACAGAAAGGAGAGTGAATGAAATGGCAGTATTTTATGATCGTGCCACGATTCAAGTCAAAGCCGGAAAAGGTGGAGACGGAATGGTTGCGTTTCGTCGTGAAAAATACGTACCAGACGGAGGCCCAGCTGGTGGAGACGGCGGTAAAGGCGGAAGTGTCATTTTTAAAGTCGATTCAGGACTTAGAACCTTATTAGATTTCCGTCACAAACGTCATTTCAAAGCAAAACCTGGTGAAAACGGCATGAGTAAGAGTATGTATGGCCGTGGAGCAGAAGACTTAATCGTTAAAGTTCCACCAGGAACAATCGTTAGAAATGCTGAAACAAAAGCGTTGATTGCTGACTTAGTAGAAGATGGGCAAGAAGTAGTGGTTGCAAAAGGAGGCCGTGGTGGTCGAGGAAATATCCGTTTTGCAACGCATAAAAACCCTGCTCCAGATATTGCGGAGAATGGTGAACCTGGGGAAGAGTTTGAACTCGATTTAGAATTAAAAGTTTTAGCAGATGTTGGGTTAGTTGGATTCCCATCTGTAGGGAAGTCCACTTTACTATCCGTGATTTCAAGCGCAAAACCAAAAATTGCAGACTATCACTTTACAACATTGAATCCTCAATTAGGTATGGCGCAGTCTCCAAATGGCGAACAATTCGTTGTTGCAGATTTACCAGGTTTAATTGAAGGAGCTCACACAGGTGTGGGGCTTGGTATTCATTTCTTAAAACATATCGAACGTACAAAAGTATTACTTCATGTGATTGATATGGCCGCAATGGAAGGCCGTGATCCTTTTGAAGATTACAAGATTATTCAAGAGGAATTAGGAAGTTATCACCTACGCTTATTGGAACGTCCAATGCTAATCGTAGCTAACAAAATGGACCAACCACAAGCGGAAGAAAACTTAGAGAAGTTCAAGAAAGATTTAGCGGATAGCTTGGCTGAAGGTGAAGAAATGCCAGAAATTTTCCCAATTTCTGCATATCGTCGTGAAGGCCTTCAAGCATTGCTTGCTAGAACTGCTGAAGTGTTAGAAGAAACAGAATTCTTCCCATTAAACGAAGAAGTAGTGGAAACACATATCGTTTATGGATTAGAAGAAGAGGAAGCACCATTCAAAGTGACAAGAGATCCAGATGGAACTTGGGTACTCTATGGTGACAAGATTGAAAAACTATTCAAGATGACTAATATGGAACATGATGAGTCTGTTATGCGATTCTCACGTCAATTACGTGGAATGGGTGTAGATAGCACTTTACGTGAAAAAGGCGCTGAAAATGGCGATTTAGTACGCATTCTAAACTTCTCATTCGAGTTCGTAGATTAAGGAGTTTTGAATATGATTGATAGAAGTGAGATGGAAAAACGTTTTTACGTATCTTCCTTTGACGGCCTAAGAGCGATAGGAATTCTTAGTATTATTATTTATCACTTGTATTCTTATCGCTTACCGGGTGGATTTCTTGGATTGGACATCTTCCTCATTTTAGCGGGATACTTTATGACAAACCGCTTAATGACAAGTTTGATGAACGATGGAAAGATTCCTTTGAAGCAGTTTTTACTAAAACGATTAGCGCGTATTGCACTGCCTTTAATCGCAATGCTCGTTTTAGTGTTCATTTATATTACGTTGTTTCAAAATGAGATGTTGGTGAACTTAAGAGGTTCATTTACTTCCAGTTTAGTGTTTTTAAATAACTGGTGGCAGATTCTTAGGGCTCAAACGTTTATTCCAAACTTATTAACGGAAAATCCATTTGAACACTTATGGTATATCTCATTGGCCTTTCAATTTTACTTATTGTGGCCGATTGTGTTTGCAGTCTTAAGTTTATTCGTTAAGAAGCATAATACATTGTTTGTGGCTATCGTTGTGTTAGCTACAGCTTCATTTGGATTAATGCTCTTTAGTTATAAAGGAGCAGACTCATTAACGTATGTCACGATGAGCACTTGGACCCGATTGTTTTCAATGCTTATTGGTTCATGTACGGCATTGTTATATCCTTTAGATCGTTTCCAAAAGGAACATAAATCTAGGTTGCCGTATGAGCAATATTTACGCTTAATCCCAATTGTGTTAATGTTCATTTTATTATTTACACTCGGACGAAATGAAGATATTACTTATCGTGGTGGAATGTTGCTTTTTGATTTAACAGTTGCAGCTGTTATTTTGATGAGCCTACATCCAAAAGTAGGAACTGGAATTTTATTCCGTTTCAAACCATTAACAGTGATTGGTCGTAGGAGTTTATCGTATTATTTATGGTTCTTACCGATTATTGTCTTATACCAAGCAAAAATGGGCATTATTGGTTCAAGTAGTTTAATTCACGGCATCATCCAATTAGTACTGATTCTCTTCTTTGGAGAAGTTTGGTATCAAGTGTTTGAGAAAAGACGTTATCTTCAAATGGCCCGTAAAATAATGGGGCTGTTGAATGAAAAAACAGCTTTTGGAAAACAAATTTTCTTTGGAATCTGTGCGGTGCCACTCATCATTTTAGCAGTTGGTTTAGTACAGTCTACAAGTAAACTGTCTGAACAAGAGGCCACTCTTACAGAATTAATCCATACAAACCAAACAATTGTGGATAATACACAACAAACGGATAAAAAATTACTGAAAACCATTAATAACGTAGTTGGTTTAACTCGTGAAGAAACCGTCTTTAGTAGTAATAGTTCAATTACCTTTATCGGAGACCAATCCCTTCTTGCAATTGCCAATGAACTCACGACCATTTACCCTAATGCCGTGATGCATGCAACAACGATTGCACAAGTAACAGACTTATCTTCAACGATTAACGAATTAAAATCGAAGAATCAATTAAATGACATCGTTGTATTAATGTTTGGTGCTAATAGTGCTTTTACAAAAGGACAATTGGAACGTGAATTAAAACGAATTGGTATGGAAAAACAAATCTTCCTTGTTACGACAACAACGTCTAAAACATGGAGAGAGGATGTCAATAACGTGTACGCTTCTGTAAGTGAGAAGTATTCGAATGTCCATGTTCTTGACTGGAATGAGTATTCCAAAGACCAAGATTGGTTCTATTCACATAAATCGTATGTAACGGAAGTTGGTGCTCATGAAGAAGCGCTATTCTTTGCGAAAAAAATATATGAAACATTGAGAGGAAATTAAAATGGAATTGCAATTTCTAGGAACAGGTGCTGGCGTACCTTCTAAAATGAGAAACGTCACTTCAATTGCATTAAAGCTTCTCGATGAGATTAATGAAGTGTGGTTATTCGATTGCGGAGAAGCTACACAGCAACAGATTTTAAATACAAATATTCGTCCAGGAAAAATCAAGAAGATTTTCATCACACATATGCATGGGGATCATATCTTTGGTTTACCAGGACTACTGACTAGTCGTTCTTTCCAAGGCGGAGAAGATGATTTAACCCTCTATGGTCCTAAAGGGATTAAAAACTTTATCGATACAACGATTCAGGCTTCTTGTTCAAAATTAGGATATCCTTTAAGAGTTGTTGAATTTGAAAAAGAAGGTCTTCTTTTCGAAGATAAACACTTTAAAGTAGAAATGAAGCGACTCGAACATGGGATTCCATCTTATGGATTTCGTGTCACTGAAAAAGATCAACCAGGCGAACTGCAAGCAGACCGTTTAAAAGAGTTAGGAATTCCCTTTGGTCCGCTTTACGGTAAGTTGAAAAAAGGCGAAACCATTACTCTAGAAGACGGAACAATCGTGAATGGACAAGATTATATTTCTCCGGATATTAAAGGACGCGTTGTGACCATATGCGGAGATACCCGTAAATGTGAAGCTAGTGAAATCTTGGCCTATCGTTCGGATGTTCTCGTCCACGAGGCGACATACGAAGGCGATAAAGGCCAACAAGCTTATCGTCATTTCCATTCAACAAGTCTTCAAGCAGCTGAAGTGGCTAAAAACGCTGAGGTTAAACGACTATTGTTAACGCATATCAGTGCTCGCTATCTTGGGAAACAATCCCAAGAGTTAGAAGACGAGGCTAAAAAGATTTTTGAAAATGTTCAAGTTGTCAAAGACTTCGACATTGTGACTGTTGAAAGGATTAAACATCATGAAGGACGCTAAATGGTTTACAAATCAAGTGGCTCTTGTCACTGGAGCAAGCGGTGGGCTCGGCGCACAAATCGCACTGGAATTAGCTAAAAGAAATGTACAACTCATACTGGTGGCTCGAAACACTGCTAAACTAGAGCAAGTAGCCTCGGAATGCAGATTGAACACGTCTAAACCTGTCGATATTTATTCGTGTGATTTAACCGATGATGCGTCTGTTCAAGACTTATTATCAACTCTTGATGAAAAATACAAAATTACGATGGTCATCAACAATGCTGGCCTTGGCTACCTTAAATATGCTAAAGACTTAAGTGAATCTGAGATTAATCAAATGCTTCAGTTAAACTTGAATACATTAATTAAAATCACTCAGCATTTTGTACCTAGGTTTATTGAAGATAAGAGCGGAGTAATTGTGAATATCGCTTCTCAAGCTGGAAAATCGGCAACAGTAAAATCATCCGTGTATTCAGCGACTAAATTTGGAGTCTTAGGGTATTCAAATGCACTTCGTTTGGAATTAAAACCTTATGGCGTCCATGTGATGACTGTGAATCCTGGTCCGATTGCGACAGACTTCTTTGATAAAGCCGAGCCAACTGGAAAATACTTAGAGCAATTAGGCGCTGTAGTATTAGATCCAGTGAAGGTTGCAGGAGAAGTTGTTAAAGGAATTGAGAAAGAAAAACGTGAAGTGAATTTGCCAAAAACAATGAACTTTGCGAGTAAATTAAATGTGTTATTCCCGAAAATAGGAGACAAACTATTAGGGAGTATTTTCAATAAAAAGTAGAGGAGGTGTACGATGAGTTTTGCAAATTATGCATGGAAGTTAAAAGAGAATGTGGATGAAGAACTCGTAACATCTCTTTCGAGTGAAAGTGGTGTATCCAGAAATCTCGTCCGCTTATGTGTGGAACGTGGAATTCAAACAGCAGAAGAGTTGCAAGAATTTCTTTCGCCAACACCACATCTAATCCACGATCCATTCCTTTTACACGATATGGATAAAGCGGTAGGGCGTATTCAAGAAGCCATTGAAAATGGAGAATTGATTCATATTTATGGTGACTACGATGCAGACGGGATTACGAGTACAACGATTCTCTACGAAACGCTTGAAATGCTAGGAGCTCAAGTATCGTACTATTTACCGAATCGCTTTACTGATGGCTATGGTCCTAATACTCCGGCATTCCAACGTGTGATAGAAGAAGGGCATACGCTTATTATTACGGTAGACTGTGGGATTGCAGCGCATGAACCAATTCGCTATGCGATGGAGAATGGCTGTGATGTCATCTTAACGGACCACCATGAAATTCCAAGTGAAATTCCAGAAGCTTATGCAGTTGTCCATCCACGTCATCCAGAGGCAAACTACCCATGTGGAGACTTATCTGGTGCTGGAGTAGCATTTAAGCTTGCTCACGCGCTTCTAGGAGAGTTTCCAGAAGAAATGGTAGAATTAGCAGCGATTGGAACAATTGCGGACTTAGTCAGTCTTACAGATGAAAATAGAACGATTGCTAAACTAGGAATCGCTCAAATGAAACAAACGCAACGAATTGGACTTGTTTCATTATTAGAAAAACTATCAGTTAAAATGGATAAATTAGATGAAAAGACGATTGGTTTCCAAATTGGACCGCGCTTAAATGCGCTAGGTCGCCTTGGAGATGCTACTCCAGGTGTTCAGTTGTTGACAACGTTTGACGATGAAGAAGCACAGAGTATTGTTGATTTCATGCAATCAGAAAACGAAAGACGTCAAGCTATCGTAAATCAAATCGTCGAAGAAGCCACTCCGATCATTCAAGAACAGATGAATCAACCAATCCTTGTGTTAGCGCAACCAGGTTGGCATGAAGGTGTTCTTGGAATTGTAGCGAGTCGAATCGTTGAACAGACTGGTAAACCGACTCTTGTGTTAGGCATTAGTGATGACGGATTAACTGCTAAAGGTAGTGGACGTTCATTTGGAGAGTTCAATCTCTATGATGCGTTAACCAGTGTAAAAGATCATCTTTTAAAATTCGGTGGACATCATATGGCTGCTGGTTTGACAGTTGAAACAATTATGCTTCCAACGATTATTGATGGGCTAGAACAATATGCTAAAGACCATCAAGACTTATTAGATGCGAAGGCTACGTTAACGATTGATGAAGTTCTTCCATTAAAAGATATTACGGTTGAATGGATTGAATCATTAGCCAGCTTAAAACCATTTGGAACGGATAATCCAGAGCCTATTGTTTCATTAGAAGGAATCCAAGTGGCGTCTACTCAATTGCTAGGAGCGGATAAAAAACATTTGAAGCTTCATTTGAAAGAAGATAATTCTACATATACGCTACAAGCAATGGCCTTTAGTAAAGGGGAATGGGCAGCTTCTCTTCAACCAGATACCAAGATTAGCATTGCTGGTACTTTAGAGATAAATGAATGGCAAAATAATCGTCTTCCTCAATTAATGGTGAAAGATATCGCTGTGAAAGGTAGAATCGTTATTGACTGGCGGACTTCGAAGATTACTAAAGATCATCTTGATGTTGAAAATGCCCTTTATTTAGCTTCAAACGAAGTGTATTTAAAAGAACTACAAACAAGAATTCCAAGTAATTCAAGCGTGATGGATTTTTCATCTTTTGTTTCATCAAATGAGATTCCAACCGCAAATGCGATCGTGTTATTTGATTTGCCTGAAAAAGTGGAGGAAGTGGAAACTTTCTTTAAAATGGAATTTCCTCAAAAGCTATATATCATCGCGTATACGAAGAACTCAGTTGTGACCACAGGAATTCCAGATAAGTCCAAGTTTGGTAGTGTGTATAAATATATCCAATCCCATGGACAACTTCCTTACAATGAAAAGTTAGTTTCAGTCGCAAATTTTCTGAAAATTCCCGTTGAACAATTCCGAGTGATATTAAAAGTGTTTTTTGAGTTAGAATTTGTTAAAATAGAAAACGGATATTTGTTTATTCATACAAATCCTAAAACGAATGACTTGGAAGAGTCAGTTTTATTAAAGAAGTTAAAAGAACAATTATTGCTTGAAAAAAAATTCAATTATAGTCAGTTTCAAGAATTGAAAAATTGGATTGAATCGCAATAGGATAAATAAAAGGAGGAGTTCTTGATGAACTTGAAAGAATATATTGCTAGCGTTCCAAATTATCCTAAAGAGGGTATTATTTTTCGTGATATTTCTCCATTAATGGCAAACGGAAAAGCTTACCAATACGCAACTCAACAAATTGTTGACTATGCACGTAAAATTGGTGCTGATATGATTGTTGGTCCTGAAGCGCGTGGATTTATCGTTGGATGTCCTGTAGCGTATGAATTAGGAATCGGATTTGCACCAGCGCGTAAAAAAGGAAAATTACCTCGTGAAACAGTAGCTGTTGAATATGATTTAGAATACGGATCAGCAGAATTACACTTACACAAAGATGCTGTAAAACCTGGTCAAAAAGTTCTTATCTGTGATGACTTATTAGCAACAGGTGGAACAATGGCTGCCGCAGCAAAATTAGTTGAAAAACTTGGCGGTGAAGTAGTTGGTTTAGCTTTCTTAGTAGAGTTAACAGACTTAAAAGGTCGCGAAAAAATTAGCGATTATGACATCTTCACGTTAATGGAATATACTGAAGACGAAAGATAATGAAAATAAAGAAGACTTCCTTAGCATTAAGCTAGGGAAGTCTATTTTTTATTCTCTCAATTCTTCTAATAGAGCTTTTGCAGTTTCTTGATTTAAGTGAGGTGCTTTAGCGAGTAAATTCATAAGAAGCGGAAGTTCATCTTCTGTTGCTCCAACTGCTAGTCCTAAGGATTTCGCTTGTAGTCTCATATGTCCTTTTTGAATGCCATCTGTTACAAGAGCTCTTACAGCAGCAAGGTTTTGCGCTAAACCAATCGATGCGATGATTTCCGCTAGTTCAACAGCACTTGGATGACCGAGTAACTCGTGTGCAAATTGTGCACCTGGATGAATTGCAATTGAACCTCCGACCGTTCCAACAGGAAGAGGAAGAGTGATAGTCCCCACTAAGTTCCCTACCTCATCTTTTGTCCAATTTGTCAGTGGTTGATATTGTCCACTTAAACTTGCATAAGCGTGAGCACCAGCTTCGATTGCTCGCCAGTCATTTCCAGTAGCGATGACAACAGAGTCAATACCGTTCATAATTCCTTTGTTATGAGTAGTTGCACGGTAAGGGTCCGCTTTAGAAAATTCACTTGCTAAAACGATTCGATCTATCACATCTTCACCTTTAGTAGTTCTCGTATCCAAGATTCTTGGAGAGATCACGCATTTAGCAGTGACAACGGAGTTTGTTGCAAGGTTTGATAGAATGGCCATAATGCTTTCGCCCTCAGTCAAGGCTTCAATTGGTGATACGAGCGCTTCTAGGATGGTATTTAGCATATTTGCTCCCATCGCTTCCTTTGTATCCAAAGAAATGTAGAAAATGTAGAATTGTTCTTTCTCAGTAGATTTTTCTTCGACCCATATTTCTCGAATTCCACCGCCACGCTTTACAATGGAAGGGTGCGCGTTATTAGCAATTGTAAATAATGATTCTTTTTGCTCCTCAAGTTTGGCTTTTACTTCTTCTAGTGTAAGAGGAGAGTTTACAATGGCAATTTCTCCAATCATTTCACGTTTTTCTTGAATAGTCGTTGTCCCGCCAGCTAAATTAAGTAGTTTTGAAGCATAGCTCGCTGCAGCAATAACAGAAGGCTCTTCCGTTACCATTGGAACGATATAACTTTTTCCGTTTACGATTAATTCAGGAACAATTCCATAGGGTAGGCCGTATATTTCAATTTGGTTTTCGACCATTTGGTTTGCGATGGATTCAGGTAGCGCTAGACCTTTGTTTAGTTGCTTTTTAGCTTTACTAGTCAAAGTAGGATGATTGAATAATATTTCTTTTCTTTCGTCAAGAGATTTTTGATAAAACTTGTAAAAAGGGTTATTTTGCATTGATGTGCTCCTTTCATGCTTTCATTCAGTATAACAAATTTTTAGAGTTTGCGGGTATGATACAGGTAAAATTTTTAAAAATGAGGTACACTAGTAAACGTGGAAGGAGAGATTTTATGGAATTTATTCGTGAAGTGAATGGTCGACGTCTGACTTTAGTGGCGGATGAAGACTATCAAAAGGAAGCAGAAGATATGCTTACTTTCGTAGAAGAATATTTTGAGGAGAATTGGGACGAGGTCGACACTTTAATTCCAATTCATTATGGGCAAGTGAAAGTGATTCCAAAAGGGGAAGATTTCCAAGTGGTCGTTCAAAATTACGAACATAAACTATTAGATGAATGGGTGGAAGATTTCTCTTATTTCCTAGACATTATTCGAAAAACGATTCAAACAGGAAAACGTACGAAAACTTTAGGCCGTCTGATTCCATTTCGTTTCGATGGACCATTAGTGATTGCTAACCATACTTTTGAAGTGGATGAGTGGTATGCACACCGTTTTGATGATGAAACTTGGTATATTGCTCCAATCGACCAAACGATGGATCCGCAACCGCTAGAAGGAAATCAAGCGTATGAAATCTTTCCAGATTACCCAGAATTATATGAAGTGATGCATTTACCAACAGATTATATTATCTTGTTTAAAGGGCATGAAATTGTGTCAGTATTGAATACAGATAGTGTAGATGTGTGGAACTAGTCAAATACGAAAGGATGTACTATGGTAGAATCAATTTGTCGCATGAATCATGTTGTGAAGGCGTATGAATGTAATTGGAAAGGAGAGTTATCTCTTAGCCATGTTGTCGGGATTATGATGCTAGCTTCGCGTAAACAAGAACGAGGTCTTGCGCATCCTGACTTGATTTATCAAAAAGGTCTTTCATGGATTGTGATTCAAAACCAATTAACGGTTAATCGTCTTCCGAAATTAGAAGAAGAAATTATTGTCGAAACGGAGCCTATTGGATATAACAAGTTCTTTACGTTCCGTCGTTATACCATCTTATCTCAAGAGGAAGAAGTTTTAGTCGATGCATTAACAACATTTTCGATGATTAATATCAAAGAGAGAAAACTTATCTCACTCGATGAAGAAGTACTTAGCGAATATCCAATCGAGAATAAAAAAGATAATCGTCGTAATCCAAGAGTTCCTAAAATCGACTTGGATAATGCAAGTGTCCAAACGTATCGCGTTCGCTTGAATGATATTGATTATAATCACCATGTGAATAATGCAAAGTATTTCGATTGGGTGATGGATAGCCTTGGCATGGACTTTATTAAGACTCATTCTTTAAAATCAGTTCTAGTAAAATATGATAAGGAAATTTTACCTGAAGCTACAGTTAAGAGTTTTTATGAAATTCGTGAAACTGGAAATGGGGTTCAAACATTGCACCAATTGGAATCCGATGATCAAAAATGTTGCCACTTATCTCTTGAATGGGAAGTGAAGTAAAATCCTTGTATTTTCATAGGAAATAGGGTACAATACTTTTTGTGTAAAATATGCAGCAGAAATATAGAAGCTCGTCAACAGTCCTAGCCTTTAGGGTAAGGTAGTAACCACGGCTGCAAAGGTGAACCCTTGTAGCGACTGCACGAATCGAAGATTTCGCGATTATTTTACTCCAAAAAAATAAACAATTATTGGAGGAATGTTCAATGTCACGTTACACTGGACCAAGCTGGAAGTTATCTCGTCGTTTAGGCATTTCACTTTCAGGAACAGGAAAAGAAATCGCTCGTCGTCCATACGCACCAGGTCAACACGGACCAAATAGCCGTAAAAAATTATCTGAGTATGGTCAACAATTACAAGAAAAACAAAAATTACGTCATATGTATGGTATGAACGAACGTCAATTTGCTACTTTATTCAAAAAAGCTGGCAAAATTAAAGAAGGTAAACATGGTGAAAACTTCATGGTTCTTCTTGAACAACGTTTAGATAACGTAGTATACCGTTTAGGTTTAGCAACTACTCGTCGTCAAGCACGTCAATTAGTGAACCACGGTCACATCACTGTGAACGGTAAACGCGTAGATATCCCTTCATTCCAAGTACAAGTTGGCGATGTTGTGGGTGTTCGTGAAAAATCACGTAACTTAACAATCATTAAAGAAGCTTTAGAAGCTTTATATGGTCGTCCAGAGTTCGTTACTTTCGACGAAGAAAAATTAGAAGGTTCATTAAACCGTCTACCATTACGTGACGAGTTAACTTCTGAAGTTGACGAATCACTAGTCGTTGAGTACTACAACAAACTTGGCTAATCTTATTAGACAATTTCAGAACTGGAATTCACTATTGTGGATTCCAGTTTTTTTATTTATAATTTTTATGAGAGTAAATAAATGAAATAGATTTAAAGGGGTTGAATCATATGATCCGTTATGTTGATAATCCAGAAATCGCTTTAGTAGATGTATTGCCTATTTATGAAGCAGTAGGATGGACAAATTACACGCAAAATCCAGGAATGCTTGAAGTTGCTTATAAAAGTTCACTTCATGTATTAGCGGCCTTTACTGAAGAAGGAATACTCGTTGGTGTATTGCGCGCTGTTGGAGATGGAGCGTCTATTCTGTTTATTCAAGATATTTTGGTAACTCCTGAGTATCAACACCAGGGAATCGGAACAAAATTGTTACAACAGACTCTAGAAAAGTACAAGAATGTGTATCAAATTCAATTAACTACTGATAATTCAATGAAGACGATTTCTTTTTATGAATCTAATGGGTTCACAAGTTTAACATCGCTAAACTGTGTTTCTTTCATGTATACAGGTAATCAGTGAGCAAACTTTACTAACTTTTTATAGTTTTATGTTAGAATGAGATTGTAAATTAAAGGAAAGAGTGGATACAATGCAACTAACAATTGATAAAAAAGCACAAGCATGGTTCGAAGAAGAAATGGGTGTATCTAAAGAACGCGGTGTTCGTTTCCTAGGTAAAGTATACGGATGCAGTCCAATTCATGAAGGGTTCTCTTTAGCTGTTGAAGTTGATGCTCCAAGTAAACCTTATGTGAGTGTTGAGGAAAATGGAATTACATACTTTGTTGAAACTGGAGATGAATGGTTTTTCCAAGGACATAATTTAGAAGTAGGCTTTGATGAGAAGTTGAAAGAGCCAAGCTACAATTATACAAAAATTGCTGACTAAGGTTGGTAGTAGAAAGGGAGTCATTAAGTACGTGACTCCCGTTTTTATTGGACATTTTTGTCTATGTAGAGTACAGTTAGATAGTTATGAAATGAAGAAAGGATTTATGAAATGACAGAACCTGCAGTAAAATATAGATTAATAAAAACTGAAAAACATACAGGCGCTCGTCTTGGAGAAATCATTACACCTCATGGTACTTTCCCAACACCGATGTTTATGCCGGTTGGAACACTAGCCACCGTAAAATCAATGTCTCCAGAAGAATTAGATGAAATGGGCGCTAATATCATTTTGAGTAACACCTATCATTTATGGTTACGTCCTGGTGCGGATATTGTAGATGAGGCTGGAAAACTGCATAACTTCATGAACTGGAAGAAAGGGATTCTTACCGATTCTGGCGGGTTCCAAGTATTTTCGCTAAGTGATATGCGTCGTATTGAAGAAGAGGGGGTTCATTTTAGAAATCACCTAAATGGATCTAAACTATTCATATCGCCTGAAATTTCAATTGATGTTCAAAATAAATTAGGTGCGGACATTATTATGAGTTTTGACGAGTGTCCTGATTTTCATCATACACATGATTATGTGAAAGATTCGATTGCTCGTACCACTCGTTGGGCAGAGCGTGGATTAAAAGCTCATAAGTCACCAGATAGTCAAGCGTTATTTGGTATCTTACAAGGAGCGGGGTATAAAGATTTACGTATCGCACATGCTAAAGACATGATTTCGTTAGATTTCCCAGGATATTCTATTGGTGGATTATCTGTTGGCGAAACAAAGCAAGAGATGAATGAAGTGTTGGATTACTTAACTCCACTGATTCCTTCTAATAAACCTCGCTATTTAATGGGAGTAGGTTCACCTGACTCATTAATTGATGGTGTCATTCGTGGAGTAGATATGTTTGACTGCGTATTACCAACACGTATTGCGCGTAACGGTACATGTATGACTAGTAGCGGACGTCTTGTAGTCAAAAATGCAAAGTACGAACGTGATTTCCGACCTTTAGATGAGAAATGTAACTGTTACACATGTCGTAACTATACACGTGCGTATATTCGTCATTTATTTAAGACAGACGAAACATTCGGATTGCGCTTAACAAGTTATCATAACTTGTACTTCTTATTAAACTTAATGAAACAAGTTCGACAAGCGATTATGGATGATAACTTATTAGAGTTTAGAGAAGCGTTCTTTGAAGAATATGGTTTCAACAAGGAAAATGCTAGAAATTTCTAAAGAATATAGAAATAGATTAATTTTTTTGATAAAGTAAAGACATATACATTGGAAATGAGGAAAGATTATGGATCAAACAACATTATTAATTTTATACGTAGTAGTAGCGGGTGGAGCGTTCTGGTTCTTTGGACGTAAACAACGTCAAAGAGTTAAAGAGATGCAGGAAAGAATGGATGCCATTAAACCAGGTGATAGCGTTGTTACCATCGGAGGTTTACATGGTGTCATTGAAAAAGTGAATAGTGAAGATCAAACGGTTGAATTAAACTGTGAAGACGTTATTTTAGTATTCGAAAAACGTGCTATTCATCATGTTATTCCTACAGCAGCTCCAACAAATATTGAAGTTCGTACGGAAGAAGTAGCAACTGAAGAAGAGTAGTCTATGAACAAGGAAAGTTTAAAAGATAGACATAAAACATGGTTCCATTATAAAGTAATGGAATTTAACGAACTTGGCTATGAGACTATTTCCAAGGAAGATCTTTCACATTATTTTTTGGATTATAAATGGAAGAAGAAAATTCCTGAAAATCTTTTTGAACAAATTTTTCAAATCAATCAACTAAGTATTAATGAATATTTTGATTTTGAGTCACTAGAGGCGCAGACAAATAAAGAAATAACATTAGAAGATATCAATCTTAGTGAATTGTTTTAAAGAAAGAAGCTGGCAAAAATTGATATGTACCCAGAATCCTGGACACATTTTTAAATTAAGCTGAACACATGGATGTTTCCCTGTATAGAACAGGGGGCATCCATTTTGTTTTTTCTTGAATTCTTTTGTTATTGTAATAATCTATATATTCTTCCACAGCCGTTTGAAATTCCTTAAAGGTAGAATATTCCATTTCAAAACCGTAGAACATTTCGTTCTTCATTCTGGCGAAAAACGTTTCTATAATGCAATTATCATAACAATTTCCTTTTCGGGACATTGATTGAATAATCCCTCGTTCATTTAATGATCTTTGGTAAAATGCGTGTTGATATTGCCAACCTTGATCAGAATGGAGAATCAATCCATTAACATCAGGGAATTTTTTGAAAGCTCTATTTAGCATCCTTTGAATCTGTTCTAAGTCGGGGCTTAGAGAAAGATCATAGGAGATTATTTCATTAGTAGACATATCTAAGATTGGAGAAAAGAAACATTTTCCCCAAGAAAAAGTGAATTGAGATACATCTGTACTCCATTTTTGAAGAGGCCTTTTGGCCACAAAATCTCTGTTAATAATATTATCAGCAACTTTTCCAACACTACCACGATAAGAATGGTATTTTTGTTTAGGGCGTTTTCCAAACAAATCATTTATATGCATCAGACGTTGAATTCTTTTATGATTAACAACGTAACCTCTACGACGAAGTTCTTGGTAAATTCTTCTAACACCATATCTACCTTTATTTTCATGAAAGATTGTTTGGATTTCCAATAATAAATCCCCATTCTTTTCAGCCACAGCATCTACTTTATTTAATTCAAAATAATAAGTAGATTTAGCCATTTTCATCGCTTTAAGAAGATATTTTAGTTGGTATCCTACTTCTCGAAGTTCCTTGATGATCGCTGCTTTCGCGCCTTGAGAAGCGCAGCTTCCTGTTCTTTTCTCAAGGCTCTCAGTTTTTTTATAACAGCAATTTCAGCTTCTAAATATGCATTTCGCTCACGTAATCGAACTAATTCTTCTCGTTCGGATTCTGAAAGGTTACCAGTCACAGCCTTTTTATTCATAATAAGCTCCTTAGATAATGCTTGTCTACGTTTCTCATTCTTTAGACCATTATATCCATAAGTTAGGTACTTGTGAACCCAAGAACTTAATAATCCGCGACTAATTCCTGCTGGAAAAGAAACCTCTGAAAGAGTCTTCCCGTTTAAAACCTGTAGAATAAATGTCAATTTTTCTTCTGCTGTCCATTTTCTTTGCCTTTTAACGCGCTCTAATCCTTTAGGTCCGTGAATTTTTTCAATTTTATCCCAATCCAGTATTTTTCTTTGGAAACTCCTTTTCATAACTTTTTCAGGCGTTTCGGCCCATATTCCTTGTCGATATAATTCTACACATTTCATTTTGAATTCAAATGAGTAACGCATAATAAATACCCCCTTTACTGGTTTGTCCAGTAAAGGGGGTACATATCAAAATGTCAGCTTTTTTCTTTTATAATTAAATGTAAAGGTTTGCAAAATATTTTAGAAATAGTATTGATATTTTCGGAATTATAGATAGAATAAAAGTATAGGTTAGGACATTAAAATGAAAGGAAGATGAAAACAAATGAATATGTTTTCATAAGGAAAATTTTTCTATGAAAACTATTTACAAACAATGTGAAATAGTGTACGATATAAATGTGATAAAAATAACAAGCACTGGGGGAAATCACAAGTGAGTGAACAAAAAAACAACCAAGTACAACAAGAAATCGACTTATTAGTTGAGAAAGGATTAAAAGCTCTAGATGAATTTCGCTTGTTAAATCAAGAACAAGTGGACTACATTGTAGCCAAAGCATCAGTAGCTGCGTTAGACCAACACGGTGTATTAGCTCAACATGCAATCGAAGAAACAGGGCGCGGAGTTTTCGAAGATAAAGCAACGAAAAACTTATTTGCCTGTGAACACGTGGTGCATAACATGCGTCATACTAAAACAGTTGGTGTTATTTCAGATGATGAGGTAACTGGATTAACTTTAATCGCTGAACCTGTAGGGGTTATTTGTGGGATTACACCTACAACAAACCCAACTTCAACAGCAATTTTCAAAGCGTTAATCGCATTAAAAACACGTAACCCAATCGTGTTTGCATTCCATCCATCAGCTCAGCAAAGTTCTGCTCATGCCGCTCAAATCGTTCGTGATGCAGCAGTTGCAGCAGGAGCTCCTGAAAACTGTGTCCAATGGATCGAACATCCATCAATTGAAGCAACAAACGCTTTAATGAACCACGACGGAATTGCTACAATTTTAGCAACAGGTGGTAACGCGATGGTTAAAGCTGCTTACTCTTGCGGTAAACCAGCTCTTGGGGTAGGTGCTGGTAACGTACCAGCTTATGTTGAAAAATCTGCTAACATTCGTCAAGCAGCTCACGATATCGTAATGAGTAAATCATTCGATAATGGAATGGTGTGTGCTTCTGAACAAGCAGCAATCATTGATAAAGAAATTTACGATGATTTTGTTGAAGAATTAAAGAGCTACCACACTTACTTCGTAAACAAAAAGGAAAAAGCATTATTAGAAGAATTCTGCTTCGGCGTAAAGGCAAACAGCAAAAACTGTGCTGGTGCTAAACTAAATGCGAACATCGTTGGTAAACCAGCTGCATGGATTGCTGAACAAGCAGGTTTCTCAGTTCCAGAAGGAACAAACATTCTTGCTGCAGAATGTAAAGAAGTTGGCGAAAAAGAACCTTTAACTCGCGAAAAACTTTCTCCTGTCATTGCAGTACTTAAATCAGAATCACGTGAAGACGGTGTTGAAAAAGCACGTCAAATGGTTGAATTCCATGGTTTAGGACACTCAGCAGCAATTCATACTGAAGATGCTGAATTAGCAAAAGAATTTGGACGTGTTGTTCGTGCAATTCGTGTCATTTGGAATGCTCCTTCTACTTTTGGTGGTATTGGGGACGTTTATAACGCATTTATCCCATCATTAACACTCGGTTGCGGTTCTTACGGACGTAACTCAGTTGGAGATAACGTAAGTGTTGTAAATCTATTAAATATCAAAAAAGTAGGGAGACGTAGAAATAACATGCAATGGTTTAAAGTTCCATCAAAAATCTATTTCGAACGCGATTCAATTCAATACTTACAAAAAATGAAAAATGTAAGCCGTGTAATGATCGTAACTGACCAAGCAATGGTTAAATTAGGATTCTTACAACGTGTTATTGAACAATTAGAATTACGTCCAAACAAAGTAATTTATGAAGTATTCTCAGATGTAGAACCAGATCCAGACATCACAACAGTAAACCGTGGTGCAGAAATCATGAAGAGCTTCGAGCCAGATACAATCGTTGCACTTGGTGGTGGTTCTGTAATGGATGCTGCAAAAGTAATGTGGATGTTCTACGAACAACCACAAGTGGACTTCCGTGACTTAGTACAAAAATTCATGGATATCCGTAAACGTGCATTTAAATTCCCAGAATTAGGGGAACGTGCAAAATATGTTGGTATTCCAACTACATCTGGTACAGGTTCTGAAGTTACACCATTCGCGGTAATTTCAGATAAAGCAAACAACCGTAAATATCCATTAGCTGACTACTCACTAACACCAACAATTGCGATTGTTGATCCTGCATTAGTGATGACAGTTCCAGACTTTGTAACAGCTGATACTGGTATGGATGTATTAACTCACGCAATTGAAGCGTACACTTCAACACTTGCAAATGACTATACAGATGGTTTAGCATTGCAAGCAATTAAATTAGTATTTGAAAACTTAGTAAGCAGTGTGAAAAATGCTGATTTCGTATCACGCGAAAAAATGCATAACGCTTCTACAATGGCTGGTATGGCATTTGCCAATGCGTTCTTAGGTATGAGCCACTCAATGGCGCATAAGATTGGTGGATTCTTCCACACAGTTCACGGACGTACAAATGCAATTCTATTACCATACGTAATCCGTTACAATGGTACTCGTCCTGCTAAAGCTGCTACATGGCCAAAATACAACTACTACCGTGCAGATGAAAAATTCCAAGACATTGCTCGTATGTTAGGATTACCATCTTCAACACCTGAAGAAGCAGTTGACGCTTTAGCTAAAGCTGTATACGAATTAGGGGAAGCTGTAGGTATCGAAATGAACTTCAAAGCTCAAGGTGTTAACCACAAAGAATGGTTAGCTACAATCCATGAGATTGCAATGCTTGCTTATGAAGATCAATGCTCACCTGCAAACCCTCGTTTACCAATGGTAGCTGATATGGAAGAAATTCTTGCGGATGCATATTTTGGATACAAAGAACGTCCAGGTCGTATCAAATAATTGATTTTTAAATCTAAAGAGTCTTAGGAGTTTCCTAAGGCTCTTTCTTAGCTCTGTTTTTCAATCGCAAACTATGCTATACTGAAAGGGAAATGAAAGGAGATGGCTTATGACACCAAATAAGGAAGATTACATTAAAACAATCTATAAATTAGGTGGTAAAGATGAATTTGTAACGAATAAAGCCATCAATCAAATGTTGGACCTTTCAGCAGCTTCCACAACAGAAATGTTAAACAAGCTAGTACATGATGGCACGGTCGAATACATTCGTTATAAAGGTGCAAAATTAACGCAAAAAGGGATTAAAGTTGCAGAACGTTTGATTCGTTCGCATAAAATCTGGGAAGTCTTTCTTGTTAATTCTCTTGGATTTAGTGGAGAGTCTGTTCATGATCAAGCAGAAATTCTCGAACATGCTTCAAGTGTTGAAATGACAGAGCGATTAGCGGAGTTCTTAGGGAATCCAACGCATTGTCCTCATGGAGAAGAAATACCTCCATATTCAGAATGAAATTGTTATAAAACTGGTCTTTTTTGACCAGTTTTTTTATTTTGTCTCTAGTATTAAAGAAGAAAATTTAGTACAATAATAGTACAGTTTAAGTTAGGTGTTTCATTTTTTTAATACAGAGGAGATATTATGACATCAAAACATCAACAAATCATTCGTTATATTGAATCACTGCCAGTTGGAGAAAAAATTTCAGTACGTTCGATTGCAAAGAATATGGAAATGAGCGAAGGCACTGCTTATCGTGCCATTAAGGAAGCAGAAAATATCGGGATTGTTTCGACCATTGAACGAGTTGGAACAATTCGTATTGAACGTAAAACAAAGGATAATCTAGAAAAACTTTCTTTTGGAGAAATTATTAAGATAATTGAAGGGGAAGTATTCGGTGGTCGTGAAGGATTAGATAAAATCTTAAACCGTTTCGTTATAGGTGCGATGACACTAGACGCTATGACACGTTATATTCAACCGGAATCGCTTGTAATTATCGGGAACCGTGAAGATGCGCAATTACTCGCTTTGAATCAAGGAGCCGCTGTTTTAATTACTGGGGGATTCCAAGCAACACCTGAATTAATTCAAAAAGCGGATGAGCTTAAAATTCCGCTGATGGGAACAACGTACGATACATTTACGGTTGCCAGCCTCATCAACCGTGCGATGACCGATCAATTGATTAAGAAGAAAATCATGATTGTTGCCGATATTTATAATGATATCGAAAATACGAATTATTTAAGAATGGATCAAACCGTTAAAGAGTATCGCGAGTTGAGTGAAAAGACAGGAAATTCCCGTTTTCCAGTTGTGAATCACTCTAATCGCTTAGTAGGGGTTGTTTCCGCTAAAGATATATTAGGAAAATCTGATAGTTTAATTATTGAAAGAATCATGACTAAAAATCCTTCTGTATCTAAGTTACATGCGAGTGTGGCAAGCGTTGCGCATTCGATGATATGGAATGGGTTGGAGATGCTACCTGTTGTTCAAGATAACATGGAACTCATTGGAATCATCTCAAGACGTGACGTTATGAAAGCTATGCAATTAACACAAAGACAACCACAAGTAGGAAATACTTTCGAAGATGATGTGAGTGAAAATCTAGAAGTCATAGAAGTTAACCCAACAAATGCGAGATTTAGTTTTACAGTCACTCCTCAGATGACCAATAATTTAGGAATGCTATCTTTTGGGGTTCTTTGTGAGGTGGTTTCAGTTGCTTCGAAAGAATTTATTCATCGCAGCCAACGTCGCAATACGGTTATTGAACAATTGGAAATGCATTATTTGAGGATGATTCCAATTGAAAGTAAAATTGCGATTCAAATTCAGACTTTAGATATAGGCAGAAAAGTATCTAAAATTGATATTTCTGTACTGCTTGAAAACTCGGTGGTTGCAAAAGCAATTATGTCAAATCAATTAATGGAAAGAAACTAATGATGAATTACAAGGAATTATTAAAAGAAATCATCACTGAGATTGAAAAAGCCAATTCAATCGTGATCTTAAGGCATAGAAAACCAGACCCAGATGCTTTGGGTTCTCAAATAGGACTTAGTAAGCTGATAAAAGGGGCATATCCTGAAAAGTCAGTTTATGTTATTGGAGATATGCCCGAAAACTTGAAGTATATCGGTGATATGGATGAAATCACTCAAAAGGTGTTCAACAAATCGCTGGTTATCGTTGTGGACTGTTCCACACCTCAACTCATTAATTGTCCGTTTGAAGTGAAGGTAGATGAGGTGATTAAGATTGATCACCATCCAAATGTGACACCTTACGGAAAGGTTTGTTATGTGGATACAACGGCCGCAAGTGCTAGTGAAATCATGGCAGAATTTGCTTTTGATACAACGACACCATTTCAAATGAACAGAGAAGCCGCTAATGTTATTTACGCTGGAATTATCGGAGATACAGGACGATTCTTATATCCGTCGACTACTTCGAAAACTTTTGCGCTTGTATCAAAATTGATACAACACGATGTAGATTTGTCTGGGATTGCCGATAGGATGATTACGAAACCGCTGAATGTGAATCGAATGACAGGGTATATTTATGAGCATTTAGAAGTATCTCCTGAAGGGATGGCAAGTGTTGTTTTAACGAAAGAAGTACTTCGTCGTTTCCAATCTAATGACCAGTTAGCCTCTCTTGTAGTTTCAGTTCCTGGAACTGTTGAAGGGATTTTGGCTTGGAGTCTGTATGTGGAACAAGAGGATGCTACCTTTAGAGTTCATTTACGTTCAAAAGGACCAATAGTAAATCACATTGCGCAAGAGTTCGGCGGCGGAGGACATACGCTCGCGTGCGGTATTCCTTCTGTTACGCAAGCCCAAATTTTAGAAGTGGATGCTAAGTTGAAAGAGGTAGTAAGAAACTTTAAGAAAGATTGAAATAACACTCAAATAAGAGTATTATAAAGTGTTGTGTTTACAATAAAATTAGTCCAATAATTGGATGAAAGGAATTATAAAATAATGAATTATACTGAGTTTTTTAAAAAGATTGATGCAGAAATTAAAAAAGCGGATTCGATTGTAATCTTACGTCATGAATCACCAGACCCAGACGCAATTGGGTCACAAGTAGGGTTAAGAGAAATTATTCGCGCGACTTATCCAGAGAAAACAGTGTATTTACTTGGTGAAATGCCTAGCTCATTAAATTATATTGGAGAAATGGACGAGATAACACAAGAGCAATTTGACGCTTCACTTGTTATTGTATTGGACTGTGCGAATACACCACGTATTGACTGCCCATTTGAAGTAGATCCATCGAAAGTGATTAAAATTGACCACCATCCAGATAGAGATGTGTATGGTGCTATTTCATTTGTTGATACTGATTCAAGCAGTACAAGTGAGATGTTGTGCCGTTTTACTTTTGATGCAGAAAGTACTTGGGTAATGTCAAAAGAAGCAGCTAATGCACTTTATGCTGGTATTGTTGGCGATACAGGACGTTTCTTATATCCTTCGACGACAACCATTACATTTTCAATGGTTTCTAAATTATTAGAGTTCGATGTAGATATTTCAGGAATTGCGTATCAAATGATTACAAATCCTGTTTCAGTTAGTCGTTTAGCAGGATATATTTATCAAAATATGGAAATTTCTGACAATGGAGTTGCAGCAACTGTATTGACTCAGGAACATTTAAAAACTTATGGTATTGAAGAAGACCAAACACACGGAGTAATCTCATTACCAAGTACAGTAGAGGGCATTCATTGTTGGGGTCTTTTTGTGGAACAACCAGATGGAACGTATAGAGTAAATCTTCGTTCTAAAGGTCCAATCGTGAATACAATTGCTCAAAATCATGGAGGCGGTGGGCACCCGCTAGCTTCTGGGGCAGTAGTGAGTACATTAGATGAAGTGCAACAAATTGTCTCTGAACTGAATGATTCAGCAAAAGAATTTTTGAATAAATAGCATTTGCTTTAGTCTTTTAGTATTTTAAGTACTAAAAGACTTTTTTGTTTTAAAATTCTTCTTAAATGAATTGACTTATAACGATTTCAAGAATACAATGATATTATGTGTTAAATCACATTTAACCATAAATTATATCAATGCAATTTATTTTGATTAAAATTAAATAGAGACGGAGGTGACTCAATGGACTCAGTAGTAATAGGTGGCCTCGCGATCTTAGCTTTAATAATTGGAATTGTTGCTGGATATGTTGGTTTCAAATCAAATTATGAGAAAAAGTTAATAGCAGCTCGCGAATCGGCTGATATGATTATCAAAGATGCTGAAAAAGATGCGGATCGATTAAAGAAGGAAGTTCTTTTAGAAGCAAAAGAGGAAAATCATAAGTATCGTGCTGAAGTTGAAAATGAGTTAAAAGAAAGACGAAATGAAGTACTTCTTCAAGAAAAGAGAATGATTCAACGTGAAAAGAATTTGGATCGTAAGGATGAAATTTTAGAGAAACGTGAACAATCCATTGAATCAAAGGAAACTAAAATCCAAGAGAAACTTGAAAGAGTGACAGAAAAAGAGCAAGAAGCGGAAGCTCTAGTTGCAAAACAACAAGAAGAATTGGAACGTATTTCTACAATTAGTAAAGAAGAAGCGCAAGAAATAATTATGAAAGACATGACCGAACAGTTAAGTAAGGAACGTGCCATCATGATTAAAGAGTCTGAGCAACTTGCAAAAGATGAAGCAGATAAAAATGCTAAGAATATCATTCTTCAAGCGATTCAAAGATCTGCAGCAGATTTAGTTTCTGAAAATACAGTAACAGTTATGACTTTACCAAGTGATGAAATGAAAGGACGAATTATTGGACGAGAAGGTCGCAATATTCGTACGCTTGAATCGTTAACGGGGATTGATGTTATTATTGATGAAACTCCAGAAGCGGTAGTTTTAAGTGGTTTCGATCCAATTCGTCGAGAAATCGCTAAGATGACCTTAGAGAAATTAATTTCTGATGGTCGAATTCATCCCGCTCGTATTGAAGAAATGGTAGAAAAATCTCGTAAAGAGATGGATGAGCGTATTCGTTCGATTGGTGAACAAGCGACATTTGAAGTCGGAATTCACTCATTACATCCAGATTTGATTAAGATTTTAGGTCGTTTATACTTTAGAGCTAGTTACGGTCAAAACGTATTGAACCATAGTATTGAAGTTGCTAAATTAGCTGGCGTGATGGCCGGTGAACTAGGGGAAGATGTAAATCTTGCTAAACGAGCAGGTTTACTTCATGACTTAGGGAAAGCACTAGACCATGAAATTGAAGGTTCGCACGTTGAGATTGGTGCTGAAATCGCTCAAAAATATAAAGAAAACAAAGTAGTTGTAAATGCCATTGCTTCACACCATGGAGATGTTGAAGCGACTTCAACGATTGCCGTTCTTGTGGCAGCAGCCGATGCTTTATCAGCAGCTCGCCCAGGAGCAAGACGTGAATCAGTTGAGAATTATATTCGTCGTCTAGAAAGACTTGAGGCGATTGCAACAGAACACGAAGGTGTAGAAAGAAGCTTTGCAATTCAAGCAGGTCGTGAAGTACGTGTAATGGTACAACCAGACAAAATTAGTGATGAAAAGGCAATAATTTTAGCTCATGACATCAAAAATCAAATTGAAGAAGAACTCCAATATCCAGGACATATTAAAGTTACAGTTATTCGTGAGACAAGAGCAGTTGAGTTTGCTAAATAATTGGTGTACTTTAATTTTAAAAGGACATTAGAAGAAGGCTCCCTATGATTATTTATAGGGAGCTTTTTATAAATAAAGACGTTATCCATTTCATGGATAACGTCTTTATTTTTTACGTCTTAATTCTAACGGTTTCGTCGTTCTTGAGTTGTTTGTTCATTATTTGAATCATTACGACGATTATTTTCTGTCGTGGTTTCAGATTGACGAGTTGTTTGTTCTTGAGTCGTTGTAGGTTGTTCGATTTGGAATTCGTTAGTAATAGGGTCTGAACTATTACGTCCTACGGTTACTACAATGGAGACAGAAACACTTGGTCCTGTAATATTCTGGAATTTAACGGAATTTCCAGTTACAGTCTGTGATTGACCATTTGCAGTCACTTTGAATTGTGGAGTTCCTTGTCCTGTATTATTATAACGATCCCATGTCACCGTTAACTCTTTCTTTTCCTTATTGTATGTTGCTTTTAACCCTGTTGGGCCTTCTATTGTAACACCGTAATTTGAAGATTGTTGAGTTGGAGTACTTCCTTTAACAAATAGCTCTGTAGCAATCATATTTGCTGGTGTTCTAGGTCCAGGCAGACTTAGTGGGATTGATCCTACTTCAATTTGTTGTTGAACAACACTATCTGGTTGAACCCAATCTTCTCCACTAGAGTATTGAGCCATATATTTCATTAAGTGATAATAAATTAGCTTAGCATATCCTTGTTCAGTGGTATCTACGCCACCACCTTTTTCGTACGGATTATCATAACCAGTCCATACTGAGATTGTATAATCAGGTGAATATCCGATAAACCATGAATCTGGGATAATGTCTTCATAATCAGAAGCTCCCATTGCACGTTTTTGTTCAATAGTGTAGTTTGATGACCCGGTTTTAGCAGCAGTTGAAAGTCCAGGAATTGCTACTTCAGTGGCAAAACCATATGTGAACGAATCTTTTAAGACATTCGTAATCATGTATGCAGTAGAATCTTTCATTGCTTGTTTTTGTTCTGGTTTAAACTCATAAACTTGACCATCACGAGTAGTGATTTTAGTCACCGTATATGGTTTTGAGTAAGTTCCAGCGTTAGAGAAAGTTGCGTAAGCGGCAGCCATTTTAATTGGTGAAATTTCTGCACCAATAGCGTTACTTTCTACTAAATAGTCTTGTCCATCATTTTTAATTTGAATATCTAAATTTTTCAGGAATGATTTAATATTGGTTTCACCAACAGCCTTGAAAGCTTCTAATGCCGTTGTATTTCTTGAATACACAAGAGCTCTACGTAATGTCATTGGTCCATTATGTCTAAAGTCCCAGTTATTTAGTTCAACACCATTTGAATATGTTGTCTTTTGATCCAATAGCGTTTGACCAGTTGAATAGTTTAAATATTCAATAGCAGGGCCGTAGTCAATAATTGGTTTGATAGTAGATCCTGTACTTCTTTGATTATCAGTTGCTCGGTTGTAAGCGAATAGAGTTGTTTGTTTACGACCACCGCTGACAGCTCGAACGGCACCTGTTTTAGAATCTAACATTACAGAAGCACTTTGAATTTTATCGTTAACATAATTGATATAGTCATTTGTGTTAACAATATCATTCAGTTTTTGTTGTGCTTTAGAATCAATGGTGGTTTCGATCACTAGACCGTCATTATAAGGATCAAGACCTGTTTTATCTTGAACTTCTTTTAAGACCATCGTTACGAAAGAATCGTAGACTAAAGCTTTATCTGAACTATCAACATTATTGTCATGAGCAATTAGTCCATCATTAATTGGAGTCGCTAAAGCTTGCTCGTATTGTTCGTTAGTAATTTTTCCATTTGTTTTCATTGTATATAAAACTGTATCTCGGCGTTCTTTTGCCTCTTCAGGATGAGCATATGGATCATAGGAATTAGGTGCTTGAGGCATTCCGGCAAGTAAAGCTACTTGAGGAAGAGATAACTCCGATAATTCTTTGTTAAAATAATAGTGTGAAGCTGTACCAAATCCGTAGACACTATTCGCCATATATACTTTATTTAAATAGAAAGTAAGGATTTGCTCTTTAGAAAACTCACGTTCGAGTTTAAGTGCTAGAATCGCTTCTTGAATTTTACGTTGATACGTTTGATCTTCTTTCTTTGTAGAAAAGACAGAAAGCTTAATCAATTGTTGAGTAATCGTACTACCACCTTGAGTTATTTGACCAGCTTTGGCATTTCTAAAGAAGGAGCCTAAAATACGAATGGGGTCAATTCCCATATGAGAGTAAAATCGTTTATCTTCAATTGAAGTTACAGCATCTTTAAGTAATTGAGGAACTTGATCACTAGTAATGACATCTCTTTTTTCTCCACCCAGAGAAGAGATTAGTTCGCCATCTTTATCATATATTTTTGTTTCAGTCGCTCCTTGAAGGTCGCTTGCTTTAATTTCAGGAGCAGTGGAACCATAATATGCAAAAATTGCAATGATTGATATCAGTGCAACTCCTATAAATGCTCCTAAACCAATAAGAACTTTTTTTAATATTTTTTTCTTATTAGAAGGAGATGAAGCTTTCTTTTTTGGTTGGCGGTGCTGCGATGAACGCGACTGTCCAGTATTGTTTTCAGTCATTTATTGACCTCCTTATAATAAATCATCCACTACATCCAAATAATTTAGAGTCATTTGTAGTGAAAGTTGAATTTGATATCCATTTTCTTGAATATAGGATAAAGGGATTGATTGTCTTTTAGAATGAACATCCTTTATATACTCATCAATTTTTGGGTATTCGAGCAAATAGTATTTTTTTAAAGTTGAAAAGTAAAAAATTACAAAGGAAATTCCACCTTGCTCTGTGCATTCTTTCATATGTGTTAACTGATGCTCATGGATATTCTTTAAAGGAAATGAAGTTTTATTTTTAGTTTCTTTCGCTTCAAAATCGATATATCTTCCTTTATATACTCCGTTATAGTCAGTAGTAGAAGCATGACGATAATATGCTTCAGTTATTTTGGCAGCACTTCTGACAGGATAGTCTACTTTAACGACTTGAATTGGAGTAGGCTTCTTATGAATGACGGCTCTTTTTTGAATACGATAGAGTTCATTGGTTTGATTCAATATATTTTCTAAACCCATTCCACGACTACTATAGTTAGTTTGCTTTTCAGCTTTTTTAGCAGTTCGTATTAAGTGATTTTGACCTTTTGGATATTGAATCATTTTATCCCTCCTTTGGCGACTATTATAACATTTTAATTGTAAAATGAAAAAAACAATTACTTTTGTTACCTTTTTTTAACATTGTAGAAAAATACTTATAAAATAAACATTCTATTCAGGTCAATTATGTTTTACAAAAGATGAAGAGTATTGTAAAATGAATGAGTATGTAAATCCATTCGTCTTTTTAGATGAATAATGAATTTATGGAGGAATAATATGACAGCAAAATTCGAAAAAGTTGAAACTAATAAAGTTGTTTTAACATTTGAAATCTCTCAAGAAGATATTAAAAAAGGTTTGGACCAAGCGTTTAACCGCGTTAAAAAGAACGTGAACGTTCCTGGTTTCCGTAAAGGTAAAGTAAGCCGTCAAGTATTTGAAAAAATGTACGGTGAAGAAGCATTATACCAAGATGCGTTAAACATTCTTTTACCAGATGCATACGATAACGCAGTTGAAGAAACTGGAATCTTCCCAGTAACTCAACCAAAAATCGATATCGAATCTATCGAAAAAGGTAAACCATGGGTGATCAAAGCAGAAGTAATTGTTAAACCTGAAGTTAAATTAGGTGAATACAAAGGCTTAACTGTTGAAAAACAAGATCGTACAGTATCTGAACAAGATGTTGAAGATCGCCTATTACAAGAACAAGCTCGTGCAGCTGAATTAGTTGTTAAAGAAGAAGCGGCTGAATTAGGTGACACAGTAGTTATCGACTTCGAAGGTTTCTTAGGTGAAGAAGCTTTTGAAGGCGGAAAAGGTGAAAACCACTCATTAGAATTAGGTTCAGGTTCATTCATCCCAGGTTTTGAGGACCAATTAGTTGGCGCTAAAGAAGGCGATGAAGTTGAAGTAAAAGTGACTTTCCCTGAAGAATACCATGCAGAAAACTTAAAGGGTCAAGATGCAGTTTTCAAAGTTAAAGTTCACGAAGTAAAAACTAAAGAATTACCTGAATTAACTGATGAATTCGCTAAAGATGTGGATGACTCAGTTGAAACATTAGCTGAATTAAAAGAAAATTTCCGCAAAGAATTAGAAGAAGCTAAAGCAGCAGCAGCCGACGAGGCAGTAGCTGATGAAGCTTTACGTAAAGCAGTAGAAAATGCTGAAATCGTTGAATTGCCACATGAAATGGTTCATGACGAAGTTCACCGTCAAATGGAGCATTACTTAAACGATATGCGTCGTAACGGAATCTCTCCTGAAATGTACTACCAAATCACTGGTACAACAGAAGCAGATTTACACAAAATGATGGAAAAAGACGCAGACGTTCGTACTAAGACTAATTTAGTATTAGAACAAATCGTTAAAGAAGAAGGCATCGAAGCAACTGATGAAGATGTAGCTAACGAAGTAAAAGAATTAGCTGCTCAATATGGTATGGAAGAAGATGCAGTTCGTGCAGCAGTTTCAGTAGATATGTTGAAAAACGATATCGCTATGAAGAAAGCATTAGCTGTAATTACAGAGTCTGCGAAAGAAGCTTAATAGATGAAAGTTTATCGCGCTGGTTTCAATATGAAATCAGCGCTTTTTTTTGAAACAACTTTTCTTGTTGAAAATTAAGACTTATGGTACTCTTAATAGAAGAAATCAGGAAATAGAATGGGGGTTTCAGATTGTATAAAGATGAAACAAAGCAAGTAAGATGTTCTTTTTGTGGAAAATCGCAAGAACAAGTAAAAAAAATTATCGCTGGTCCTGATGTATTTATTTGTAATGAATGTGTTGATTTATGTAAAGAAATCATTGATGAAGAATTTTCATCTATAAGTATGGATGAAATGATTGATGTCTTGAAACCGCAAGAAATTCGTAAAGTGTTAGATGAATATGTTGTTGGTCAAGAACATGCAAAGAAATCATTAGCGGTAGCAGTGTATAATCACTATAAACGGATTAATCATTTATTAAATGAAGATGAGGACGAAGTAGAATTACAAAAAAGTAATATTTGTTTAATTGGACCAACTGGTTCTGGAAAAACATACTTAGCCCAGTCTCTTGCGCGGATTCTAAATGTTCCATTTGCTATTGCAGATGCGACTACTTTAACAGAAGCGGGTTATGTAGGGGAAGATGTGGAAAACATTCTTCTAAAATTACTGCAAGCAACTGATTATGATATCGATCGTGCTGAAAAGGGAATCATTTATATTGATGAGATTGATAAAATTGCTAAAAAAAGTGAGAATGTTTCTATTACACGTGATGTCAGCGGTGAAGGAGTTCAACAAGCTTTATTAAAAATTCTTGAAGGAACTATTGCCTCAGTCCCACCTCAAGGAGGAAGAAAACATCCTCATCAAGAGTTGATTCAAATTGATACATCTAACATTTTATTCATTGTGGGTGGAGCTTTTGATGGTATAGAAACCATTGTAAAAGAACGATTAGGTGCTAAAGTTATTGGATTCGGATCTTCTAATAAAAATTTATCAAGCCATGAAAGTCTAATGCAACTTATTATTCCAGAAGATCTGCAGAAATTTGGGTTGATTCCTGAATTTATCGGTCGTCTTCCGATTACTGCTGCATTAGAACCATTATCTAAAGAGGATTTGGTTAATATTTTAACGAAACCAAGAAATGCTTTGGTGAAACAGTATCAAAAACTCTTTGCAATGGATGATGTTGAATTGGAATTTGAACCTAAAGCACTTGATGCTATTGCCTCAAAAGCAATTGAAAGAAGAACTGGGGCTCGTGGATTAAGAAGTATTATCGAATCTGTTATGATGGATTTAATGTTCGAGATTCCAAGTCGAAATGATATTACTAAAGTTGTAGTAACTGAATCAATAGTTACAGGAACAGGACAACCTGATTTGTACGATGAAGATAATCGCCTGATATCCTAGGGAATTTCACAAATATATTGTAGGATAGAATGAGATGCGGTATTATAAGCAGTATTTCATTCTATTTTATTATTGAGTATATGAATTGAGGGAGAGATATATGAGAGGGTTAAAATCCTTTATTAAAAAAAGATATTCAAAAGAAGAATTTGCTTGGATTATGCAAGACTGGGCTAATTCTGTTTATTCGTTAATGATTACAACAGCGATATTTCCTTTATTTTTCAAAACAGTAACTTCTAACGCCGGTGTTTCGGCAGCGGATTCTACTGCTTATTTGGGATATGCAAACTCGATTGCCACATTCATTGTTTCTATCATGGCACCTGTACTAGGTGCTTTGGCTGATTATAAAGGATATAGAAATCCAATGTTTACATGGAGTACATTGATAGGAGTATTTTCGGTAGTTGGTATGATGTTTGTAGAAAGCGATCAATGGATGATTTTACTTGTTCTATATACATTGTCTGCAATCGGATATTCTGCTTCAAATATTTTCTACGATAGTTCTATCATGGATGTAACTTCCTACGATAGAATGGACAGTATTTCTGCTGCAGGTTATGGCTACGGATATATAGGTAGTGTTTTTCCATTTATCTTATTTATGATGGTCATGCAGTTTAGTGGATTAAATTCCACTGCAGTCGTAATGGTAGGGTTCTTTATTACAGCGGCTTGGTGGTTTGTGTTTACAATCCCTTATTGGAGATATGTAAAACAAAAATCATTTATTGAGAAACCAAAAAATCCTGTAAAAGATAGTTTTATCCGTTTGTGGAAGACCATTAAACATATTGGAGAACACAAACAAGTATTTCTTTTCTTATTAGCTTATTTCTTCTATATTGATGGAGTAGGAACAATTATTAAAATGGCTACTGCAATTGGTGCAGATATGGGACTTGATGGGAATAGTTTAATTGTAATTCTGTTAATCGTTCAAATTGTGGCCTTTCCGTTTAGTTTGTTTTATGGATTTTTATCCAAAAAAATTGGCAACAAAATGACTTTATTCATTGGAATTGGTACTTATGTAGCTATTTGTATTTTAGCTTTAGGTCTTAAAACGTATAATGATTTCCTATTTCTTGCTATCTTAATTGGTACTGCTCAAGGTGGGGTACAGTCTTTAAGTCGATCATTATTTGGCCAACTGATTCCAGCCAATCAGTCTAATGAATTTTTCGGATTTTATAACATTTTTGGTAAATTCTCGTCTATTCTTGGAACTACATTGTTAGGAATTACTGCTCAACTGACAGGGAAATCATTAGATGGAGTATTCTCATTAGTTATTTTATTCTTAATCGGTTCAGTATTGTTATTCTTTGTTAAAATACCAGAAAAGAAAGGGTTAGAAAATGAAGGTTAATAAAGCGGAATTTACAATTAGCGCGGTTTCTCCAGCACAATATCCTGCAGGTGACCTTCCTGAAATTGCTTTGTCTGGTCGTTCGAATGTTGGAAAATCTTCCTTTATCAACAAGTTGATTCAAAGAAAGAGTCTTGCTAGAACTTCAAGTAAACCTGGTAAAACACAAACGTTAAATTTTTATCATATCAATGAGCTGTTTTACTTTGTGGATGTACCAGGATATGGTTATGCAAAGGTTTCAAAGAAAGAACGTGAAAAATGGGGAAAAATGATTGAGGAATATATTACTACTCGTCAATCATTAAGACTAGTTCTTATTTTGGTAGACTTTAGACATGAGCCGAGTCAAGAAGATGTTCAAATGAGAGAGTTTCTTGAATACTACAATATTCCTTATCGAATTGTGATGACAAAATGTGATAAGATTCCTAGAGGAAAATGGAATAAACATGTAAGTGTAATCCGTAAAGCATTTGGAAAACCTCCAGAAGATTTATTCCTAACTTTTTCTTCAGAAACTGGAGAAGGAGTAGAGAAAGCTTGGAAATTCATTGAACAATTTATTTCAAAAGAGAGCATTGCTTAATGGCTTTGCTCTCTTCTTTTTATCAATATACTTTATAAGGTATATTGAAAGTTAAACGGATATAGTATAAAGATGATAATAACAATGTTTTGAGCGAAAAATAGAATTGATTACATTGCATTCATTTTAGAATTATGTTATATTATATGCTGTATCATTAGGCGTATTGTATGGAGGGTGTTTTTTTATGAGTCAAAGAATTTCAAAAGAAACGGTTCAAAGCATACAATCGCAAGTGAATATTCTTGATATTGTGGGTCAGTTTGTCCAGTTACGAAAACAAGGGAAAAGTCTATTTGGTCGCTGTCCATTTCACGATGAAAGGACACCATCTTTCACAGTGACGGAAGAAAAACAATTATTCCATTGTTTTAGCTGCGGGAGAGGTGGCAATGTTTTTAATTTCATGCAAGAACTTGAAAACTTGTCTTTTCCGGAATCCGTGGTTCGAGTTGCTGAACTCTCTAACATCGATATAGACGTAGAGCTACCAACAACGCAAACGATTATTCCGAGAAAAGAGAAGAAATTATATGAGGCTCATGAAAAAGCGGCTGAGTTTTATTCTCACGTTCTTTTAAACACTAAAGGCGGGAAAGAAGCGCTTGATTATTTAGAAAATCGTGGATATACCGTCGAAACCTTAAAAGAATTCGGATTTGGTTTTTCTTTAAAAGACAGAACACAATTAGAACAAGTCCTTCAAGAATTACAATTAACGGATGAGGAAAAAGAAGCTTCAGGTCTATTTTCTGAAAAACAAAATGGTTTCTTTGATCGTTTTAATCAACGAATAATGATTCCGCTTAGAAATGAACATGGCCAAATTATTGCTTTTTCCGGAAGAGTCTTACCAGGTTATTCTGATGATTTCGCATCTCAAGCAAAATATTTAAATAGTCCAGAGACAATCCTTTTTTCAAAAAGAAATTTTCTTTTCAACTTCGACTTGGCAAAGAAAAATATTCGAAAACAGAATAAAGTGATTTTGTTTGAAGGGTATATGGATGTTATTTCTGCTTGGCAAGCAGGTGTTCAAATTGGTGTTGCTTCGATGGGGACCTCATTGACTCCTGATCAAATACAAACTTTACAGAAGGTCACAGATACCATTCTGATTGCTTATGATGGGGATAAGGCGGGGTTAGAAGCCACGAATCGTGCGATAGAAATGATTCAAGACACTAACACTTTCAAAATAGGGATAATCCCTTTTGATAACGGCTTGGATCCTGATGAATTCATAAAAGAACGAGGGACTCAAGCATTTAAAGATTTAGTAGAATATTCTCAAGAGACGGTATACCAATTTAAGAAGAGATTTCTTTCTAAAAAATATTCTTTACAAATAGAAAGCCAAAAAATTCAGTATATCGAAGAAATGATTGTAGAGCTTTCAAAAATTAATAATGAAGTTGAGCTGAACTTGGCGATGAAATCTCTCGCTGATGAATTCGATTTAGATTTCTCAACCGTTTTAAACCAGGTAAAACAATTACGGTTACGATTAGGAAAACAAAAAAGGCAGTCTAACGCTGAGTCAGTTTCTTATAATCGCCAGGTTGAGATTAAACCTGCAACGAAGAATGAGCATATCCAAAAACAATTGATGTATCGATTGCTTCATAATGAACAGGCATGGACTTATCTAAATAGAATTGATTCTGAATTCGTTTTTCCTGATTCGCATTATGAACAGTTATATTTATTGTTACAATCTTTTAAGAATGAAGAGAATGAAGTTGATGTTCAACAATTTTTCCTCTTTTTAGATGATAAAGATGTTTTGAACCGAAATCTTGTTTCAGAAATTGAACTGTCTAACTTTCCACCGGAATGTACAGAACAAGAAATTCAAGATTTAGTTTATGTTTTATCGAAAAAAAATTCGCTAAAAGAGCAGCTTGCTAGTAAAAAAGAAGAGTTGAATCGTGCTGCTCTTATGAAAGATGATATTTTACGCCAGCAATTGATGCGTGAAATAATGGAGATTCAACGACAATTAAGAAATAAAATGAATGGAGGAATGGTGAATGACAGTTCAAAAAAATGAAAAAGGTCAAACACTGAATGAAGCAACTTCAATGCTTCTTGCAGAACGAAAATTATTCGGTCAAATTTTATACGATGATTTATCTGCACAAATCGCAATCCCATTTGAATTGGATGCGGAAGGAATGGATAAGTTAATTCAAAAATTTGAGGATGCAGGGGTTAGTGTTGTTGATGCAAATGGTGAACCAACAAGTCATCAGTTGTCCGTTGAGAGTCAACGAGAAGCTGAAGTTGGAACTGTTGAAGATGATACTGCTTTATCATCCAATACAAAAATTAATGACTCCGTTCGTATGTATTTAAAAGAAATCGGACGAGTTCCACTTCTTAGTGCGGACGAAGAGGTTGCATTAGCTCTTCGAATTCAAGAAGGAGATACAGAAGCCAAACAAGAACTAGCGGAAGCCAACCTTCGTTTAGTAGTATCCATTGCAAAACGTTATGTAGGGCGTGGAATGCAGTTCTTGGATTTAATCCAAGAAGGAAATATGGGCTTAATGAAAACTGTTGAGAAATTCGACCATACGAAAGGATTCAAGTTCTCAACTTACGCAACTTGGTGGATTCGTCAAGCGATCACACGTGCGATTGCAGACCAAGCACGTACAATTCGTATTCCAGTACATATGGTTGAAACAATCAATAAATTAGTACGTGTTCAAAGACAACTATTACAAGATTTAGGACGCGAACCTACACCGGAGGAAATCGGTGCAGAAATGGATTTACCAACTGAAAAAGTTCGTGAAATTTTAAAAATTGCTCAAGAACCAGTCTCTCTTGAAACGCCTATTGGGGAAGAGGACGATTCACATTTAGGGGATTTCATCGAAGACGATAACGCAACAAGCCCAGCTGATCATACAGCATACGCATTGTTGAAAGAGCAACTCGATGAAGTTCTTGAACAATTAACGGACCGTGAAGAAAACGTACTTCGCCTACGTTTTGGTCTTGATAAAAACGGTGAAATTCGTACATTAGAACAAGTAGGGCAAGTATTTGGGGTAACTCGTGAACGTATTCGTCAAATTGAAGCGAAAGCATTACGTAAATTACGCCACCCAAGTCGTTCTAAACAATTGAAAGACTTCTTAGATTAAAAAATAGATAAAAGAAGCAGTCCTTAGGGATTGCTTCTTTTTTTGCAATTTTTATGAAAACTACTTTTTTTCACAAAAAAGGGTTTAAATCTAGTGAATTATTTGCTAAACTAACAAATGTGGTAATTGAGAATGATTATCAATTAGAAAAGAGAGAACATGAAAAGAGTTAGTTATTTAATTTTATTATTACTTATATTAAGCATTATCTCACTCTCTGTTGGAGCATCTAGTTTCTATTGGATGGAATTTTTTAACGGAGGAGAGAGCGCAACACAACTGTTTTGGGAATCAAGATTTCCTAGACTATTAAGTATTTTATTGTCAGCTTCTGCAATGAGTGTATCGGGTTTATTGATGCAGACGATTACTCAAAATGAGTTTGCTTCTCCAAGTACAATAGGGACTGTCGATGCTGCAAAACTTGGACTGATGATGAGTTTATTATTATTCCCATCGCCTGGTCTGTTAGAAAAAATGGCAACATCTTTTGTTTTTGCGATTGGCTTCTCGGCCCTTTTTGTGGCCTTACAGCATCATCTGTCCATAAAACAAAAATGGATGATTCCTTTAATTGGATTGATTTTTGGCGGAGTCATTGGAGCATGTACACAGTTTATTGCGTATAAATTTCAATTAGTCCAAAGTCTATCGTCATGGATGCAAGGATCGTTTTCGATGATTCAAACAAATCAGTATGAATGGCTTTACTTATGTTTATTTGTTCTGGTCCTTAGTATTCTATTTGCCCATTATTATACAGTGGTCAGCATGGGGGAAGATATCAGTCGAAATCTTGGGGTTCCTGTTAAACGAATGGAGTCCTTAACATTAGTATTAATCGCATTAACAACGAGCGTAACAATGATTACAGTGGGCAGTTTACCGTTTATAGGTGTGATTGTTCCAAACATTGTACGCATGCGTTTTGGATCTCAGATGAAGGATTTAGTACCACTCACAATGTTGGTCGGAGCTTGCCTTGTATTGAGTTGTGACATTCTCGCGCGTATAGTGATTGCGCCTTACGAAATTTCCGTAAGTATCATCTTAAGTATTCTTGGGGCTGCACTCTTTATTTTCCAAGTGATTCGCCTGGAAAAGAGGGGAGGAGACCTATGAAAAAGAAAACACAAATCTTATTAGGAATCCTCTGTGTAATCATCGCCTTATTAATTGCGGCGTATTTACTAATTCCGACGAAGAATAGTACAAATGTTTCTAACTTTATTATGCAACGTCGTTTATTGAAACTACTTGTAATGGTGATTGTATCTTGTGCTATTCCGATTTCGACGATTAGCTTTCAAACCGTTGTGCAAAATCGATTTTTAACGCCGGGTGTGTTAGGAATTGAGAGCCTATTTGTCTTTATTCAAAGTGGTCTCTATTATTTCGAGAGTTTACTTGGAGTAAAAGTAGAACAATCCGTCATCATCTATGCAGTTACAATTGGAATTCAAATTATTTTACTGCTGCTCTTAATGAATGCGTCAAAAGGAATGATGCTATCGAACTTCAAAGTGTTATTGCTACTAACAATGGCGTTTTCGATGCTTTTTCGAAATGCAAGTACGTTCTTACAAGTATTAATGGATCCAAACGAGTTTGATAAATTACAAAGTTCGCTTTATCCATCTTTCCAAAAAATGAATTCACAACCAATGATGATTGGTGTAGCGATTGGATTATTCATCCTTTTAATGGTCATTTTCTATAAAATACGACATCAACTCGATGCTCTTCATTTAGGTGTTGATGGTGCAAAGATGTTAGGAATCGATACAAAACGACTCAGTAATATAGTGATTGTTATCGTGATTATTATGACAAGTTTATCAACGATTCTAGTAGGGCCACTTCAATTTTTGGGCTTTATGATTGCCAACTTAACCTACCAGTTAACAAAAGAATATAAGCATGGCATTTTATGGTTGTTTTCAGCTATTTTAGGCCTTGCGATTGTGATGGCTTCCCAGTTAATTGTTGAGCGCGTATTTCAACTTACGATTCCGATTAGCGTGTTTATTGAAGGGATTGGTGGAGTTTTATATTTAGTCTTATTAGTGAAAGGAGAGAATCCTGGTGCAGCTTAAAGGTGTTACAAAAAAATATCGTCATCCTGTTGTTGATCATGTGGATTTAGAAGTCTCAAAACATCGACTGACTTCTTTTATTGGACCAAACGGCGCCGGGAAATCAACACTTCTTGGGATGATGAGTCGACTTCTGCCGAAAGATGAAGGGTTTATATATATTAACGGACAAGAAGTTGAGGCGTGGAATTCAACAGAATTAGCAAAAGAACTTGCCGTTTTAAAACAAAATCAGCAGGTACATGTCAGTATGACAGTAGAAGAATTTGTTCGTTTTGGTCGTTTCCCTTATACGAAAGGAAAAATTACCAAAGAGGACGAGCGTATTGTAGAAGAGGCGTTAGTGAATACAAATCTTACCTCTTTTAGAACACAGGACATTCGAACTTTATCTGGAGGGCAGTACCAACGAGCGCTCATTGCGATGGTTTTAGCTCAGGATACAGAATGGATTTTACTCGACGAACCATTAAATCATCTCGATTTAAAGCAAGCGTATGAAGTAATGAATTTATTGCGATTCTTAGTCGACGAAAAAGAAAAATCGATTGTGATTGTGATGCATGATTTAAATATGGCAAGTAATTTTTCAGATGATATTGGTTGTTTTAAAAATGGAAAATGTATCATCCATGATACAGTCGATAAAGTTATGATAGATGATGTGTTATCAGCTTTATATGAAATTCCACTAGAAGTGGTTGAAATGAATGGCAAAAAAATATGTATTATTAAGAATGGAGAATTAGAATGAAAAAAATTTTAGCTTTAATTAGTTTAGTGGCTGTATTTATCCTTGCAGCTTGCGGACAAACAACAAAAACAGATGGAGCTACGACTCAAACTCAAGCTGCTGCTACAGAAGAAAAGAGTGAAGTGACTCTTACTAACGGGAAAGAAGACGTAACGGTTAAAACAAAACCAAAGAAAATTGTTGTATTTGATTTAGGAGTTGCCGATACAATTCGCGAACTTGGATTTGTCGATAATATTGCAGGGATGCCTTTAAAAACTTTGCCTGCGTACTTAAAAGATTTACCTTCAAGTATCCAACCAACAGGATCAATGGTGGAACCAGATATTGAGGCCATTGCTGCATTAGAACCAGATTTAATCATCGCTTCAGGCCGTACGATAAAATATTTAGACCAATTAAAAGAAATCGCACCAACTGTTATTTTCTCAGTGGACCAAAAAGACTACTGGAATTCAGTGTCTAAAAACATCCGCTTGGTAGCATCACTATTTGGTAAAGAGGCAGAGACGAAAGCAGAGGAAGAAATTAAATCACTAGAAGCTTCGATTAAGAAAGTGTCTGATGTGAATGAAAAATCAACTAATAAAACATTAACTTTAATGCTTAATGAAGGAAAAATGTCCGCATTTGGCGCAGATTCACGTTTTGCATTTCTTTATCAATCACTCAAATTCAAAGCAACTGATGCTAAGATTGAAGATAGTCGTCATGGACAAGAAATGAGTTTTGAAGGGATTAAAGAAATCAATCCTGATACTATTATTTTATTAAACAGAACTTTAGCAATTGGAGGAGATAACTCAAATGCAGACACAGTTCTAAATAATGCATTATTCAAAGAAACAAACGCTGTAAAGAATAACCGTGTCATCCAATTAACTTCTGACTTATGGTATCTCAGCGGTGGTGGATTACAATCTACTAAACTAATGATTGAAGATGTTCAAAAAGTACTCCAATAATGAAATAAACTATAACAGCTAGTTTAAGTTCAATAGAAAAGAGGTGTACCGCGATTGCGGTACACCTCTTAATTTATTTATTCTAAAGTATCTGCTTCAGTAACACCTAAAATTACTGGAAGAATCATTGGATGACGTTCCGTTTTCTTAAATAAGAAAGGACCTAAAACGTCTGTGATTTTGTTTCTGAGAGAACGTTCGTTTAGTACTTCTTCAGTGTCCAAAAGCAATTCTTCAATTTCATCACGAAGGATAGCTTGTGCTTCATTTAGAAGTTGTCCAGACTCTTTCATGTAGATAAACCCACGAGAGAGCATATCTGGGCCAGCCACTAGTTCACGGTTTTCGTAGTCAACAGTAGCTACACAGATAACTAAACCATCTTGAGAAAGTGTCTTACGATCTCGTAAAACAATGTTTCCGATATCACCAATTCCGTTACCATCAACGTAAACATCTCCGGCAAAGAAGTGGCCAGCTCGGCGCGCTGAGTCAGCTGTTACTGCAAGAACATCACCATTGCTTAAGATAAATGAGTTTTCTTTTGGAATACCCACTTGAGTCGCAAGATTTGCTTGAATCTTCTGCATACGATATTCACCATGAACTGGAACAAAGTATTTAGGTTTCATTAAGCGAAGCATTAACTTTTGTTCTTCTTGAGAACCATGTCCAGAAGTGTGAATATTGTTTACTTTACCATGAATGACTTCAGCACCAGCTTCAGATAGAAGGTTGATAACTCGGTTAACGCTAGAAGTGTTACCTGGGATTGGTGAACTTGAGAAGATGACTGTATCACCTGGTTGAATAGAAATTTGGCGGTGAGTTCCATTTGCTATACGGCTAAGGGCCGCCATTGGTTCCCCTTGAGAGCCTGTACATAAAATAATAACTTTCTCAGAAGGGTATTGATTGATTTCTCGTCCATCAATAAAAGTATCATCTGGCGCTTGAATATAGCCTAATTCTCTAGCTGTTCGGAAACTAGCTTCCATACTACGTCCGAATACAGCTAATTTACGTCCAGTTGCAACAGCAACATCTGTTACTTGTTTTAGACGAGAAACGTTTGAAGCGAATGTCGCAAAAATGATTCGTCCATCCACACGTTGGATAATTTCTTTAATTGATTTTCCAACAACTTGTTCAGATTGAGTAAATCCAGGGACTTCAGAGTTTGTACTGTCTCCTAAGAGAACAAGAACACCTTCTGAACCGATTTGTGCCATGCGGTGAAGGTTCGCTGGTTCTCCAACTGGAGTGAAGTCGAATTTATAGTCACCTGTAAACACGATATTTCCTGGAGGAGTCTTAATCACAATCCCAAATGCATCTGGAATTGAGTGGGTCGTGCGATAGAAACTCACTTGTGTTTTACGGAATTTAATCACGCTGTCTTCATCAATTTCGTGAAGAATCGCATCTCTTAAAAGACCGTGTTCTTCTAATTTATTTCGAATTAAAGACATCGCAAGTTTCGTCGCATAAATAGGGATGTTCGCTTGCTTAATTAAGAAAGGAATCCCACCAATATGGTCTTCGTGTCCATGTGAAATAAATAGCCCTTTTACTTTATTAATATTTTGAACGATATAACTATAATCGGGTATCACGTAGTCGATTCCGAGTAAATCATCTTCAGGGAATTTAATACCGGCATCCAAAATGATAAGTTCATCTTGGAATTGAACGCCATAAGTGTTTTTACCGATTTCGCCTAAACCGCCAAAAGCAAATACGCCCGTTTCGTTGTTTTTAATATTTGGTTTCATTTTATTTGAACACCGTTAATTTAAATTCTGGGTTTTGTTTTTCGTAAGCTAGGTGTTTCTCATCTAGCTCTTGGATGAACTCTACGTTGTATTCAGTATTTTCATCAACAAGGCGGCGGGCTTCTACCTTGTCACTTGCTTCGATATACAAAGCTTCTGTGTTTTCACGACGTGGAGCCTCTGTTTTTGTTGGTTGGTAAGTAATTTTAAAAATCATGTATGTACTCCTTTAAATTTTTTCATAATGTTTCTATCATATTTTAGCATAGAATGCTTCTATTTTCATAGTTTTATAAGTCGAAAGAACATTCGTCTAGCAATTTTTCTAATAATTGATTGGGAGTTGAGAGAGGAGAGCTCGTTAGAGACTGTATGGTTTCTTCATACTTGAAATAAACCGTATTCCAATTTCTTTGTTTAGCACCAAAAATATCGTTTTTCAAATCATCGCCAATCATCCAAAATTTTGATGGAGAATTATTAGGAAATAATCTTTCAACATTTATAAAAGCTTCTGGTTCCGGTTTTTTAACCCCTGTATCTTCAGAAATAAAAATTCTATCTGAAGTAAACCATTTATATAAGTTTAGTGAATGAATTTTCTTTAATTGGTGGTCTGTTGGTCCATTGGTTAGAAGAACTAAACTGGCTCTTGGTGATAGGTAATCGAAAAATGAGAACCAATCTTTATCTAATTGGATATGATCCATCATAAACTGGTATTGTTTTTTAAAAGTCATCGTTTCTTGTAAGGAAGAGGGCAACCCTAAAGCTGTTAACGTATTTTGAACACGTGAGAAATGGTTCTCTTCTAACGAAATTTTTCCCTTAGAGAATAATTCAAAAGCTTCATCACTTTTCTCTTGATAAACTTTATATAAACTCTCGTCAAATGAAGTATTTGGGTAGATTTCTTTTAAGGTATCCAAAAAAACTTTCTTTTTAGAATATAAAGTATCATCTAAATCAAATACCAGAATGGGTTTCTTATTCTCCAATGACAACGGCTCCTTTAGGGATATACATTGGTTGTGTTTGATTAATATGGTCGTAGAACATAACGCCATTTAAATGATCAATTTCATGTTGAACTACGATGGCTTCATAATCATTTAAAGTACGAACAAATTCATCACCGTTAACATCTTGATACTTAACTGTAATCCGTTCTGGGCGAAGTACTATACCTGGAACTTCACGATTAACAGATAAGCATCCTTCTCCGTCTTTCAAACAAGCTTTTTTAACGGATTCTCTCATGATACGGGGATTAATCCAGACTTCATCTAAAATCGCTTCTTCTTCCTCAAAACCTGGAACGAGTAGAGCAATCATTTGAATGCTTTTTCCAAGTTGAGGTGCTGCTAAGCCGACACCTGCGCGTAATCCGTATTTTTCAGCAATCTCTGGATTTTGGCTGTTATGTAAAAATTCAAGCATCTCTTTAGCTAATTCTTGATGCTCAGGTGAAAGAGGAAAGGTAAGTTTTTCTGCACGTTTCCTTAGAGCAGGATGTCCCTCTAGCACGATATCCTTCATAGTAATCATGGCATGACTCCTTTATTTGTTTCATAAATCTGTCTATAAGTATAACATTTTTCCCTTTATAAACCAATGTATTCAGTAGGTTATATTTTTTTTAATCTTGAAAATAGAATACTATAAAAGAACTGCAACATCTGTTACAATAGAAAGCAAATACATGAAAAGGAATGGATGCCATGGTTTTTTGGAAGAAACAATCAAAGAAAGAAGAAGTGACGGAAATTATTTCTTTAGATTCAAAAAATATCCCAAAACACATTGCCGTTATTATGGATGGAAATGGGCGTTGGGCGAAAAAACGTAATCTTCCTAGAATTGCAGGACATAAAGAGGGAATGAGCACTGTTAAAAGAATTGCTATTGCTGCTGACGATTTGGGCGTGAAAGCAATGACTTTATATGCTTTTAGTACTGAAAATTGGAAAAGACCAACTGAAGAAGTTAGTTTTTTAATGAAATTGCCCGGAGATTTTTTTGGAACATTCATGCCTGAACTCCAAGAGAGAAATATGAAGATTCAATTAATTGGGTTTATTGATGAATTACCTGAATCAACAAAAAACATTGTTTTAAAGGCTGTAGAAGATACAAAAAATAATACTGGAATGGTTTTGACATTCGCTTTGAATTATGGTTCGCGTGCTGAAATTATTGAGGCAACGAAGGCAATATCTACGCTTGTAAAACAAGGTGAATTAGAAATCGAAAATATTGATGATGCTGTTTTTGAATCGCATTTACAAACTCATTTTTTAGGAGACTTACAAAATCCTGACTTAATGATACGTACGAGTGGGGAAGTTAGATTGAGTAATTTTTTACTATGGCAATTGGCTTATAGTGAATATTATTTTACGGATATTTTTTGGCCTGAGTTCTCCGAGAAAGATTTGCATAAAGCTATTCAAACATATCAGAATAGACATCGACGTTATGGAGGACTTGCTTAGATGGAGAAAAGAGTTATTACTGCTTTAATCGCTTTGGGAATCTTCCTTCCTTTATTATATGAAGGTGGAATAGGACTTCGAACACTATTTCTTTTATTATCTACCGTCGGGATTTATGAATTTTTCCAAATGAAAAAAATGAACATATTTTCTGTTGAAGGTGTATTAACAATATTAGCAACTTTGTCATTTTTATTTTCACAAAGACCATTGGTAGCTTTACCTAGAGGAATAGATTATTTTTTCATTTATTTCCTTATAGTCATGCTATTAATGGCATTAACAGTATATAAAAGTGATCAATTCTCATTTGAAGATGCTGCTTTTTGCTCCCTTATTTCTCTTTACGTCGGTGGAGGTTTTTCAGGGATTTTATTTGTCAGAAGCATTAGTTTCGGGATGGCAATATTTGTATTCCTAATTATTTGGGGGACAGACTCCTTTGCTTATATTTTTGGCCGAAAATTTGGAAAACATAAATTGGCACCTGAGATCAGTCCAAATAAAACAATTGAAGGTTCTATTGGAGGGGTGATTGGGTCTCTAGGATTAGGATTACTAGTTGTACCATTCTATAATCCTGTTAATTTCTCTGTTTTAGAATTTGTTTTTTTAATTGTTAGCTTATCAGTTTTTGGACAATTAGGAGATTTAGTAGAATCTGCATATAAGAGACAGTTTAATGTTAAGGATTCTGGGAAACTATTTCCTGGACATGGTGGAGTTTTAGATCGATTTGATTCTACATTTTTTGCAATGTTTATGTTCCAAATTCTTTATAAATTTTTTGGGAATAATTAAGAGAGGTGAAAGAGTTGCAAGCAGTTATTGCATTCTTATTTGTTTTTAGTGTCATTGTTATAATTCATGAATTTGGTCACTATTATTTTGCTAAGAAAGCTGGAATTTTAGTTAGAGAATTTGCAATCGGAATGGGACCAAAAATTTTCCAGGTACGAAAAGGTGAAACTGTTTATACATTAAGATTATTGCCAATTGGTGGTTATGTTAGAATGGCGGGTCATGATGAGGATGAACAAGAAATTAAACCTGGAATGATGATTACTATTGAATTGGATAAAGAGAATGTTGTTCAAAAATTAAATTTTGATGAACAATTAATCATTGAAAATTCAGTACCATTTCAAATAGAGGAAGCGGATTTGCATCGTACGATGACCTTAAGCGGGTACTTTGTAAATTCAGAAGAAAAAGTAAATTTAATGGTTTCTAAGCAAGCAACAATTATTGAGAGTGACGGTACGGAAGTTGTTGTTGCTCCGATTGAACGTCAATTTAACTCTGCCAGCTTGTGGAATCGAATTAAAACGAATGCTGCTGGGCCAATGAATAATTTTATTTTATCCATCATCATTTTTATTATCGTAGGATTTATGCAAGGTGGAGTACCTTCTAATGACCCTGTAATAGGCCAAGTTAGTGATCAATCAGCCGCTCAAGAAGCTGGACTTCAAAAATCGGATAAAATTATCTCGATTGACGGAGTAGATATTCACTCATGGGACGATATGACTTCAATTGTTCGTTCAAGCGCAGATAAGACTCTTTCGGTGACGATTCAAAGAAATGGTGATACCAAAAATGTTAGTATCACTCCAAAATCAGTTGAAGGGCAAAACGGAAGTAAAATAGGCCAACTAGGTGTGACTAGAACTTTAGATAATAGTATTTTATCGATTCTTGGATATGGATTTTCACAAACAATCAGTGTAATTGTGTTGGTATTGTCTGCATTAGGATCAATTTTTACTAAAGGTTTTAATTTAAATCAACTAGGTGGACCAGTGGCTATTTACAGTTTGACCTCACAGGTTGCTAAGAATGGTTTAATAGACTTACTTTCATTTATGGGAATGATTAGTGCTAATCTTGGAGTAATGAATCTTTTACCAATTCCTGCTTTAGACGGAGGAAAACTTGTTTTAAACTTTATCGAAGGAATAAGAAAGAAACCATTAGATCCTGAAAAAGAAGGGTATTTAACGATTGCAGGAGCTATCTTCCTTTTTGCATTAATGCTTCTTGTTACTTGGAATGATATTATGAAATTATTTAATTAACCTAAGAGTGTTCCTACATCTGTAGAACACTCTTCTTATGTAAAAAAGAGGAGGAAACAATGAGCCAATCACATAAGGATTTAATGAAAAAAGTAATTGAACAATTTGATATTGCTGATGTTAATGTTTTCTCACCGGATTTTGATGACGCTAAGTTATTACGAATTGACATTTCAAAATCAAATCAAAATTGGATTTTTCATATTCATAATCCAAATATATTTCACTTTGAAAAATTTCAATTGTTTACTGAATTGTTGAGCAGAAATTACGAGCGCTTTGGTGGGGCAAAAACAATCATAACAACTGAAGAAAACGTGATTGTAAATGAAACTTTAATTCAGGATTACTGGGCTTATATACTTGATGCTATAAAGGATGAATCATCCGTTTCTCATCAAATATTGTTAGGACAAACACCTAAGTTCGTAAATAATCAAATTCAAATTCATTGTCCGAATGAATTAACGAAAACGCACTTAGTAAAAAATTGTATTCCAAAGATTCAGCAAGCGTATATAGAAGTTGGGTTCCCAAAAATAGGAATTCACATCCAATTAGATGATGAAATGCATGAAAAAATGACGGAGCTTTTTGAGCAAAAGGAACAACAAATACAGGATGATTTTAATGAAGCTCAAAAGAACGCTCAAATGATGGCAAGTTCCACTCAAAAGAACAAACCTATGCCTACTAACTCCAAGCAGGAGGGAGTCATTTATGGAAAAATCATCAAATCTAATTCTGAAACTAGGGCCATTGCTGATATTTTTGAAGAAGAACGAAATGTAGTTATTGAAGGCAAAATTTTTGATATTGAACTTCGCAGAGGCAAAGCAAAAGGAAAGCTTTTCGGAAATATTAAACTAACAGATTACACTTCATCAATCAGCGCTACTTTATTTCCTTCAACTCCTGAAGATGAAGCTGCGTTAGAAGGATTAAAAAAAGGAACCTGGGTGAAGGCGTTTGGTAGTATTGAGGTTAATAAATATTCTCAAGAACTGGGAATGATCATTCGTGATATGAATTTAGTTAAACACGAAGGAAGAAAGGATACATTTGAAGGAGAAAAACGTGTTGAATTACATATGCATACGAATATGTCTGTAATGGATGCAACGAATTCTCCAAGTGATTTAATAAGTCAAGCTGCTAAATGGGGACATAAGGCGATTGCGATTACAGATCATGCGAATTTACAAGCTTATCCTGAAGCTCATGGTGCTGGAAAGAAAAACGGAATTAAGATTCTTTATGGTTTAGAAGGAAACATTGTCGATGACCATGTGAATGTAGCATACAATCCTCAACATATTTTATTAGAAGATGCGACTTATGTAGTTTTTGACGTTGAAACAACAGGGCTTTCTGCAATTTATGATAGCATTATCGAATTAGCAGCTGTCAAAATGAAGAATGGTGTTGTAATTGACAAGTTCGAAGAATTTATTGATCCTGGTCATCCATTATCTGCAACGACGATTCAACTAACGGGGATTACCGACGATATGGTCAGAGGTTCTAAATCTGTTGAACAAGTGTTAAAAGAATTCCATGAATTTTCTAAAGATTGTATCTTAGTTGCGCATAATGCTAGCTTTGATATGGGCTTTTTAAATACAGGCTATGAAAATGTTGGAATTGAGCGAACTGAACAGCCAGTTATCGATACTTTAGAATTATCTCGTATGCTTCATCCACAATTGAAATCACACCGTTTAAATACACTTGCAAAACGTTATAATGTTGCTTTAGAACAACACCACCGTGCCGTATATGATTCTGAAACAACGGGCTATTTATGTCACATTTTCTTGAAAGAAGCAGCAAATGACCATCAACTTTTATATCATGATGAATTAAATACAAATATTCATCCTGAAGAAGTATTTAAGAATGGCCGTCCTTTTCATGCGACGATTTTTGCAAAAGATCAAGCTGGATTAAAAGAGTTATTCAAGGTGGTTTCTCAATCGAACATTCAGTACTATTACCGAGTTCCTCGTATTTTAAGGAGCATGCTCTCTAGTCGAAGAGATTCATTCTTGCTAGGTTCGGGATGTTCTGAAGGTGAAGTTTTTGAAGCGATGATGCAAAAAGGGTATAACGAAGCCAAAGAAAAAGCGAAGTTTTATGATTACATCGAGATTATGCCAAAAGCTATTTATCGTCCTCTTATAAAAAAAGAATTAATTCGAAATGAACACCACTTAGAAGAAATTATCCAAAACTTAGTGAGATTAGGGGATGAACTTGGAAAACCAGTTGTGGCAACTGGGAATGTTCATTATTTAAATCCTGAAGATAAGATTTATAGAGAAATACTGTTAACTTCAGTCAACAATGGAGTTCCACAAGAGTATCCTGATGCTCATTTAAGAACAACAGATGAAATGTTGAAAGAATTCGCATTTCTTGGAGAAGAAAAAGCTTATGAGGTAGTCGTTACAAATTCTAATTGGGTTAGCGAACAATTAGAGGAAATTACACCTGTAAAGGATGATTTATATACTCCAAAAATTGAAGGAGCAGAGGATGAGATAACTAAACTTAGTTATGATAAAGCCCATGAATGGTATGGAAACCCTCTTCCTAAAATTGTGGATGATCGTATTAAAAAAGAGCTAAAGAGTATTATTGGAAATGGTTTTTCGGTAATTTATTTAATTGCTCAAAAACTTGTATTAAAGAGTAATCAAGACGGTTATTTAGTCGGTTCACGTGGATCGGTAGGTTCATCCTTAGTAGCTACTTTAACTGGAATTACCGAAGTGAATCCGTTAGCACCTCACTATAGATGTCCACAGTGCCAATTATCAGAATTCTTTGATGATGGATCAGTTGGGTCTGGTTTTGACTTACCTGAAAAAAACTGTCCAAGATGTAATACGAGGATGGTGAAAGATGGACACGACATTCCGTTTGAAACCTTCCTAGGATTCTACGGAGATAAAGTTCCCGATATTGATTTAAACTTTAGTGGGGAATATCAGCCACAAGCCCATAACTATACAAAAGTATTATTCGGGGAAGATTACGTATATCGTGCAGGAACTATTAGTACCGTTGCTGATAAGACCGCATTTGGGTATGTGAAAGGATACGAAAGAGATTTAGGATTAGAGTTCAGACAAGCTGAAATTGAAAGACTTGCTAATGGTTGTACTGGCGTGAAAAGAAGTACAGGCCAACATCCTGGAGGGATTATTGTTATTCCGGATTACATGGATGTGTACGACTTTACACCAATTCAATATCCAGCTGATGATTTAAGTGCTGAATGGAGAACAACACACTTTGACTTCCACTCGATTCACGATAATGTATTAAAACTAGATATTCTTGGACACGATGATCCAACCGTGATTCGTATGTTGCAAGACTTATCAGGAATGGATCCAAAATCAATTCCACCAGATGATCCAGAAGTAATGAAAATTTTCGGTGGTACTGAAGTTTTAGGTGTTACACCCGAACAAATTGACTCGAATACAGGAACTCTTGGGATTCCAGAATTTGGTACAAAATTCGTTCGAGGGATGCTTGAACAGACAAAACCAAACACTTTTACGGAGCTCCTTCAAATCTCTGGTCTATCCCATGGTACGGACGTGTATCTTGGAAATGCCGAAGAATTAATTCGACTTCATAATATTCCACTTTCTGAAGTTATTGGATGTCGTGACGATATTATGGTGTACTTAATCCATAAAGGCGTTGAAGAAGGTGTAGCTTTCAAAATTATGGAAGGTGTTCGTAAAGGAAAAGGGATTCCTGATGACTTCCAGGCTATCATGAGAGAAAATAATGTACCTGAATGGTATATTCAATCTTGTTTAAAAATTAAGTATATGTTCCCGAAAGCCCATGCCGCGGCCTACGTTTTAATGGCATTACGTGTAGCTTGGTTTAAGGTTCATAAACCATTGTTATACTATTGCGCTTATTTCTCAGTGCGTGCACAAGATTTTGATATCGTTGCAATGTCTCAAGGAAAAGAGATGATTAAGAAACGAATTAAAGAAATTAGGGAAAAAGGAATGGAAGCTAGTGCGAAGGAACAAAACTTGTTAACGGTTCTTGAACTTGCTAACGAGATGGTAGAACGTGGATTCCACTTTAAGATGGTGGATGTTGATAAGTCTGAGGCAAGTAATTTTGTGATAGAAGGCGACTCTTTGATTGCTCCATTTAGAGCAATTCAAGGATTAGGACTGAACGTTGCGAATAAAATCGTTGAGGCTAGACAAGAACAACCTTTCTTATCTAAGAAAGATTTAGCTACTCGAGGTAAAGTTTCTAAGACTTTAATTGATTATATGACAGAAAATAAAGTCTTAGACCATCTGCCGGATGAAAACCAATTATCCTTATTTGATGATTTGTTCTAATATCAGAATAGTTGCGAAATTCGCAAATAATATGATATACTGAAACAGTAGAATAGTAGTTGAGAGGAGAGTGAGCGGAAACGCTCACTCTTTTTATCGACATGGACTCGATTAATAAGGAGGTTGAGGCTATGAGTAAAGTAACTGAGACGGTAACAGAGCTTACTAGAGATGTGATCCAAAAAGAAGGCTTTGAGTTATTCGACTTAGAATTTGTTAAAGAAGGAAAAAATTGGTTTCTACGTTTTTACTTGGATAAACCAGGTGGAATCGATTTAGACGATTGTGCATTTATGAGTGAAAAATTTAGTGAGATTCTTGACGCTCAAAATCCAGATCCAATTCCACAGGCGTACTTCCTAGAAGTTTCTTCACCTGGTGCAGAACGCCCATTAAGAAACGAGGAAGAATTAAAAGCAGCCATTGGTTCATACGTACATTTATCGTTTTATCAAAATATTGAAGGTGAGAAATTCCTTGAAGGAACACTTCTTTCCGTTGACGAAGAAACCGTTACATTGAACGTACAAATCAAAACTAGAACAAAAGAATTTACCATTGAACGAAAAAACATTGCGAAAGCTCGTCTTGCAATCAAATTCTAAGAAGTAAAGGAGTAAACAAATGAGTAAAGAAATGCTTAGAGCATTAACAGTTCTCGAAGAAGAAAAAGGAATTTCTAAAGATGTCGTGATTACAGCTTTAGAAGCAGCATTAGTATCTGCATACAAGAAAAATTATGGACAAGCACAAAATGTAGAAGTTGAGTTTGACCAAAAGAAAGGAAATATGCACGTTTATGCTGTAAAAGAAGTAGTTGAATATGTATTCGATTCAACACTAGAAGTTAGTCTTGAGGAAGCGCACGAAAAGCATAAAGCCTATGAAGTTGGAGATAAGATTCGTTTTGAAGTAACTCCAAAAGACTTCGGACGTATTGCTGCTCAAACAGCGAAGCAAGTCATTATGCAACGTCTTCGTGATGCTGAACGTACAAACATTTACAATGAATTTATTCAATACGAAAATGAAATCATGACGGGTGTTGTAGATCGTCAAGATTTCCGTTATGTCTATGTAAACCTTGGACGTATCGTTGCTGGAATGGCCAAACAAGACCAAATCCCAACAGAAGAGTACTTACCAGATCAACGAATCAAAGTATTAGTTTCTAAGGTAGATAACACTACTAAAGGGCCACAAATTTTTGTAAGTCGTACGCATCCAGATTTATTAAAACGTCTATTTGAACAAGAAGTTCCTGAAATTTATGATGGTGTAGTAGAAATTGTATCTATTGCACGTGAAGCAGGAGATCGTGCTAAAGTTGCAGTCCGTACTAACGATGCTAACTTAGATCCAGTCGGCACATGTGTAGGGCCACGTGGGCAACGAGTTCATAACATTGTTGAAGAATTAAATGGTGAAAATATGGATATTGTTGAATGGAATGAAGATCCAGCAATCTATATTAAAAATGCTTTAAATCCAGCTCAAGTGCTGAAAGTTGAATTTAATTCGGATAATAACGGTTGTATCGTCGTGGTTCCAGACCACCAACTTTCTTTAGCAATCGGAAAACGCGGGCAAAATGCGCGCCTAGCAGCAAAATTAACAGGATACCGTATTGATATTAAATCTGAAACTGCTTATGAAGAGTATTTAGAAAACTTAGCAAATCCAGTCGTTGAAGAAACAGAAGAAGCTTCTTCTGAAGAAGAATAAAATACAGGAGGTGCACGATGAAAAAGAAAAAGATTCCGATGCGCCGTTGTATCGCTTCTGGTGAAATGATGCCGAAGAAAGAGTTGGTACGTATTGTTCGTAACGCTGAAGCTGTTGCACAAATCGACCCAACTGGTAAAGTAAACGGCCGTGGCGCTTATATTACTCTTGAACCTACATTAGTAGAGAAAGCTTGGAAAAACCGTCTATTTGAAAAACAATTAGAAATTGAAATTCCAGATGCATTTTATGAAGAACTTCTCGCTTATGTAGAACATCAAAAAGCAAGAAAAGAGTTGTTTAGTGATGGAAGAGCTCGTTAAACAAAGAGCTTTGAATCTACTTGGAATGGCAACAGCTGCTCGTAAACTCATTAGTGGTGAGGAGCAAGTTATCCAAAGTATTCAAAGACAAAAAGGTAATTTAGTGATTTGTACCAAAGATTGTAGTGCAAACACGGTTAAAAAAATCAAAAACAAATGTGAATATTATGAAATTCCTTTTGTTCAGCAATTTGAAACGGATGAATTGTCTCTAGCGATTGGCAAAAGACGTTCCATCGTTTTAATTGATGATCGAGGGTTTACAAAGAGTCTACTGAAGATGAAGGGATTTAACGATATGAACGAATAGGAAGGTGAGACTATGTCGAAAACTCGCGTATACGAATTAGCGAAAGAATTGAATGTGGCTAGTAAAGAAATTATTGAAAAAGCAAAAGAAGTAGGTATTTCATATAATAGCCATATGTCTACAATGGAAGAATCTGAAATCTCAAAAATTAAAGGAGCTTGGAATTCTAAGCCTGCTACTAAACCAGCAGCTAAAGAGCCAAAGAAAGAAGTAAAATCTGCTCCAAAACAAGAAGCGAATAAAGCTGAGCCTAAAAAAGAAGCTTCTAAGCAAGAATTCACGAAGAAAGAAGATCGCGCTCCAAAACAAGGCCATCAAAAACAAAATCAAGAACGAAACCATTCTCACAACCAAAGTCGTCATGACCAAAATGATAAGAGAAATCAAGAACGTCCAAATCAAAAACAAAAAAATGCGAATGGAAACCGTCCTTCATTTAAGAAAGAACCAGCACGTACTGAAGCTCGTTCAAACCAACAAGGACAAGTAGAACGTCCACGTAACAACCAAAAACAAAACAATAACAACGATCGTTTCGAATCACCAAAAAACAATCGTAATAACGACAGAAGAAACCAACAACGTTATAATGATTTTAACAATGATGGTTTCAGTAAGAAAAACCGTAACCAAAAAGGTAAAAAAGGAAACCGTCGTGAAGAACAAAAAGCTAAACCAGCTGTTCCAGCACGTAAATTCCATGAATTACCAGAAGTATTAGTTTATACAGACGGTATGACAGTTGCTGAATTAGCGAAGAAAATCAAACGTGAACCAGCAGAAATCATCAAAAAATTATTCCTATTAGGAGTAATGGCGACATTAAACCAAGGTCTTTCTAAAGACGCGATTGAATTATTAGCAGCAGACTACGGTATGGATGCTGAAGAAAAAATCGAAAAAGATATTTCTGATTTAGATGTATACTTTGAAGAAGCAGCTGCTGAAAGCGCTGAAAGCACAGTACGTCCCCCTGTTGTAACGATCATGGGACATGTTGACCACGGTAAAACAACATTGCTTGACCAATTACGTAACTCTTCAGTTGTTGAAGGTGAAGCAGGTGGTATCACTCAACATATCGGTGCGTACCAAATCAAAATTGATGGAAAACCAATTACGTTCTTAGATACTCCAGGTCACGCGGCCTTCACAACAATGCGTGCGCGTGGTGCGGACATCACTGATATTACAGTTATCGTAGTAGCAGCCGATGACGGTGTAATGCCACAAACAATCGAAGCAATTAACCATGCAAAAGCTGCTGATGTTCCAATCATCGTGGCTGTAAACAAAATCGATAAACCAGCTGCAAACCCAGGACGTGTGATGCAAGAACTTTCAGATTTAGGTCTTGTTCCAGAAGCATGGGGTGGGGACACAATTTTCGTTGAGATTTCAGCGAAATTCAACCAAAACATTGAAGAATTACTAGAAATGATTCTATTAGTTGCTGAAGTTCAAGAATTGAAAGCAAATCCTAACCGATTAGCTTTAGGTACTGTAATTGAAGCGCGTTTAGACAAATCAAAAGGACCTATCGCAACATTATTGGTTCAAGAAGGAACTCTTAAAGTTGGGGATCCAATCGTTGTGGGGAACACATTTGGACGTGTACGTGTAATGGTGAATGACCAAGGACGCCGTGTGAAAACTGCTTTACCTGCGACTCCAGTTGAGATTACTGGTCTTAACGCTTCACCTCAAGCCGGTGATCGCTTCGTAGTATTCGAAGATGAAAAGACTGCTCGTGCAGCCGGCGAAGAACGTGCTAAACGCGCCTTAATCGAGCAACGTAACGCTTCAAGCCGTATTACTTTAGACAACTTATTCTCTACATTAAAAGAAGGAGAATTGAAAGAAGTTAACGTTATTATCAAAGCTGACGTACAAGGTTCAGTTGAAGCATTAGCATCAAGCTTACAAAAGATTGAAGTTGAAGGCGTACGCGTGAAGATTATTCATACAGCTGTAGGGGCAATCAACGAGAGCGATATTACTCTTGCAACAGCAAGTAACGCGATTATCATCGGATTTAACGTGAGACCTACGCCACAAGCGAAAATACAAGCGGAATCTGATCAAGTAGATATTCGCTTACACCGCATCATTTATAATGTAATTGATGAAATTGAAACAGCGATGAAAGGTATGTTAGATCCAGAGTTTGAAGAAAAAATTACTGGTCAAGCGATTGTTCGTGAAACATACACTGTTTCGAAACTTGGAACAATTGCTGGTTCTTACGTATTAGAAGGTGTTGTTAAACGCTCAAGCTCAGTTCGTTTAATCCGTGATAACATTGTTATTTACGAAGGAGAATTAGCAAGCTTAAAAAGATTCAAAGATGACGCTAAAGAAGTTAAACTTGGATTCGAGTGCGGTATCATGATTGACGGCTACAACGACATCAAGGTAGACGATATCATTGAGGCGTACGAAATGGTCGAAATTAAAAGAAAATAGTGCGAGACCGACTGCTCAGCTTTGGAACACTGGAGTTAAGGAAAGGAAAATCGCGAAGATTTTACGAAGCTTAACGAAGTGGACGCCAAAGCTAGGAGGTCAAGCCGTTATAAAAAATAGTGCGAGAAAATTCGATATGAATTGACTGCAAATACTAAATTAATATTATGATTTAAGTAGAACGAAGAGGGACTGATTGCAGTGCCTCTTTCGTTGGAAAGGAGACAAAATGGCAAACTTTAGAGTTGGACGTGTTTCACAAGAAATTTTACGTGAAGTAAATGATATCTTATCTAAAAAAGTGCGTGATCCACGTGTACAAGAAATTACAATTACTGAAGTTGAAGTAACTGGTGACCTTCAAATTGCTACCATTTACTACACAACACTTCATAAATTAGCAAGTGAGCGTCAAGCGACAGAACGTGGCTTAGAAAAATCAAAAGGCCTAATCCGTCGTGAATTAGGTAAACGTCTATCATTGTACAAAACTCCAGAATTAATTTTTAAACGCGATGAATCAGTTGATTACGGAAATCATATTGATGAGCTTTTAAAATCTATTCAAGAACAAGACGAACAAAGATAATATTTTTGAAGGCAAAAGAACATTAATCAGAAACAACTCTTTTGCCTTTTTAGTAAAAAATTACCATATATGGTAATTTTCGTGTGTATTAAAAAAGCCAGAAGAGGTGTTTTATGATTGATGCAAATAATACATGGGTATTGTGGTCTATTATCGTTGGGATTGCGACTATTAGTATCTTTTTAGAAAATCGATATAAATGGGCTGCAAAAATCAGCGGAGCGATTATCGGTCTATTAATGGCAGCAACATTAAGTAATTTAGGCGTTATTCCTACAGATTCACCTGTATATGATCAAGTTTGGGGAGTCGTTGTTCCATTAGCAATTCCGACGCTTTTATTCCAATGTGATTTAAAACAGATTTGGAAAGAAAGCGGAAGATTATTAGCTATCTTCTTAATCAGTTCTGTTGGGACTGTACTTGGGGCAGTATTAGGTTATTTAGCCTTGTCTAAAGCTATCCCTGTACTAAACCATATCGCTGGAATGATGGTCGGAAGTTATATTGGTGGAGGAGTTAACTTTGTAGCTGTTTCATCCGCTTTTGAAATTCCAAAAGAACTCATTTCAGCTGCAACAGTGGCGGATAACTTGTTAATGGTATTCTACTTCTTAATTTTACTGATGATTCCTTCGATTGGATTCTTCAAGAAACATTTCAAATTTGCGTATACTGAAGGTGTGAAAGAGGAAGAAGAAAAAGCTTATGGAAAAGATACTGTGATTACGGTTCAAGATGTTGCATTTGTTTTCGCAATTTCTGTGATAATCGTAACCATTAGCTTTACATTATCTGAAATTATTTCAGGTCTAGGTGATAACAGTCTTATTCAATTAGTTTCGAATAAATATTTAATCCTAACGACTTTAACGGTTGCGTGTTCAACAATTTTTGCAAAACACTTCAAGAAGATTAGTGGGGCAAACGAAATTGGAACATTCTTGATTTACTTATTCTTTGTAGTCATCGGAATTCCTGCTTCAATCGGAGCAATCATTGAAAAGTCTCCATTGTTATTAGTGTTCTGTGCAATCATGGTTTTTGTGAACATGGCAGTAACTTTTGCGGGTGCAAAAATCTTCGGTTTCACAGTAGAAGAAGCGATTCTTGCTTCAAACGCGAATATCGGTGGACCAACAACAGCTGCTGCGATGGCTATTTCTAAAGGATGGCATCGTTTCGTAGCTCCTACAATGCTTGTAGGGACGCTAGGATACATTATTGGTACTTATGTGGGTATCTTTATTGGACAACTATTAAACTAACAAAAAAGCAACTAATTCTGAAAACCAGAGTTAGTTGCTTTATTTTTATTTATTTTCTAAGTAAGTAATCGCCATTGCATCAACGCCAGTGTGGCTCATGATGATTGGTGAAGTTGTTACAATTGTGAGAGGAACATTAGGGAATAGTTCACGTACACGAGCGATATTTCCTTCGTTAAATTCACTTAAACCAGCATGCATAATTCCGATTTCTTGAATACCGCTTGGTACAGCCTTCATTTCTTCAAAGATTTCATCATATTTTTTTTGAAGGGATTTTAAACCTCGACCTTTTTGAATAATCTCAATTTTTCCGTGGATGACTTGTAGGAATAATTTAATATTAAGTAAATTTGAAAACATCCCCATTAATTGGCTAATTCGTCCACCTTTAATTAAGTTATCTAAGTTAACGACTGTTAAGTAAAGGGTAGTGCGTTTCTTGGCATCTTCAACAATTTCTAGAATTTCTTCTACTGTTTTTCCTTCTTGAGCGGCTTTTGCGGCCTCTTTAACAATCATACCCATAGATCTGGAAGTGAAGTCTGAATCAACTACTTTGACGTTTGTCTCAGTAATATCAGCTGCTTGGCGAGCGGCATCCACGGTACCACTAATCGAACGCATCATTTGAATGGAAATAACAGAGTCCGCATTTTTACCAAGTTCGTCATACACTTCAACGAAACGACCAATAGAAGGTTGAGCAGTTTTGGGAAGCTCGCTGCTTGCAATCATTTTTTGTTTAAATTCATCTTTTGTAATCGTTACACCATCGATATAGTTTTCATCATCGATTGAAATATTCATTGGGACGATGGAGATTTCAAATTGTTTTACTTCCTCTTCAGTTAAATCTGCTGTCGAGTCCGTTACAATATATACTCTAGACATAAAGTCACTCCTATCAAATTAGTTTACATCTTATAATAGCATATTTTTCAAATAAAAACCTATATTCAATATCAATGAGGAAAAGGTTGAATTATGTTACAATAAGTAAGCAAATGTAAGCTTGAAAGGATGAAACGAATGGATGGAATCCTTCCATTATGGAAAGAAAAAGGCATGACGTCATTTGACTGTGTCTATAAAGTCAGAAAAATATTAAAAACAAAAAAAGTAGGCCATTCTGGAACACTGGATCCTGAAGTAGATGGAGTGTTACCGATTTGTATTGGTAAAGCGACTAAGGTTGTTGAGAATCTTCATGAAGCCAATAAAGTTTACCAAGGAGAAATCACATTAGGATTTTCGACTGAGACGGAAGATGCACATGGAAATCTTGTATCTACAACGCCTATTGAAACACCTTTTTTAAATCAAGAAATTGACGAAAGAATGCAGGAGTTTATTGGAGAAATTACTCAAATTCCGCCAATGTATTCTGCGGTTAAAGTAAATGGGAAACGTCTGTATGAATACGCAAGAGCCGGAGAAGAAGTGGAACGACCTTCTCGTAAAGCAACAATTTTCGACTTCAGACGGATTTCAGAGCCAGTGTATAATGAAGATAAGAAGACGCAATCATGGAAGTTTGAAGTGAGCTGTAGCAAAGGGACTTACGTTCGAACACTTTCTGTTGATTTAGGAAAATCATTGGGTGTTAAGGCGCATATGTCGCAATTAACCCGTGTAAAAAGTGGACCTTTCCATGCAGATGATTGCATTACATTAGAGCAGCTAAATGAACGTGTACTAAACGATAATGTTCAAGAAGCACTAAAACCGGTAGATGTTGTATTCGATGAATATCCTCGAATAATTTTAACAAAGGATGAATTTATCCGTTTTAAAAATGGTGCCCTTTTAACACAAGATGAGTTTCCACAAATTGTTTCACCGACTGCTTGTTATTATGGAGACCAACTTATAGCAATTTATGGTCCTCATCCAGTCAAAAAAGGCTTATTAAAACCAATAAAAATGTTTTAGAAAGGAGAGAAGAATGCAAACAATTGAGTTATCACACCCTTATGCTAAAGAGTGTATTATTCAGGAACCAATTGTCCTCGCTTTAGGATTCTTTGATGGAATTCATCTAGGACATAAAGAAGTGATTACAACAGCAAAAAAGGTCGCAGAGGAACGTGGTTATAAAGTAGCAGTGATGTCTTTTAATCAGCATCCATCTGTTATTTTCCAAAATGTAGATCCTGATAGCATTCAATATGTATCTCCTATAGAACGTAAGAAAGAACTATTAAAAGAACTTGGTGTCGATATTTTCTATTTGGTTGATTTTACAAAGGAATTTGGAGCTCTTTCACCACAAGAATTTGTAGATCAATATATTGTCGGTTTAAACGCAAAAGTTGTTGTTGCGGGATTTGACTATACTTATGGTAAACGAGATGTTGCAAATATGGAATTGTTACCAAAGTATGCTTCTAATCGTTTTGAGATTATTTCGATTCCTGAACAAAAGAGTGATAATGGAAAGATTAGTTCTACCGCTGTTCGTGATTTACTGCTCCAAGGTGAGATTGAAAAAGCTAATGAGTTGTTAGGTTACGACTACATTATGGATGGTGTTGTTGTTCACGGTTTTGGTCGCGGTAGTAAGATGTTGGGGTTCCCAACTGCGAACATTGAAGTTTCCAATGATACATTCCTTTTAAAAAATGGAGTTTATATTGTTGAAATGTTTGTGGAAGGTAAATGGATTCCTGGTATGGCTTCTATTGGAATCAATCCAACCTTTGATGATGTTCATAAAGTAACGATTGAAGTGAACTTGCTCGATTTTGATAAAGATATTTATCACCTTCCAGTTCGCGTGAAATGGTTAAAATACTTAAGACCAGAATTGAAATTTGAAGGAATCGATGCGTTAATCGCTCAATTAAAGAAAGATGAACAAGATACAAGAAATTATTTCAAGACAAAGAGAGGTTGATTCTCGATGTGGTATTTAAAAAACTATGACGAACTAACGAAGGAAGAGATTGTTGCGATTTACAAAGCCAGAATCGAAATCTTTATTGTCGGACAAGATTTGAATTATCAAGAAATTGACGATACGGATAAAAAATCAAGGCATTTATTTGAAATGAATGATGTTCATGAAGTGATTTCTTATTTACGCATTATCCCTGAAAAGGATAAAGTTCGTCTTGGTAGAGTGTTAATAGACAAGCGATACCAAGGGCAAGGAAAAGGTCGTGCGTTGTTAGAGCGCGCAAAAGAAGTTTGTAAAGAGTGGTTTATCGATACTATAATTGAGGTTCATGCACAAGCACACTTAGTAAAATTATATGAATCACTCGGGTTTGAAGTTGTTTCAGAACCATACGATATTGTTGGTGTTTCACACGTTACAATGGAGTTGTATTAGGAGGAAATCATGATTACACGTTATACACGTCCAGAAATGGCAAAAATTTGGTCTGATGAAAATCGTTATAATTGTTGGCTAGAAGTTGAAATCTTAGCAGATGAAGCTTGGGCAGAATTAGGAGAAATCCCTAAAGAAGACGTAGAGAAGATTCGTAAAAATGCGAAATTCACAGTTGAACGTATTTTAGAAATCGAAGAAGAGACAAGACATGATGTCGTTGCTTTTACAAGATGTGTCTCTGAAAGTCTTGGAGAAGAAAAGAAATGGGTTCACTATGGCCTAACAAGTACCGACGTAGTGGATACAGCTTATGGTTATCAATTAAAACAAGCCAACGACATTTTACGAAAGGACTTAGCGGACTTCCTAGAAATTATTAAAGAAAAAGCACTGGCGTATAAAGATACAGTTTGCATGGGAAGAACGCATGGAGTTCATGCAGAACCGACCACATTTGGCTTGAAATTAGCCTTATGGTATTCAGAAATGAAGCGTAATATCGAACGCTTCGAGCATGCTGCAAAAGGGGTTGAAGCGGGTAAAATTAGTGGGGCGGTTGGAACTTTTGCCAATATTTCTCCAGAAGTAGAAGCCTATGTGTGTGGAAAGCTAGGAATTCGTCCTCAAGAAATCTCGACACAGATCTTGGCTCGTGATTTGCATGCGGATTACATTTCTACTATTGCATTAATTGCGACAAGTATTGAAAAATTCGCGACAGAAATCCGTGGACTACAAAAATCTGAAACACGTGAAGTAGAAGAGTTCTTTGCAAAAGGGCAAAAGGGATCTTCAGCAATGCCACATAAACGTAATCCAATCGGATCTGAAAATATGGCGGGACTTTCTCGTGTCATTAGAGGGCATATGGTTACAGCCTATGAGAACGTGAACTTATGGCACGAACGTGATATCTCACATTCTTCAGCTGAACGTATTATTATTCCAGATAGCACAATTCTACTCAACTATATGCTTCGTCGTTTCGGTAATATTATTAAAAACTTGACGGTGTTCCCAGAAAACATGTTACGCAATATGGATGCAACTTTCGGACTTATTTACAGTCAACGTGTGTTATTGAAACTTATCGACAAAGGAATGAGCCGCGAAAAAGCGTATGATTTAGTGCAGCCATGCACTGCTAAAGCATGGGATGAAAAGTTAGCTTTCCGTTCTGTTTTAGAAAACCAACCAGAAATTATGTCGACACTTTCAAAAGAAGAGATAGATGATGCATTCGATTATCATTACCATATTAAAAATGTAGATTTAATCTTTAAACGAGTTGGTATTTTATAAAATTCAAATTATACTGAATATAGTGCATTTTCAACAAAAATGTGGTATAAATAGAAGGTAAAATTTAACAAAAGGAGTCATAAAATGATTAACGTAAGTGATTTAAAAGCTGGAATGACATTCATTCTTGATGGAAAATTAATTAAAGTGTTGGAAATCAGCCACCACAAACCAGGTAAAGGGAACACAGTAATGCGTATGAAAATCCGTGACGTTCGTAACGGTTCAACAGTAGATACAACAATGCGTCCTGATGAAAAAGTTGAACGTGCACACATCGATACAAAAGATGTTCAATACTTATACAGCCAAGATGGCGTTGGAGTATTCATGGACTTAGAAACATACGAACAATACGAAATTCCTGAAGAAACAATCGAACAAGAATTGAAATACATTCTTGAAAACATGGAAGTTAAAATCCAATTCTACGGTTCAGAAGTAATTGGGGTTTCATTACCATCAACAGTTGTACTGCAAGTTACTGAAACTCAACCATCAATTAAAGGTGCTACAGTTACAGGTTCTGGTAAACCAGCAACAATGGAAACAGGTTTAGTAGTTAACGTTCCAGACTTCATTGAAGCAGGAGAATACTTAGAAGTTAACACTGCAGAAGGTACATACGTACGTCGTGCAACTAAATAATGATTTATTGAAACAAGGATGAGCCTAGCGTTCATCCTTGTTTTTTTATAAAGGAGAAATGTGTATGCGGATTGCTGTGATGGCAGGAACACCTATGGACACGAAGTTAGGCGTTGATTTATTGATGGAAAATGGCTTTACTCAAACGATTTCTGTTCCGATTTCTAAAAATCCAGTCGAACAAACGACTTTTCAAGCGTTAGAAGACGAAGAAAGAGAACAATATATTAGAAATGTGATTAACGGGCTGAAAAACGATATTGACGCCGTTTTTGTATACTGTAACTCACTAAGTTCAGTTGTGAATTTCGATTCATTGCAAGAAGAATATAGACTTCCTATGATTACTCCGATGCAAATGTATCGCACACTAGGCGTCGAACATGATTATTTAGCAGTAATGGCCGCGAATTCTCATGGATTAACAGGAGTAGAAAACAATCTATATATTGCAAATCCTAATCTTAAGGTGTTTGGTGTGACGATGCTAGAACTGGTTAAAGCGATCGAAACTGGAAAACCAGAAGAGGAGATTATTAAACAATTCGATTTTCAAAGTTTATTCCACTATTTTGAAAGTACAGAGATTGAAGCAGTCGTACTAGGATGTACGCATTTCCCATATGTAAAGTCAGAATTAGAGCAACTCTCAAATATTCCAATTATTGATGTGGGTGTCTATATGATTGACCGATTGAAGAGCCATATTCAGGAGGAAAATCATGATTTCAATTGAAAAGATGAGTTATTTCTTTCGGTATGACAAAGTTAAATATAAAAATCCAGTAAAATTTCCAGAAATTGCAGAAGAAATGGAACTGTTGAAGAAGGCTGGCCAAGATGCAAGACAGGAATTCACGAAGTTAACAGAAGCGTTTCAGAAGAACTTTAAGTCATTTCGCATGGACCGAGTTAGTCAATGGATGAATCAAGCCCAAATGGCAAGACCCGCTTTTTGGAGATACTTTATCGAAGAGGGGCAAGATGAAGGAAATCCATCTTTTGCATTACGGTTGTTTTATAATGACGATAAATTGGGCGTATATGTAGAATTGAGTTTTATTGAACGTAAAATGAACGAACGCTCTCTGATGTTACAAAACAAAGTGTTGGAATGTGAACCTAATCGTAACATTTTATACGTAGCATCTGATTTTCAAAAGAATGCGACAGCTTATGAAGGAAACGTATCTAATAGAGATGAATTAATAAGAGCTGTTAAAGAAGAAGAGGTCCGTAAAGTTATTTTAAGAAGACCGGTGTTTCTTGAAAAGAACAAAGACGAAATTGAAGAAGAACTTGCGGACGCATTGAAGGAATTAATTCCGTTTTATGAAACCATTTATATGAATGAAGTAAATTAAAAGAGGTAGATTTGAAATCTACCTCTTATTGTATTTATAGAGTTCTTTAAGCTGGAGCAGGAGTACCTGGCTTTATAGTTACTACTTCTTCAGATTCAGTTTGCTCTGTAGTTGTTTCTTCTGTAGTTTCCTCTTGTGAAATAGAGACTACTTTAGTTTCACCGTTTAAGATTACTTGAGAAGCGTCTACAGATCCAACAAGGATGCTACCAGCTCCAATTACAAATAAAATAGTAACTAACTTTTTTCCTTTATTTGATTTTAATAAAGCATAGGCTGCGCCTAACACTAGGATTCCAGCACCAAGTGTCACTAAACCTGTTGATGTCCTAGTGTTTGGAAGAGAAGGTTTATTAACAAAGCATCCTACTTTTTTGTAAATTAATTTTACAGAAGTAGTAGAATTAACATCTCCCAAAAGTTTCCCAGAAATAATTTATTCTTTTTCAGAATTAGAAAGTGAATCAACATCAATATTCGTGATATTAACTTCAGTCGTACCATCTGCATATGCAGAAGTAAAATTAGAAGCGATAATTGCTGTTAAAAAAGCTAAAGAAATTAGGGCTACTAATTTTTTGAATAATTTCATAATAAATCCTTTCCTTTTATTTATGAAAATATAATGGAAATGCTGAAAATTTGCAAAGAAATATGAAATTATTGTTTTTCCTTTCAAAGGAAATTATGACGTCATATTTTTGTTTGACGTTTGACGTTCATATTGACAAAAATTTTTTCGAAAGAATCTTAATTACAAGTCACATAAGGTGCTAGAATCGTTGATGTTATAAGCGTTATACATCTGCGGAACTAGAAAATATTAAACTGAAAATCAGTCTAAAGTCCTAGTGTTTTCATGTTGACTTAATTTGACCAATGTGTTAAATTATAAATATGGTTAGCACTCGTCTTAGTCAAGTGCTAAAGAGAGGTGACTATGATGTTAACCAATAGACAATTGCTAATCTTACAATTAATCATACAATTATATACGGAAACTTTGGAGCCGGTCGGGTCGAAGAAGTTGATGGAAGTTGCAGAATTACCATTTAGTTCAGCGACGATTCGTAACGAGATGATGAAGCTTGAAGAGTTGGGATATCTTGAAAAGAACCATACTTCTTCTGGGCGAGTTCCTTCTAATAAAGGATATCGTTACTACATCGACAATATTCTACCTAGACAAAAGCAACCTGTTGCTTTAAGCGTTCGAAATCAAATTCGTGAAGTTTTCCAACAGTCAACATTAGAGATTCAAGATGTATTTCGTTTATCTGCTGACATACTAGCAACATTAACGAACTACACCGCAATTTCTTTTGGACCGGAAGTGAAAACTGCCACGTTATCGGGATTTAGACTTGTTCGCCTAAACCCAAATCAAGTGATGGCAATCGTTGTTATCAGTAATGGTTTGGTAGAAAATAAAGTCTATACAATTCCGGGAGCTATTGACGATAGTGATTTAGAAAAAGTGGTTCGCATCATAAATGATGAATTAATTGGAGTGCCGCTAGATATCGTTGCTAAACGATTAAAGACGGATCTTCCAATCCTTATGAATCGCTACATGAATTCACAAATTCAAATCGTAAAAGTAATTCAAGAAATGATGAATCGTTTCGAGAATGATCGAATGCATGTTGCAGGAAGAAGATATTTGTTAAATTACTTTGATCATCACGCTAATGTGGATCAACTCAAAGGAATTTATCAATTGATGGATGATCAGTCTAAGTTACATCAACTAGTAACCAATGATCATCAAGATATTCAAATTAGGCTCGGCTCAGAAATGGATCATCCGTTACTTGGGGACTTTAGTTTGGTAACTGCTAGTTACGAAACTCCAAACCAAGATACAGGAATGATTGCACTTCTTGGACCAAAGAATATGCCGTATTCGAATGTATTATCAATTGTAAAAGGACTCAGGGAAGAGTTAGCAACCACGATAGAAGATTATTATCGTAACTTATAGAGTAAGGAGATGAAATCTTGGAAACAAATGAACATAATACTAAAGAAGAATTAATTAAAGAAAATGTAGTGACAGATGAAACTCCTCAAGAAGAAGTTACTGAAGAAACCACAACAGAACTTTCGAATGAAGAGAAATTACAACAAGAAGTTGAAAGATTAAACGATCAAGTGTATCGACTTTCTGCTGAAATCTCAAACATTCAAAAAAGAAATGCTAAAGAAAGACAAGATGCTGCAAAATATCGTAGCCAAAGTCTAGCGCAAAACTTATTAAATGTGATTGATAATCTTGAGAGAGCTATTGCTTCTCCAAGTGAATCAGAAGATGCTCAAAACCTTAAAAAAGGAATTGAGATGGTGTATGAAAGTTTTCTTTATGCACTAAAAGAAGAAGGTATTGAAGAAATTGATGCATTAGATCAACCTTTTGATCCAACATTGCATCACGCTGTTCAGACTGTTCCTGTTGAAGAAGGTCAAGAAGCAGATAAAGTAGTGCAAGTGTTTCAAAAAGGTTATAAATTAAAAGATCGAGTATTACGACCAGCGATGGTCATCGTCTCACAATAAGAAGACGAATCTTAAAATAAATAATAAATTTCATTAATAGGAGTGAATTAAATATGAGTAAAATTATTGGTATTGACTTAGGAACAACAAACTCAGCAGTAGCTGTTTTAGAAGGTAACGAAGCAAAAATTATTGCTAACCCAGAAGGAAACCGTACAACACCATCTGTTGTAGCGTTCAAAAATGGAGAAATTCAAGTAGGTGAAGTTGCAAAACGTCAAGCAGTAACAAACCCAAATACAATTTCATCAATTAAACGTCACATGGGTGAAGCTGGTTATAAAGTAGAAATTGAAGGTAAATCTTATACGCCTCAAGAAATCTCAGCGATGATTCTACAATACTTAAAAGGATATGCTGAAGAATATCTTGGAGAAAAAGTTGAAAAAGCGGTTATTACTGTACCTGCATACTTCAACGACGCTCAACGTCAAGCAACAAAAGACGCTGGTCGTATCGCTGGTTTAGAAGTGGAACGTATCGTTAACGAACCAACTGCAGCGGCTCTTGCATATGGTTTAGATAAAGTAGACCACGAAGAAAAAATCTTAGTATTTGACCTTGGTGGTGGTACATTCGACGTATCAATCCTTGAATTAGGGGACGGCGTATTCGACGTATTATCAACAGCTGGTGACAACCATCTAGGTGGGGATGACTTCGACCAAAAAATCATTGATTTCTTAGTGGAAGAATTCCAACGTGATAACGGTATTGATCTATCAAGCGATAAAATGGCAATGCAACGTTTGAAAGATGCTGCTGAAAAAGCTAAAAAAGACTTATCAGGTGTCTCTCAAACACAAATCAGCTTACCATTTATCTCTGCTGGTGCAGCTGGCCCATTACACTTAGAAGTAACATTAACTCGTGCTAAATTTGATCAGTTAACTCAAGATTTAGTAGAACGTACAAAAGAACCAGTACGTCGTGCTTTATCTGACGCAGGTTTATCAGCTTCTGATATCGACCAAGTATTATTAGTTGGTGGATCAACTCGTATTCCAGCAGTTGTAGAAGCTGTACGTAAAGAAACTGGTAAAGAACCTAACAAATCAGTAAACCCAGACGAAGTAGTAGCGATGGGTGCTGCAATCCAAGGTGGGGTTATCTCTGGTGATGTGAAAGATATCGTATTATTAGACGTAACACCATTATCACTTGGTATTGAAACAATGGGTGGAGTGTTCACTAAATTAATCGATCGTAACACTACAATCCCAACAAGTAAATCACAAGTATTCTCAACTGCAGCGGATAACCAACCGGCAGTAGACGTACACGTATTACAAGGTGAACGTCCAATGGCAGCGGACAACAAAACTTTAGGCCGCTTCCAATTAACAGACATTCCTGCTGCTCCTCGTGGTGTGCCACAAATCGAAGTAACATTCGATATCGATAAAAACGGTATTGTAAATGTACGTGCAAAAGATTTAGGAACTGGTAAAGAACAAGCAATTACAATTAAATCTTCTTCAGGTTTATCAGATGAAGAAATCGAACGTATGGTAAAAGATGCAGAAGCAAATGCTGAAGCAGATAAAAAACGTAAAGAAGAAGTAGATTTACGTAACGAAGTTGACCAATTAATCTTCACTGTTGATAAAACATTGAAAGAATTAGATGGTAAAGTAGATGCTAGCGACGTTCAAAAAGCTGAAGCAGCTCGTGATGAATTAAAAGCAGCTGTTGAAGCAAATGACTTAGACGCTATGAAAGTGAAACGTGATGCTTTAAATGAAGTGGTACAAAACTTAACTGTTAAACTTTATGAACAAGCAGCTGCAGCTCAACAAGCTTCTGGTGCTTCTCCAGAAGGAGCAACTGAACAATCATCTTCAAATAACGATGGCGTTGTGGATGCTGACTTCGAAGAAGTAGACTAATATTTGCTAAAATGATAGGGTGTAAGACTACTTAGTGGTCTTACGCCCATATCCTTTGTAAACTAAGAAAGAAAAGGAGGGGCAATTAGTGGCCAAAAGAGATTTATATGAAATTTTAGGCGTATCCAAAGATGCCTCTGAAGCAGATATTAAGAAAGCTTATCGGAAATTATCTAAAAAATACCATCCAGATATTAATAAAGAACCTGGAGCGGATGAGAAATTCAAAGAAATCGCTGAAGCTTACGAGATTTTAGGAGACGCACAAAAACGTGCAGCTTATGATCAATACGGACACGCTTCTTATGATCCAAACTCTGGATTCAGTGGTGGCGGATTCGGTGGTGGATTTGATGGGTTCGGAGGATTTGGCGGTAATGGAAACTTTACTGGCGGATTCGAAGATATCTTTAGTAGTTTCTTCGGTGGCGGAGGCAGTCGTGCAGATCGTGCTAACATGCCACGTCAAGGGGCTGACCTTCAGTATGTCATGGATTTAACATTTGAAGAAGCTATCTTTGGTAAGGAAGAAACGATTCATTACCACCGCAGTGACGAATGTCAAACGTGTCATGGCACTGGTGCAAAACCTGGAACGCATCCAACGACTTGTTCTAAATGTCATGGTTCAGGTGTGATTAATGTTGAAAGAAATACACCATTCGGTCGTATGATGAGTCAAACAACCTGTGATGTGTGTCATGGTACAGGACAAGAAATCAAAGAAAAATGTCCAACCTGTCACGGTCATGGTCAAGTAGATGAAACACATAAAGTCAAAGTGAAAGTTCCTGCAGGTGTTGAAGATGGAAACCAAATGCGCCTTCAAGGACAAGGGGAAGTAGGTTTCAATGGCGGTCCTTATGGTGACCTTTATGTCATTTTCCGAGTTGCTCAAAGTAAGACATTCAAACGTCAAGGAGCGGATATTTATTACCAACTTCATGTAAATTTTGCTCAAGCGGCTCTTGGAGATGAAGTAGACGTACCAACTGTACACGGTAAAGTGAAATTAAAAGTTCCTGCTGGGACACAATCAGGTACGATTTTACGACTACGTGGTAAAGGGGCTCCTAAACTACGTGGTACAGGAAACGGTGACCAACATGTAGAAGTTATCGTAGACACTCCTAAGAAACTGACAGATAAGCAAAGACAAGCTTTACAAGTATTTGCTAATGAGGAAGGAACGCAACTTCATAATGGTGAGGAGAATTTCTTCGACAAGATGAAGAACGCATTTAAAGATACATTTGAATAATAGAAAAAGAACTTAGCAACGAATATGCTAAGTTCTTTTTTTGGCTTATTTTAAACGACAGCAAGACGGCGAATGATCTCTTCGTGTTCCGGATACTTTTCTAATAATTCATCTTGAGTATAGAGTATAAAATCTTCGTATTCAAAACCAGGTGTAACGCTACAACTGACAATCGCAAAATTTTCTTCGTTGTCCGATTCAATGGTAGATCCAAAGACGACTCCTGCAGGAACGGTGAATTGAAGTTTTTGACCTTCTCCTGGACCAATTTCGACTGCTTCGTAAGTACCATCAGGATGAATCATATGTACGGTAAGAGCGTGTCCAAAATGATAGTACCAAATTTCATCAGATGAGAGGAGATGGAAGTGGGATGGGTTTTGGTTCGTTAATAAAAATAAGATAGAGGTAGAAAGAGACCGGATGCGTCCCTCAGGCAGTTCTACAGTTTCAATAGCTTTATACGTTTGTCTAAAATAGCCACCTTCTACATGTGGTTCTAAGGCTAATTCTTCAATCCATTCTTCTTTCGTTTTCATAAGAGACCTCCTAAGTTATTTTCTTATATTATAGCGTAACTTTTTCTGCTTGTGAATTGTTGATAGAATGGTAATTATGCTATACTGGTACTATTGGAAAAGGAAGGAGAAGAGTCATGAAAGATAATATTGCACTTATTGTTTCGAATAAAGATGTTAAGAAAATAAGAGAGCTTTTTAATGAGAATTATCCGATTGATATCGCTTTAGCGTTAGAAGAAGTTGACGATGACGTTCTAAAGAATTTCATGTTCTCTATCTCGAATACAAGACTTGCTTCTATTTTAGAAGTTGCTGAACCTGAATTCCAATTACGAATGCTTGAGAAATTACCATTTAGACGTGTAATTTTACTGTTCCAGCAAATGTCAAACGATGATGTCGTGGATATTTTAGGGAATTTACCAGTGGGAATACGTAAGCGTTACATCAAAATGATGAAGCAAAGTTCTCAAGATGATATTCAAACGATGTTAAATTACGCTCCGGATACTGCCGGGGGGATTATGACAACGGAGTACATTACGGTAAAAGAACACTTAACTGTAGAAGAAACTCTTTCTAAACTAAGAGAGATTTCTCCAAACTCAGAAATTATTAACATTATTTTCGTAACGAGTTTACAACGGAAATTAATTGGTTGGATTGATATACGTGATTTATTCACGCATGATTTAGATGAGAGTTTACACGATGTGATGCACACGAATATTATTTCCGTCTTACCAGAAGAAGACCAAGAAGAAGTGGCCCGTATTTCTACTAAGTATGACTTATCTGTAGTGCCAGTAGTCAATAAGCAAAATGTGTTACTTGGGATCATCACAATCGATGATATCGTTCACGTCTTACAAGAAGAGCACCACGAAGATATGTTATTAATTAGTGGGGTTGAAGGAACAGAACGAATCGGTGGACCTTTTAAAGAATCGATTCAAAAACGGACCCCTTGGCTATTAATCAACTTAATTACAGCCTTTATGGCAAGTGCGGTTGTCGGATTATTCCAAGACACGATTGAACAAGTTGTTGTTTTAGCGGTTGCCATGCCAATTATTACAGGGATGGGTGGGAATTCAGCTTCTCAAACATTAGCACTGGTTATTCAAGAAGTTGCAATTGGTCAAATAACTTGGGAAAAAGATAAAAAGTATGTATTAAATGAAATCTGGCTTGGATTAGTGAATGGGATTATTACAGGGATTTTTGCAGCGATTGCACTCTACATCCCATATCAAAACTTTTTCTTATCGATTATTGTCATTTTAGCAATGGCGATGAACTTGATGGTAGGTGCGTTCTTCGGCTTCTTTGTACCTTTATTCTTAAAGAAACTGAATTTAGACCCAGCCATTTCATCAACGATTTTTGTAACAACAGCTACAGACGTATTAGGATTTTTTATCTTCTTATACTTAGCTGAATTGTTCTTGCCATTATTAATTTAGTTTGATAGAATTATTTGAATTTTATTGTAGTAGTTTTAAGGAGTTATTCATGAATTTAGAACAAATGAAAGAAAGACAAAAGCGTATTCGAAACTTTTCGATCATCGCTCATATTGACCACGGAAAGTCTACATTGGCCGATCGTATCTTACAAGCAACTGATACTGTTGCTGACCGTGAGATGCAAGACCAATTATTAGACTCGATGGATCTTGAAAGAGAACGTGGTATTACCATTAAATTAAATGCTGTAGAATTAACTTATGATGCTAAAGATGGCACAGAGTATATCTTCCATTTAATTGATACACCAGGGCATGTGGATTTCACCTATGAAGTTTCACGTAGTTTAGCAGCTTGTGAAGGGGCCATTCTAGTAGTAGATGCTGCTCAAGGAATTGAAGCACAAACTTTGGCGAATGTGTATTTAGCAATTGATAATGATTTAGAAATCATTCCTGTTATTAATAAAATCGATCTTCCTGCAGCGGATCCAGAAAGAGTGCGAACTGAAATTGAAGATGTCATTGGCATTGATGCTAGTGAGGCAGTTCTGGCTAGTGCTAAAGTTGGAATTGGTATTCCAGAAATTTTGGAACAGATTGTAGAAAAAGTACCTGCGCCTACTGGTGATATTGAAGCACCATTACAAGCGTTAATTTTCGACTCTGTCTATGATGCGTATCGCGGGGTTGTGCTAAATGTCCGTATTCAAAACGGGATTGTAAAACCTGGCGATAAAATTCAATTGATGAGTAATGGAAAAACTTTTGATGTAGTGGATGTTGGTATTTTCTCACCAAAACCAATCAGCCGTGATTACTTAATGGTTGGAGATGTTGGCTATATCACTGCATCTATTAAAACGATTCAAGATACTCGTGTAGGGGATACGGTTACTTTAGCGAATAATCCTGCTAGTGAACCTTTAGATGGATATCGTAAAATGAATCCAATGGTATACTGTGGTTTATATCCAATCGATTCATCAAAATATAATGACTTACGTGATGCTTTAGAAAAATTACAATTAAATGATGCGGCGCTTCAATTTGAGGCAGAAACTTCTCAAGCGCTTGGATTTGGTTTCCGTTGTGGATTCCTAGGATTACTTCATATGGATGTTATTCAAGAACGCTTAGAGCGCGAATTCGATTTAGATTTAATTACAACAGCACCTTCTGTTATTTATCATGTACAAAAGACTGATGGTACAGAGGTGGTTGTATCAAACCCAGCTGAGATGCCGGATCAATCCAGTGTTCAATCGATTGAAGAGCCATACGTAAAAGCATCTATTATGGTTCCAAACGAATATGTAGGAAGCGTAATGGATATTTGTCAACGCAAACGTGGTGTTTTTGTAACGATGGATTACTTAGACGAATACCGTGTGAATGTGATATACGAAATGCCACTTTCTGAAATTATCTTTGATTTCTTTGATTCGTTAAAATCAAGTACTAAAGGATACGCATCATTGGATTATGATTTAATTGGTTACAGACCAAGTAATTTAGTGAAGATGGACATCATGTTAAATGGTGAAGTAGTGGATGCTTTAAGTATTATTGTTCATAAAGACTTTGCTTATGGACGTGGTAAAGCTATTACAGAAAAATTAAGAACTTTAATTCCACGTCAGCAATTTGAAGTTCCTATTCAAGCGGCTATTGGAAATAAGATTCTCTCTCGTACCAATATTAAAGCTCTCCGTAAAAACGTGCTTGCAAAATGTTATGGAGGAGACGTTTCTCGTAAACGTAAATTATTAGAGAAACAAAAAGAAGGGAAGAAACGTATGAAACAAGTCGGGTCTGTTGAAGTTCCACAAGAAGCTTTCATGTCGGTTCTAAACTTAAACGAAGAAGAAAAATAATGAGTTGTAAAAAGGCGTTCAGTGCGCCTTTTTACTTTGAATTTGAAAGGAGATTATGAATGGCTAAAGAACGTCAACATTTTTATCGGCAAATGCTTGCCATTGCAATTCCTGTATCTCTTCAAAACTTATTAACGTCTTTCTTAAATACATTAGATACAATAATGATTTCATCTCTAGGTGATGCGAGTATTGCGGGTGTAGGGCTTGCAAATCAGGTATTTTTCCTATTTACGTTAATCTGTTTTGGGATTCATACAGGGTCTGCAGTTCTCTTCTCTCAATATTGGGGAATTCGAGATACAAAGAAAGTTCAAGCGGTTAATCAGATGAGTTTACTGCTATCCACCGCTGTCAGTGTTGTATTTATGCTTCTTGGTATCCTATTTCCTCAAGAAATCTTGCGTTTATTTACTCAGGATCCGCTTGTTGTTCAAGCTGGAGGAGATTACTTACGAGTAGCTGCTTTAAGTTATGTATTTACAGCTTGGAGCTTTGCGATGACAAATGCACTTCGTACAACAGGAAGCCCCAAAATTCCTCTAGTTGCCACCATTTGTAGTTTTATCACGAATGCTTTCTTTAACTATGTCTTTATCTTTGGTAAATTCGGAGCACCTGCACTTGGAGTCGTTGGAGCTGCTGTTGCTACTTTAATTGCTCGTATCGTTGAAGTGGGTGTCCTCTTTGGGGTAGTGAGTTTTTATAGCGGTCCAATTCATCTACCAATTGGTCGCTATTGGTCTAAAATTTCAAAAGGTTTTTGGATGAGTTTTTGGGTAACAACTTTCCCGGTAATTGTTAATGAAACTTTCTGGGCATTAGGACAAGTATTTTATAGTGCCGCCTACGCAATGGTTGGAACTCAAGCAACTGCTGCTGTTCAAGTTGCTGTTGCTGTACAAAATTTATCATTTATCCTAGTACGTGGAGTGGGTAGTAGTTGTAGCATTATGTTAGGAAACCGTGTAGGACGAAATGAACTGGAAAAAGCTCAACAAGAAGCGAAACGCTTTTTAATGATTTCTCTTGTTATTGGAGTAGTCATTGGAGCTATTCAAAGTTTAACACCCCAATGGACTTTATTAATGTTTGCCCATTTAAGCCCAGAAGTATTTGAACTTGGAATGCAATTACTTCAAATTATGGGAATTATTTTTGTATTTAAAACCTTAAATTCAATTATTCTTGTTGGTATTTTACGTGGTGGAGGCGATACACAATACGGCATGAAACTTGAAATGGCTTGTGTATGGCTAGTGGGCGTTCCGTTAGCATTAGTTGCAGCTGCAATTTGGCATTTTCCAGTACAACTGGTCGTTATCTGTGCTGGAGCTGAAGAACTATGTAAAGCGGTGATTGGTTTGAAACGAGTTTTCTCAGGAAGATGGATTCACCGATTGGTTGAAGCATAAAAAAAGAAGATCCTATTGGATCTTCTTTTTTTAGTTTGGATTTGTAAATGAAAGCAGTGGATAATAGACCCCAGTTGGATCTCCTTGTAAAATTGAAATATGTGTTTGATCCGCGCGAGGGAAGACACGGCCAGAAAAGACCATTTCTCCATCATTAACAAAGATTTCAAAGACAGAATTATCAATAAAGATACGCGCAGTAGTGTCTGCTGGAGCAATTGGTGCTGTACGAACGCTACTGTATTCTGTAGCAAAGGCTTCTCCAACATTGCTTCGGTCAACTACAATCTCACCATCTACAAGATTAAAGATGAGGGATAGTCCATTGCCATCCTTGTCTGAGAATAGAACAAGTTCATGAATCATATCGCCTTCTAATTTAAGGTTTAACTCGTAGCAATTCGATGTGTTTTTAATATATTTATTAAACGGAAGTGAAGATTGGCGAAGTTTTTCAATTCCTTTTACAGGAGTTTGATATAATTTACCATTTTTAATGGAAAGTTCTTTCACTAAAGATAAGATTCCTTGGTGTTCGTAAATATCGCTAGGATAAGAAACATCTGGTAATCCAAGCCAGCTGATGCAAAGCGCACGCCCGTCTGGTGCGTTAAACGCTTGAGTAGCATAGACGTCAAAACCGTAATCTAATTGATGGGGCTTAGAAACTGGTGTGATCGTCGCATTTTCTGGGTCGAATGTTTCACCGATTTTATATAAGTTTGGATAAATATTATCGTAGTGGAATACGTCTTTATCTAATCCTTGAGGGCAGTAAATGAGTACTGGTTTGTCATCTACGAATACTAAGTTCGGACATTCCATCATATAAGCGGTATTGTCATTCTTAAAATCTAAATCTCCAATTTCTTCCCAATTTGTATAATCGTTATTAACAGAGCGGTAGAGGCGAACAAACCCTTTTTTATCTAGGTTTTGACCTCCTACAATCGCGTAATAATGATCTTTATATTGAAAAATTTGAGGGTCTCTAAAGTGATCTGTAGCATCACTTGGTTTTGGAATCAAATCTTTTCCAAGTTTTTCAATATGACCGTCTTTATCCATAAGTGCCCCTAATTGGTAAGGGTGACGAACCCAATTTTCATCTCTAACATTTCCTGTATAAAATAGAAACAATTGATCACCAAATTGCATTGCACTACCTGAATACGCACCATGACTATCGAGTGGAGTATCTGGTAGTACCTTGACTCCAGTTTCTTTAAAGGTCACAAGATTATCACTTTCCAGTTGTACCCATGATTTTAAACCATGAGCCGCTCCGAAAGGAAAGTTTTGGTAGAATAAAATCCATTTGCCATCAAAATAAGAAAATCCGTTTGGGTCATTTAATAATCCGCTAGATGGTTCTACGTGATATTTCGCTCTCCAAGGAGATTTTTCCATTGTAGACTTTAATTGTTCTTTTTCAGCCTCTGACCAATCTTCATACCTTTTATATCTCTTTTCAGTTGTCCATTTCATGATGGATTCCTCCTCTAAAATTGTATCTTTACAGTACGTGTTTTTGCGCGTAAATGCAAGCTTTTTTGGGGGAAGTGTTCTTTTAGTGATTCAATATCAGATGTAACTTGACTTATAACGGTATAATGATACAATTCGAAATGAAATAAATGTGCTATTATTAGTAACAATTTTTATAAAGGAGAGTGTAATGGATGAATAATATTGAAATTGCTAAAAGTGTTATCGAAGCCATTGGTGGCAAAGACAACGTTAGTAGTGTAGCGCACTGTGCAACGCGTCTTCGTATCATGGTAAAAGATAAGGAAAAAATCGATACGAATAGAGTCGAGAATATTGAAAAAGTTCAAGGTGCGTTCTTCAACGCAGGACAATTCCAAATCATTTTCGGTACAGGAACTGTAAACCGTATTTATGATGAAGTGGTATCTCTTGGATTACCAACTTCAACAACTAGCGAAATGAAAGCTGAAGCAGCCAAACAAGGAAACTGGTTCCAACGTTCTGTTCGTACATTCGGGGATGTATTTGTACCAATCATTCCAGCCATTGTTGCAACAGGTCTTTTTATGGGGCTTCGTGGATTGTTAGAGGCTTTTGGTGTTGTATTACCATCTGACTTTTTAATTTATTCTAAAATCTTAACAGATACGGCTTTTATCGCATTACCAGCCTTAGTAGTTTGGTCTACGTTTAAAGTGTTTGGTGGGAATCAAACAATCGGAATTGTACTTGGTCTGATGTTAATTTCTGGTTCTCTTCCTAACGCTTGGGAGGTTGCTCAAGGTGGGGAAATTGTTCCAATTAAATTCTTCGGTCTTGTGGATGTCGTTGGATTACAAGGTTCTGTTTTACCAGCGTTTATCATCGGGGTTGTAGGTGCTAATTTTGAAAAATGGGTCAGAAAATATGTACCGGAAGTATTGGACTTATTAGTAACACCTTTTATTACATTATTTGTAATGTCAATTTTAGGACTTTTTGTATTAGGACCAATCTTCCATCAAGTAGAGAAAGTGATTCTTTCACTTACAACAACTGTATTGTATTTACCATTTGGTCTTGGTGGACTAATCATTGGTGGTACACATCAATTAATCGTTGTTTCTGGAGTTCACCATATCTTCAATTTATTAGAAATTAACTTATTATCAGCGACTGGACAAAACCCATTTAATGCTATTATTACAGCTGCGATGACGGCTCAAGGGGCTGCGGCGGTTGCGATTGGTGTTAAAACGAAGAGTCCAAAATTAAAAGCATTAACATTCCCAGCGGCTTTATCTGCTTTCCTTGGAATTACAGAGCCTGTTATTTTCGGGGTAAACTTACGATTCCGTAAACCATTCGTTCTTTCATTGTTAGCAGGTGCGTTAGGTGGAGCTCTTTCAGCTTTACTAGGATTAGCGGGTACAAGTAACGGAATTACAATCATTCCTGGTTCAATGCTTTATGTCGGAAATCAACAATTACCACAATACTTATTCATGGTTGCAGTATCATTTGCATTAGGATTTACGTTTACTTATTTATTCGGTTACGATGATTCCATGTTAGATACTCCTGTTGAAGCAGAAGGACCTTCTTCACAAGAAACTCAAGAGGAAGAAGTAGGTGCGACGGCGACTGAACGTACTGATGAAAAATTACATTCACCAATTGTTGGCGAAGTTGTGGCTTTAAGCGAGGTAAATGATCCTGTATTCTCTAGCGGAGTTATGGGACAAGGGATTGCAGTGAAGCCATCTAAAGGAGTTGTATATGCTCCAGCAGATGCCGAAATCGCGATTGCGTTCCCAACAGGTCATGCATATGGTTTAAAAACAGATAATGGTGCTGAAATTCTCATTCACGTCGGAATCGATACTGTTTCGTTGAATGGTAAAGGATTTGAAGCAAAAGTATCTCAAGGAGACCGTGTAAGAGCAGGGGATATCATCGGAACATTTGATTCTGAAGTGATTGCTGCAAATGGGTTAGATGACACAACAATGGTCATTATCACTAACACCATGGATTATGCAGAAGTGACTCCAATCGCAACTGGTTCTGTTACGAATAAAACTCGAGTATTAGAGTTACATGTATAATTTTTCTGGAAGACGAATTCTATTACAGGATTCGTCTTCTTTTTTTAGGTAAAAATATGATACAATAATTAAAAATAACTAAGGGAGCTTAAGGCCTATGACAAACTTATATGGAAGTTTAGAAGCTGGAGGCACAAAGTTTATTTGTGCAGTTGCTGATGAAGATTTTAATACTGTTGAAGAACTTCAATTTCCTACAACGACTCCAAAAGAAACGTTAAAAAAGACAGCGGACTTTTTTGCAAAATTTAAAAATCTAGCTGCAATTGGAATCGGGTCATTTGGACCGATTGATGTGGATCCTAAATCTAAAACATATGGATACATCACGACAACACCAAAACCAAATTGGGCAAATGTGGATGTTGTTGGTGCGTTGAAAAAGAGAGTAGATGTGCCCATTTACTTCACAACAGATGTAAATAGTTCTGCTTACGGAGAAGTTTATGCGCGTAACAATCGTGGAGAAAATATCGAAACGCTTGTTTATTATACAATCGGTACCGGAATTGGTGCGGGTGTGATTCAACGTGGTGAATTTATCGGAGGAACTAGCCATCCTGAAATGGGACATGTTTATGTAAGTAAGCACCCAATTGATGTGGCAAATAATTTTGATGGCGTTTGTCCTTTCCATAAAGGCTGTCTTGAAGGTTTAGCTGCTGGACCAAGTTTAGAAGCACGTACTGGAGTTCGTGGAGAACATATAGATATTGCTAGTGATGTTTGGGATGTTCAGGCGAGTTATATTGCTCAAGCAGCCATTCAAGCAACTCTAACTTTCCGCCCTGAAAAGATTGTTTTTGGAGGAGGAGTTATGGCTCAAAATCATATGTTAGAACGCGTTCATCGTATGTTTGAGGAATTACTAAACGGATATGTACCAACTCCGCCAGTAAAAGACTTTATTGTTACTCCAGCCGTTGATAATAACGGTTCAGCTACTTTAGGAAACTATGTGTTAGCGAAAGGTTTAGTTAAGTAATTTTTCAATGTGTTCCTGATTTGCGAAATTAACAAATGAAAACTTTACCGCAAGGCTTTTCATTTTCTTCATAATTTAGTACAATAGTTAAGGATACACATATTGAAGGGAGAGAAAGCCAAATGTCAACAGGAGCATGGATTTTAATCGTGATTCTTGCTGCAATCGCAGGTGCGATCGGTGGTTTCTTTATCGCACGTCGTACAATGATGAATTACTTCGCAGAAAACCCACCATTTGATGAAGATATGATTCGTAGCATGATGACTCAAATGGGTCAAAAACCATCAGAACAAAAAGTTCGTCAAATTGCTGCTTCAATGAAAGCACAAGCTAAAAAAAGAGCTAAAAAATAAAGTCAAAAAACCATCGGAGTATTCCGATGGTTTTTTTCGTTATACCGTATACGGTATAACGTTATTCTTTTACAGGTAATTCATATACATAATTTGGATCGATTTCCTTATCGAGTTCATCGAATTTTTGAATTAGTACTTGATCGTAATTTGCAATTTCTTCTTTTGTTAGTTTTTGGTCTGCAATATAGATTGGGTCACCAATTCTTACATGCATTTTTTTACGTTTAATAATATCCTTGAATGTTAACGGTCCTTGATACACCATTGGAACGATAGGGGCTTTTGCTAGACGAGCAATGGTTACTGCGCCGCCTTTCATTTCGTTTGAATAACGAGTCCCAGTAGGAAAGATAACAAGGGCTTTTTGATTTTCCTTAATTTGTTGGACAGGATACTTAATCGCGCTTGGGCCTGGCTTTTCTCGGTTCACAGGGAATGCTCCAAGTTTTTTTATAAACCAAGCGAATGGTTTTGGCTTAAACAGTTCTTGCTTAGCCATTAAAACAAGTGGTTGAGGATAAACAGCAATCGCCATCATAACCGGATCTAACCAAGAACGATGGGGCGCCACAAGTACATATCCAGTATGCTTTGGTAATTTTTCTCTACCTTTATAATCAGCGAATCCGTTTAATAGGACTAATAATCCACGAACAATCCAAATCGTGATTTTATAAATCATAATCTTCTCCTTTTATATTTCTGTATGATTAGTATGAAATAATTCACGTGTTTTTGCAAGTTGAATCTATTAATGATTTTGTAAGGTTTTCTTTACAGTATGATATAATCCTTATAGGAAGTTTTGGAGGTCTGCGTATGAAAGAGGACAAGATTAGTTTTATTAAGCTTTCTTTAGTACTGTTAGGGTACTTTATTTATAATATTTTGTATCATATGGTTTACTATTCGTCTGGTCTCGCACTATTTGTGTTGTTACCTTTCTTTCTTATAGATTTTCTTATTTTCTTTTTCGGTAATTTCTTTTTACTACGTGACCAAATGAAGATTCATTCTGATTTTAACCAGAGTAAGGAAATGCGATTTTTTAGCACGATCCAATTAAGTTTGACTTTGATTGGTTTATTGTTACAGTTATCGGGTATTTTTACCGGCGAGTTATTTCTAGTCAACTATATTTCTCATTTTGAGATTACGGCTGGTATCTGCCTTATTTATTCTGTCATATTCATCATTGGTCTAGTACAAAAAGTAAAAATAAGTAGATCTTATAAGTCTATTGTAAAACTAAGTGTATTTTTTGGGATTCTTTTAATTCTTTTCTCTAATGTAACTCTTCTTCAAAATAGATTTGCCTCGGTTTCTTATGCAAAGGTAAGTCTACAACAATCATTTAAAGAAATAGGTCTAAAAGGATCACTTACTATTAAAGGGAAAAAGCATGTAGTTGAGCCAAATGGAGTTACTTTGACAGATATCACATACGAGGAGCAATTATCCGATGGTACTAACTTAACTAAGAATCTTACTGCTGTTGAAAAAGATTCAAACAATTATGAAAATGAATACAAAGAGGATAAGCTTGATTTCATTCAAAATTACCTATCCGACGAGGAGAAGACTCTCTTCAATCAAATAAATTACAGACATTTTCATTTTTTATTAAATTTGTATCGCGAGAATGGAAAAACAAAAAACTTAGTAATGAATTTTAAGGAAACCGTTCATGAAGCTTTAGGAGTTAATCTTTTTGAGAAAAGACTATCAGAGTTAGTGCCTACTAATAAAGGAAAATTATATAGCGCTCTTTTATCTAAAGCAATTTTAAATCGTGAGAATGGAGATACGGATGCTGCAGGTTTCTATAATATAGACCCCGTAGAATTAATGAACTCTAAACTTGTTTATATGGATACAGAGTTAATCTTTTATTCAGATTTAAATTCAAAATTAGATGATCATAAGAGTAGTCCATTAGATTATTTTAAAGAAAAACTAACCTCAATGCCTAAAGGAAGCTTTGTAGACGGGATTTATAAATTCAGTGGAAGTCTATTGGTAAACGGAAAGACACAGGATATTATTAGTACTTTCGTGGTAGAAGATGGGATTGGACATTTTGAAAAAGATGCTATTAAAGGAAAAGAGTGATATTATATATACAAAAACAATAGAATTTTCTTGCATTTAAACGGTTTATCATGTACAATCATTGATGGTGTAAAAACCAACAAAAATTCACACCTAATTGGATGTTAAGATTGGTGCTTCTTTTAGAAGAGGTCTTATCGCTGAAAATTGGGGAGGAAAATAAAAACCAAATTGGAGGAAAACAAAAATGGCAGTTATTTCAATGAAACAATTGTTAGAAGCTGGTGTACATTTCGGTCACCAAACACGTCGCTGGAACCCTAAGATGAAGAGATACATCTTCACAGAAAGAAATGGTATCTATATCATCGACCTACAAAAAACTGTTAAATTAGTGGACGATGCATACAACTACATGCATGAAGTTGCTGAAAACGGTGGTATTGCATTATTCGTTGGTACTAAAAAACAAGCACAAGATGCTGTTAAAGACGAAGCAATCCGTTCAGGTCAATACTACGTTAACCATCGTTGGTTAGGTGGTACTTTAACGAACTGGGATACAATCCAAACACGTATCAAACGTTTGAAAAAAATCAAAGAAATGCAAGAAGACGGCACTTTCGAAGTATTACCTAAAAAAGAAGTTGGTATTCTATTAAAAGAATTAGACAAACTTGAAAAATACTTAGGTGGTATTAAAGATATGCCACGCATTCCTGATGTAATGTTTATCGTTGACCCTCGTAAAGAACGCATTGCTGTTCAAGAAGCTCACAAATTAAACATTCCAATCGTTGCTATGGTTGACACAAACTGTGATCCAGATGAAATTGATGTTGTTATTCCATCAAATGATGATGCTATCCGCGCGGTTAAATTAATCGTTGCTAAAATGGCTGATGCATTCATCGAAGGTAACCAAGGTGAAGACGTAGCAGTAGACGTTGAAGACTTAGATAAAGATACTTCATTAGAAGATATCGAAAAATTAGTTGAAGGCGACAACGCTGAATAATCACTAACTGTTAAGCTGTTTGAATCAGAAAGAGGCGAAATAGACTTTTCAATTCAAACAGCTTTTTTTAAAAAGTTCATAAAAATTTTAAAGCAATTTATAGGAGGAATTGAGAATGGCTCAAGTTACAGCTCAATTAGTAAAACAATTACGCGATATGACTGGCGTAGGTATGATGGATGCTAAAAAAGCATTAGTTCAAGTTGAAGGAGATATCGACAAAGCAGTTGATTTCTTACGTGAAGCAGGATTGGCAAAAGCTGCTAAAAAAGCAGACCGTATCGCTGCTGAAGGGATTACTAATGTATTAGTAGAAGGAAACCGCGCAGTTATCTTAGAAGTGAATGCTGAAACTGACTTCGTTGCTAAAAACGACAAATTCCAAGCATTAGTTAGAGAAGTTTCTGAAGCAATCTTAAAAGCAAACCCTGCTACATTAGAGGAAGCTCTTGAAGTTGAAACTCCAAACGGAAAAATTTCTGATGTGATTGCTGAAGCTACTACAGTTATCGGTGAAAAAATCACTTTACGTCGTTTTGAAATCGTTGAAAAATCTGATGCAGATGCTTTCGGTGCATACTTACACATGGGCGGACGTATTGGTGTGTTAACAGTTGTGGAAGGTACAACTGATGAAACAGCAGCTAAAGATGTTTCAATGCATATCGCTGCAATCAACCCTAAATATATTGACCGTTCACAAGTTTCTGAAGAAGAATTAGAACATGAAAAGAAAGTTCTTACTGAACAAGCATTAAACGAAGGTAAACCAGCTAACATCGTAGAAAAAATGATCGCTGGACGTTTAAACAAATTCTTAGCTGAAATCAGCTTAAACGATCAACCATTTGTTAAAGATCCAGATCAAACAGTTTCTAAATTCGTTGCTTCTAAAGGCGGAAAAGTTAAATTATTCCACCGTTATGAAGTTGGTGAAGGTTTAGAAAAACGTGTTGATAACTTCGCTGAAGAAGTAATGGGACAAGTTAGAAAATAATTATTGTTGAAGATAGGGAATATGGTAGTCCACTACCCGCTATTCCCTTTTTTTATAAAGATTAAGGAGACAAAGCAATGGTTGAACCAAAATATAAACGTGTGGTTTTAAAATTAAGTGGTGAGGCTTTAGCTGGCCAAGCAGGCTTCGGGATTAATCCACCAACGATTAAAGAAGTTGTTAAAGAATTAAAAGAGGTTCATGATCTTGGTGTTGAAATCGCAATTGTTGTCGGTGGTGGTAACATCTGGCGTGGAATTACTGGCGAAGAAGTTGGTATGGAGCGTGCTCAAGCAGACTATATGGGAATGTTAGCTACTGTAATGAACGCTCTTGCGCTTCAAGATGCGTTAGAAAACGTAGGTGTTCCAACTCGTGTTCAAACTTCAATTGACATGCGCCAAATTGCTGAGCCTTATATTCGTCGTAGAGCGGTACGTCACCTAGAAAAAGAACGTGTTGTGATCTTTGCTGGTGGTACTGGGAATCCTTACTTCTCAACTGATACAGCTGCTGCTTTACGAGCTGCAGAAATTGAAGCAGATGCAATCTTAATGGCGAAAAACAATGTGGATGGTGTTTACAGTGCTGACCCACGTATTGACGTAAATGCGAAAAAATATAATGAATTAACACACTTGGACGTTATTCAAAAGGGATTAAAAGTGATGGATACCACTGCAAGTTCACTTTCGATGGATAATGATATTCCATTAGTGGTGTTCAATTTAAATGAACCGGGAAATATCAGACGCGTTGTATTAGGTGAAAACATTGGTACAACTGTTAGGGGGAAATAGGATATGTCAACTAGCGAAATTTTAGCTCATACAAAAGAGCGTATGAAAAAATCTGAAGACGCACTTCAACGTGAATTGGGCTCTATTCGTGCTGGACGTGCGAACGCAAGTCTTTTAGATCGTCTTGAAGTGGAATATTACGGTGCTTTAACTCCTGTAAACCAATTAGCTTCAATTACGGTTCCTGAAGCTCGCATGCTTTTAATTACTCCTTATGACAAATCTTCATTAAATGACATTGAACGTGCGATTTTAATGAGCGATATTGGAATTACGCCAACAAGTGATGGTTCCGTAATTCGTTTAATTATTCCGCAATTAACAGAAGAACGTCGTAAAGAATTAGCTAAACAAGTAGGTAAAGAAGCTGAGAATGCAAAAGTAAGCGTACGTAATATTCGTCGTGATGCAATTGATCAAGCAAAAAAAGCTGAAAAAGCAAAAGAAATTACAGAAGATGAATTACATACATTAGAAAAGGACATTCAAAAAGTTACGGATGACAGTGTTAAAAACATTGACAAATTAGCTGCAACTAAAGAGAAAGAACTTTTAGAAGTATAATTTGAATAAATAAGGGGCTTTTGCCTCTTTTTTATTTATAAAGGAGTAGGGTAATGACACAAAAACAATGGAAAATGATTAGTACTATTATTTCAATTATTATCTTAATCGTATTTGCTCTTTATAAAGCTTTTGGAGAGCAAAAAGCTACCAATAAATCAAATGCTCATTCTTCTTCCAAAACCTCTCAAAATACGTCTAATTCTTCTTTTACGGGAAAAAACTTTGATTTTTTTGAAAGTATGAAAAAGTATCCTTTTAAATATGTGTACGGAGCTGATGGAGATACATTCCACCTCAGTTATGAAGGAAAGGAATTTAAGGTTCGCTTACTTATTGTAGATGCCCCAGAAACAGCTAAAGAAGGAAAAGAGGCTCAACCATTTGCGGATGAGGCGAAGAAACGTACTGAAGAATTGTTGAAGAATGCAAAGAAAATTGAAGGAAGTTTCGATGTAGGAGATCATGCAGATAAGTATGACCGTGCATTAATGTACGTATACGTGGATGGTAAGTTACTTCAAGATATTCTAATTGAAGAAGGGCTTGCGAGAGTTGGTTATGCATATGAACCCAATACAAGTTTATTAAAGCAATTCCAAGAAATTGAAAAGAAAGCAAAAAAACAAAAGAAAAATATATGGGAAAAAGAGGGATATGTAACGAATAAAGGTTATGATATCAGCGTTTATAAGTAATTTGTGAAAAACTATATATTGTGTTGAAAATGAATATTGTATTTTCATAAGAACTATATATTGTATTTTGAAACAAAATGATGTATGATAACTTCTGTCAGAAAAAATAAAAGGGGGAGAAGTAATATGTCAAATCGCAATATTATTCTTTATTCTAAACCAAATTGTATGCAATGTAATTTTACAAAACAATTTTTTGAAAATAACAATGTGGAATTCACTGTAAAAGATGTTTTCGAGTCAGAAGAGGCTTTAGCAGAAGTGAAGGAATTAGGGTTCCAATCATTACCTGTAATTGTTGCTGATGGCGTTGAACCATTCTTTGGATTCCGTCCCGATCTTTTAGAAAAATTGGTAGGATAATTTATTTATCGTAGAATGAAATATACACTTTTAGTGGGAAACTACTAAAGGTGTTTTTTTATTGAAATAAATAGCCGTATTTGTTTGATTTCATGATATACTAAAGAAGACTTTAAGTGGAGGGATAATGATGGGATTTAAAGCTGTAATTTCAAAAAAATCAACCAATAAATCAAAGATGATTGCTGAACGTTTTTCAAATTGGTTGAAAGAAAAAGAAACACACCAAGTGTTCTATATCGTTCCAGATCATATTAAATTTACTGCTGAAATGGAAATGATTCGAAATGTCGGGGAGTTGTTATCGAATTCAACCAACCGAAGTTATGCTTCTACGAGACTACAAGTTTATAGTTTTAAACGTTTATTATGGTATCTCCTTCGTAATGAAGCTATTACAGAAAAGATTTCCATTTCAAAAGTAGGAATTGCAATGCTTTTGAAATCTATTTTGGAGGAACATTCTGACGAACTATTACTCTTTAAAAACGAAGCTCGTCATAAAGGTTTTCTTGAACAACTAAGCAAAGTAATGAATGAATTTCAATCAGGAGGAATTGAAATTGAGGATTTCTCAAGCTTTTTTGAAGCAACCAACCCTACTGAAAACGAGAAACGATTAAAAGAATTTGGAATTATTTATCGTTACTATACGAATGCACTAAAACAAGATTTTGTTCACCAAGAAGAAAGTTATGCCCAGTTATGTAGTGTCATTGCTTCTAAAGATTTATCCAATACCTTTATTGCGATTGATGAAATGGTGACGTTATCGAAGGCTGAAATGGAAGTAATTGAAGCTTTAGTGGGAAGTGGTGCCACTGTTGAATTTCATGCTACATTAACAACTTATGGTGTACATACTGCCAAGAATGAAATAGGAGATTCACTGTTTACTTCAAATAGAATTCTCCTGGAGAGACTCTCAAGATGGATCAATAGAGGAGATGACTTAGCGCGCATCATCGAATGGGAAAATACTGAATCTATCTTTGATGAAGAATTTAAAGAGGTGGAACAGTTCTGGCTGGAAACAAATGGTGGACTTCCAAAGGTGAAAAGAACACCAGAACAAAAAATTCCATTACAAAAGATTACTTTTACTAAATATACGGACGAAAGAGAAGAGTACCAAGAAACTTTTGCCCAAATTAAAAGAATGGTGCAAACTGGAAATGTTCGCTACAAAGATATCCAAATTTTAGGACGTAATTTAGAAGAGAATCATTTATTCTTAGAATCGCTTTTAAAGCAATACGCTATTCCTGGATTTATCGATTTATCAGATTCTATGGAACATCATCCAATCATTCAAGTACTAGACGCGCTTTTTGCTATTTGGCAATATGATTGGCGTTATGCCGATATTATGAGTCTTCTTCGTAGTGAATATGTCTTATGGCATAAAGACGATGAAACTTCACTTAAGGACCAATTACAAGCGTTTAGACAACAATTAGACGAAACAGAAACGGTTATTCTTGCCAATGGTTACGAAGGGTATCAATGGACAAATGGGAAACCTTGGTCGTATGTGGAAGATTCCATTGACGAAGATTCGAAAGTGGAACAGACTGATAAAAATACACGAGTTCTACTAAAAGCAGAGCAACTTCGGAATGAATTAACAAGTATATTATTACCTGCATTCAAAAAAATAGAACAATCAACTACAACGAAAGAAGCTGTTTCTGTACTATATCAATTACTATTAACTTTAGGCGTTGATCAATCCTTTATTTATTGGAGAGACGTTGCTGCTGAAGAAGGAGATGTCGAAACAGCTAGACGTCAAGAACAAGTTTGGACTGAATTTATCCGTTTGCTTGATGAATACATTTATATTTTTGGTGAAAAATCCTTTGATTGGGAAACCTTTATGATGTTACTTCATACTGGTTTTGAACAAACGCACTATAATTTAGCACCATCTACATTAGATGAATTAACCATCACTGGGATGGATTCCGTTCGTTATACGCCGAAGAAAATCACTTTTGCAGTAGGGCTCTCGCAAGGTGTAATGCCACGTAATATTGATGAAACAGGGTTATTAACAGACGATGAACGTGAACTATTCTCAAATCATTTAGATAGTGGCCGTTTCCTAGCTCCTACAACAGGACAATTACAATCTGTTGAACCGTTTGTGTTCTATCAGTTACTCATGAGTGCAACGGAACATCTCTATTTATCTTGTGCTATTTCTAAAGATGGTAAGGAGCAACTAGTTTCAAATTTCATACAACGTTTATTAAAACACTATGAATTAGAAGAAATTGATGGGTCATTTAACCGACAAAACCGCTTAGAACAAGGTGATTTCGTTGTTCCATATGAACTCTTTACAACGCTTCTATTGAAGATGAGAGAGAACAAGTTCAAAGAAAAAGAAGAGATTGATTTCTTGTGGAAATTAATTCCTCATTTACTAAAAGTTGACGCCACATTCAGTGCTAACTATCACGCATTACTAGCGTCTGTCTTTAGATTGAATGTAGCGAGTAAATTGCCACTTTCTCTTGCGCAAGAGCTTTATGGAAATCAATTAAATTTATCAACTTCTCAAATTGAAACTTACTATAAAGATCCATTTAGTCATTTCTTACAATACGGATTAAGACTGAAAGAACGTCAAGAATTTGAGCTTTCACCAGCCAATACTGGTGAATACTTCCATGAATTCTTTGATCAGTTTATTAAAGAGTTAAATGCACGTGGGATATCTCTAAGAGACTTAACGTTAGAGCAAAAGTTGGCTATTGAAAAAGATATCTTCAATCGAATGAAAGACAATCCGAAATTTGCGATTTTAGCCTCTTCTAGACGTTTAAACTTTGTCCAAGGATTGTTACACCAAACTCTAATGCAAACGACAAATGCGCTTCAAAAACAAGCCTTAGCGCTAGAGACAAAACCTTGGATGACCGAAGTGGTATTCGGGACTTCTGGAAACTATCCAATTCATATTCCAATTGGACATAATCAATCTATTCATTTACGTGGGAAGATTGACCGTATCGACTTACTACAAGCAGATAATGGAATTTTTAACGGAATTATTGACTATAAATCTTCTGAACAAAAATTCGAAATCGCTAAACTCATTGCAGGGGTTCAAATCCAATTATTAACGTATTTGAAAGTTTCAGAAGAAATCATTCGCAGTGAAAAAGGCGTAATTCCAACGCCTCTAGAAGCAAGCTATATCCATGTGCATAATCCTAAATTCAGCATTAAAGAAGTGCCAACGGAAGATAAGTTTATGCAAGAATGGACAAAAGCGTTTAAACACCGTGGATTAATCAATTCTGATGAGATTGCTAGACTCAATCCGGAATTAGTTGAGACGAGTAAGTCGAATGTCTTGAATGTTGCTCTTAAGAAAGACGGAGGCATTAGTGCAACTTATAAAAATGGTGTTTATACGACAGAAGAATTGAAGTTATTCAAAGATTTCGTATGGGAAAAGATTCAAGAAGCAGGAAAAGGAATCCTATCTGGGGATATCACACTAGCTCCTTACGAGGACTTTAAACAATATGCAGATTCTGTATCCGGTAAATTTAGTAGTATAGCACAGTTCGATGCTACAAACCCAGAAAACAGATATCGTACTCTTCCTAAATTTGAAAAAGAAGAGGGGATTACATTTATTCAAGATGAATTACAAGAGAAGAAAGGAGAGACAGAAGCATGATTCCAGAGAAACCAAAAGGCTTACAAGCAACACCTGATCAATGGAAAGCGATAGCTACTCGTGGGAACAATCTTCTTGTTTCTGCCTCAGCTGGTTCTGGGAAAACAAAAGTTCTTGTAGAACGGATTCTCATGCATATTCAAGAGGGTATCGACATTAATGAGTTGCTAGTTGTAACCTTTACAGAACTTGCAGCAAAAGAAATGAAGGAGCGTCTTCGTTCTAAACTAGAAGAAGCGATTGAAAAATCAACGGATGAAGTCCTTCAGCAACGTTTCGCGAAACAATTACAACTGATTCCGTCTGCTATGATTTCAACGATTCATAGTTTCTGTATGAAAGTGATTCGTCGTTATTTCTATTTAGCAGGGATTGACCCCGTATTTACGATGATGGATGAAATTGAAGGACAACTTCTGCAAGAAAAGGTCTGGAGAGCGTTGGAAGAAGAGCTTCTTGAACAACCAGAATATGAAGAAGTATTTGCAACGTTCTCAAGCGACCGTTCAGACGATGGTATTACGAATACTGTTTACCGTCTATATCAATATTCGCGTTCTAAAAGAGAACCTAAAACATGGTTATCTCATTTAACGCAGAACTATTCTGTAGGAACTGATTATGCTTCAACACCTTTCGTAAAAAAGTATGTGAAACCAGCATTAATCGAAGAGTTAAGCTACCTTGTTACTCAATATGATCAACTTCTTAAAGAAATTGAACTCCTTGGAGCACCGAAGCATCAAGCAGTTTTAGAAGATGATTTAGATTTTGTTAAAGCTGTTCTGGTACATATCCAAGAGGAATCCTATGTTTTTGCGTATCAAACATTCGAAGATAGAAAATTTAAGAACTGGTCTACAGCTAAAGTGGATGAAACCGTTAAAGAAAGCCTAGATGAGATTAAAGCGATTCGTGAAGATTTGAAAAAAGACTTCCAAAAAATCAAAGAGGATTACTTTGTGATTTCGCCAGAAGTTCAGCTTCAACAAATGACGAAAGTGAATCGAATTCTATCGAAGCTATCAGATATTGCAGTGATGTTCTATGACCGTTTCCAGGATGAAAAGCATCAGTTAAACAAGCTCGATTTCTCAGATTTAGAGCATGATACTTTGAGAATTTTGACGAAATTGGATCAAAATGGGTTAAAGATTGCCTCAGAATACTATCAAAATCACTTTAAAGAAGTCATGGTAGATGAGTATCAAGACGTTAACCGTGTCCAAGAAGCGGTTTTAGAGCTCGTAAATAAGCCTGATAACCGTTTTATGGTAGGAGACGTAAAACAATCTATCTACGGGTTCCGTCTTGCAGATCCGTCTCTATTCCGCGAAAAATACGAAGCGTATGCCGAAGGAAAGTGTGGGGAGAGAATCGTACTAGCAGAGAATTTCCGTTCTAGAGATGAAGTTCTTTCCTTTACGAATAAGGTATTCCAACAAATTATGAATAAAGAGTTGGGACAAGTGGAATATGACGATGTCGCTGCACTAAAAACAGGGAATCTTTCATATTCTCAAGATGATGATAAATCCAGCGAAATTATTTTAATTGAAGATGTGGATTTAGATGAAAGTACGGACGATTTAGAGGATGCTGAAGGGTTCGAAAAGGTAGAAAATGAGATTCATTATGTCGCTCAACGCATTCAAGAGATGATTCATACTCCTTTTGAAGTGATGAATGATAAAGCAGATGCCAAACGTTCCGTAAATTATGGAGATTTCGCCATCCTTTCATCTACAAAGAGTAACAATGATAAGATTGAATCGATTTTTGCAGCATATGGTATTCCAGTGAACGTTCAAAAGGCGCAATCGTACTTTAAACGTACTGAAATTACGACAATGGTTTCTTTACTAAAAGTGATTGATAATCCATTACAAGATATTCCATTAGTTGCTGTATTGCGTTCTGGACTTGTTGGATTAGACGAAATCGCATTAGCTCATATTCGTACATCATCCAAAAATACAAGTTACTATGAAGCTGTTTGTCAATTTATTTCTGATTTTAAACTCAAGGACGTAGACTATTATGATTCTAAGCAACAATTAGCGATTAAAGAACGTCTAGAAAGCTTTTTAACCTTATTAAATAAATGGAGAGACAGCGCTAATAACGAATCCATCGCACAGTTAATCTGGGAAATTTATATGGATACTCATTATTTGGAATATGTTCATGGACAGTCCAATGGTACGCAAAGAGCTGTAAACTTGCATGCATTATATGAACATGCCCATCAATACGAATCAAGTAGCTTTAAAGGAGTTCGTAACTTTATTCGTTTCATTGAAGCTCTGCAAAAGAAAGAAAAAGACTTAGATGAAGCGCCAATAGCAACGGATTCAAATGCTGTGCAAGTGATGACGATTCACGCAAGTAAAGGGTTGGAATTCCCAGTCGTCTTTTTAATCGATACCAATCGTAAATTCAATATGCAAGATTTAAAAGCGTCCATCATGTGCTCTGATGAGATTGGTGTAGGTACAAATTACTTTGATTTAAGCACTCGTATTACGTATCCAACCGTTCAAGCAGTAGCTACAAGAAACTTCGAGAAGAAGAAATTATTATCCGAAGAAATGCGTAAATTGTATGTAGCAATGACGCGTGCACGTGAAAAACTAATTATTGTAGGTACTATTAAAAACTACGAGTCATTTAAGAAGAAATATGCCTTTTTAATGAATGAATCTAGTGAAATTTTACCGTATCAAGCACGATTCAAAAGCAGTACATTCCTTAACTGGATGCTACTGAGTGCGATTCGCGAACAATACAAGATTACTCCTGAAATTGTTGCTAAGGCGGATATTGTATCTAATAGCAAACACTATATCCATGAAATCAGTGATAAGGAAGTCTTCCAAGAAGATTGGCATGAATATTATAATGAAGCCAATTCTCCGGGTGAATTGAAGGTTCGAGTTCAAAGTATGCTAAAAACCATTCAACAAGATTACCAGTTTTACGTTGAAAGCAAGACAACAAGCTATCAAAGTGTGTCTGAATTAAAACGTGTACTTGAAGATCCAATCATCGAAGAATTATCGCAAAATAGCTTGATAGAAGAGGGGAGAAGAGCCATTTATCTCTCTCCTTCATTGGAACAACCACGCTTTATGGAAACTAGTTCAACAACTGTTTCTGGAGCTCAAAGAGGTAGCGCTCTTCACTTATTAATGCAGAAAGTGGACTTTACAAGTACCATTACATTAGATTCGTTAGAACAATTACTGGAAAGTTTAGTGGAATCCAATGAAATTACACCAGAAGTTGCTGCAAAAGTTCCAGTGACACAAGCGTTCGAATTCTTCCAATCAACATTTGGTCAATGGATTGTTCAAAATTCACATGCATTAGTCCGTGAGCAAGCATTTTCATATGTACTTGAAGCTAGCAAATTCTTCAAATCGATTCAAACAGATGATTTGATGATGATTCACGGGATTATCGATGGATATGTCGAGTTAGACGATGAGATTATTGTATTTGACTATAAGACAGATTATGTCGTAGATTCTATAGAAGGAATTCAAAGCATTGTCCGTAAATATAAGGACCAATTGAATATATATGCCGATGCATTAAGCATTAGTTGTAACAAAAAAGTTACAAAAAAGGTCCTATGTTTATTATCAATTAATAAGAATATAGATATCGATACATTAAAAGCTATATAACGTTATGCGCTCAGTGTTACTTATAAATGCTGGGCGTATTCATTTATGATAGAGGATATAGAAACTTTTCGACATATAACTTAGTATAATATATATTATGTAAACCTGATTATGTATTTAAAATAGAAAAAAAGAAACATCATTGCATTTTAACGCACCTCAACGTATACTATTAAAGTAATTAATTATTAAGGATGGTCTCTCATGCAATATAATCAAGACAGCAAGTTTTGGCATTTTGCTACATTAGTTGCTGATTTTATTTTATTAAATCTATTATTTATCGTTCTATGTATACCTGTTGTTACGATTGGTCCAGCAATTTCTGCCTTAATTCATACAACACTTAAGCTTTCTGAGGATGAGAATCGTACACTGATAAAGCCGTTTTGGAATGAATTTAAGCGTGATATCACTAAAAAGATACTCTTATGGATCGTGTATTTAATTCTACTTGCTGCTATGGTTTATATGGCACAATTTTACTGGAAATTTGCGAATAATAACGTTGATTTATTGAGAATTATCGGTTTTATGTTATTTGTCTTATCAGCGTTGATTTTAGTTGTAACTATTGTAGCTTCAATTATTGGTCTTGCAATGACGACAAGGTATTTCAGTCCGATTAAACGATTAGTAAAGAATAGTTACTTATTAATTATTGTATTGCCGATTCAGGCTTTTATTATGGCTGCAGTTTTAGTAGCTTCAACCTTATTCTTTATCTATCAAACGGTGCCTGTCTTATCATTTTTCCTTGTAATTGGTTTTGCTGCTTTAGCTTATAGCTTTGCACCTTTAGTTCGTGAATTTTTCACAAAAGTAAAATAGATATCATTATAAAAGAAAACGACCTACAGAAATGCTCTGTAAGTCGTTTTTGTTGTTTAATTGATGAAATTTAACCACGTGCTAAACGTGTACGAATTTTAGTTGATACAAATTCAATGAATAATACTAAAATGATTAATCCGCAAAGAATGGCCCCTACTTCATTCCATTTATAAGCGCTCATCGCAAACATTAAAGGAGAACCGATACCGCCGGCACCAACCATCCCTAGAACTGTCGCATCTCTTAAGTTCATATCAAAACGATAAATAACCGTTGAAATGAAAGACGGAATTAATTGAGGCAAGATGCCAAATCGAATTTTTTGATATAAATTACATCCGCTAGCATCTAATGACTCTAGAATCTTGTAGTCTAAGTCTTCAATTGCTTCGATATACAATTTTGAAATCATCCCAATGGATGCTACAGACATTGTTAAAAGCCCTGTAAATGCTCCAGGACCCGTTACACGTATGAACATTAATCCGTAAATTAATGTTGGAACTGTTCGGATTGCCATAATTAAAGTACGGAAAACTAATGCTACCGGCTTTGGAACGATATTTGTTGAAGACAAGAAAGCAAACGGAATTGCTAAAATTGATCCTACTAAAGTTCCTAGAAACGCAATACAGATGGTTTCTAACAGAAGGTACGCCACACCTTTGTTGGAAGTGTCAAATAAGAGTGTTGTATCAGGAGAGAAAATCCCTTTAATAATATTCTTTGAAATTTCAGCGCCATTCTCAGGAATTTTGCTTAATTCAATAGTTGTACCCGACCATGCAACAAGCGTTACAAGAATTAAAACAACCATTAATTTTATAATCCAAGTACGAGGAGCTTTTTGATATTGATTTAAAACTGCTTCATTCATTTAAGTCCCCTCCTACGCTAATTTAGTACGTAAATAATAACTAACGCTTTCGATTATGACTACAGTTAAGAATAGAATCACTAAAATCATCCCGACGTTGCTATATTCACGCCAACCTAAGTTTTCATTTAAAATAATACCGATACCACCAGCACCTACATAACCAAGAATAGAAGCGTATCTCACATTCCCTTCAAAACAATATAAAGAAGAAGCTAAATAACCTGGTAAGATTTGCGGAATGATAGCACTTGAGAAGGCTTTCCCTTTAGTAGCACCCAAAGCTTCAGCAGCTTCGAAAGCTCCCATATCAACCGTTTCGATTTGCTCGTATAGTTGTTTTCCACAATAAGCGAAAGTATAGGTTGCAATCGCAAACGTACCAGCGAGTGTTCCTAAACCGAATATATATGTAGCAATTAATGCGGTTACTAGTGTTGGTAATGTTCGAACAACACTTAAAAATAAACGGCTTAAACTAATTACAAACTTATTTTTTACAATGTTGCTAGATGCAATAATCGCAAAAGGAATTACTAAAATCGATCCTAATAAAGACCCCAATAAGGACATTTTAATCGTATCGATTAATGGTGACCAAATTGAACTAGAGTATTCCCAGTTTGGTGGGAACATTCTACCAATCATTACAAAGAATTGTCCACCACGTTGCATAAGTGTTTTGAAGTTAAAACCAGTGACCTTCCCTGCGTAATACATTGCCACAAGAAGCAAAATCGTAATAATAATTGCTTTCGATCGTGGTTCTCTAACGGTAGTTCCGTTTTCTAGTGTATATTCTTTTGGTGCGAAGAGTTTACTTAGCTTCATTCAACCCCTCCACCTTTCCTTTGTAGATTAAATCTAAAACTTCAGGAGTCACTTCAGAACTTGGACCATCATACACAATTTCACCATCTCTAATTCCTAAGATACGATCAGCATACTCAAGCGCTAACTCTACATGGTGAATGTTTAAAAGAATAGAAATATTCATGTCTTTGTTAATACGTTTGAAGTCTTCCATCACTCGTTTTGCTGTTACTGGGTCCAGTGCCGCAACTGGTTCATCCGCAAGAATAATTTCTGGATTTTGTGCTAATGTACGAGCTAAAGCCACACGTTGTTGTTGCCCACCGGATAATTGGTCCGCACGAATAAAGGCTTTATCAACAATTCCAACTTTATCTAAGGCTTCTAATGCATGTAATTTTTCTTTTTTGGTATAAATTCCAAATAATGAACGGAAGAATGGAATATCTGGTACGATAGACGTCAATACGTTTTTAATAACCGTTGTTCTAGTGACTAAGTTAAAAGATTGGAAAATCATCCCTACTTTATTTCTACGGAATTTACGCAAAGATTTCCCTTTTAATTTACTTACATCAGTACCATCAACTGTTAATTTTCCTTCACTGATGTCCAACATTCTATTAATCGTACGGATAAGCGTAGACTTCCCAGCACCTGAAAGACCAATAATAGAAACAAACTCCCCTTGTTCAATTTCTAAGTTAATATTTTTAAGACCCTTAACCCCATTTGGATAAGTTTTAGATACGTTTTCGAATTTAATCATTTTTCTTGCCTCTCTCTCAAAAAAGGGTCAGGAGAAATTTCCTAACCCTCATTTGATCTTCAACTCAAATTTATTAGTTACCTGATTTTAATTTTTTAAGTAATTTTTGTGCTTCACGTTCTTTATCGTAGTCGCTAGCATTTGCTTTCTTATAGCCTTTATGAGAGTAAATTTTGATAATTTCTTTACCTTCATCTGTTTTAGCAATATTCATCATTGCATTAGCGAACGCTTCTTTAAATGCGTCATCTACAATTGGAGAAGATTTACTTACTGAAATTGTGTCATTGTAAATGTCTGGAGTAACACCGATAACATTCGTCTCTTTGAAAATATCTTCTGAACGGCCATAATCACTTGTCCATTTTTTAGCATAATCATTTCGAACATCAGCATAACCAACCATGATATCAATTTGACCAGAGGCTAAACGTGCTGCAGAACTTGCATAAGAATCTGATTGTACAACATTTTGTAAATCAGAAATTCCTTTCCCATACTTTTCTTGTAACCATAATGTTGGGTAGATATAACCTGATGATGATGAAGTTCCTAATACTCCCCATTTAGCAGAATTTAACTCTTCCCAAGTCAATTCTTGACCACTATTGATTTTCGCAGCTAATTCCTTCCCTTTTTCAGTAGGGCCAGCAATAACTAATCCTTTATAGGATGTAGCTTGTTCAGTTCCACGACCTGTTTCTTTTCCATCATTCCAATCTTTTGGATTAGTAGAGTCTTTTAATAAATTATCACGAGTAGCCGTTAATAATACATCAACTTCTTTGTCATACAATACATAAGTCCCACCAGGTAAGAAACCAATATCTGCACTACCTGATGCTAATGCTTCACCTACAGCGTCAAAACTTGTACCTACAGAGATATCAACATTTTTAACATCGTAGCCTTCTTTCGCTAGTTCTTTCTTTAGTAGTTCTTTTAATGGTTCTGTTGTTGTCACAATTGTTTCAGGATCACGAGATGGTACAAAAGCGATTTTTAAAGTTTCGATTGTTTTCGAAGCATTTTGGCTTTGACTTTGATTTGTGTCTGAACCTGAATTACTAGAACATCCTGCTAATAAAGCTAATGATGATAAACCAATTGCTAATTTAGACCAAAAAGACTTTTTCATAAAAATATATCCTCCTAAGATACGTTTTGTTATTAGAAATTAAGAATTCCTTAACCCCTCTTACTATATTACAAGACATATCCGTAAATTACAACAGAAATATTATTAAAAATAAAGTTTTTCATACTAAATTCACAATAATAGTCAAATAAAATTGATGAAACGCATAAGTTACGAACATTAAAACACGAACGTTCGTTGATTAAGGTAAAAAAAGAAACCTCCCAAATTTTGGAAGGTTTCAATCTATTTATTTGTTTGGAAAATGAGATCTTAAGAATTGGTTTGCAAACTTAATATCTTCTAACCAGTTTTCTTGACCTACATACCAGAATTCACCGGTGAAACGATTTACTCCGATTGATAAGAATGTATCGACCATACGTTTGAAATCGATTTGACCAGTACCAAATGGAATTTCACGGTAATGTCCAGGAATCGTTTCTTTTAAGTGAGCTGCAACAATATGCCCTCTTCCTAATTCGATATCTTCGTAGACATTTTTTGCTCCAGGTTCTAATGATGCGTTCATTAAGTTACCTGAGTCTGGATATACTTGTAAGTATGGAGATTTCACTAATTCAACGAAACGCATTGATTTCTCAACAGTGTTCATGAATGGAGTTTCCATTGTTTCAAAACCAAGAAGAATACCTTTTTGTGAAGCCATTTCAGTAGCTTTCTTAAGGTTTTGGATGAAGTAATCAAGTGTTACCGCATCTCCTTCTTCATAGTAAACATCGTATCCAGCTAATTGGATCACTCGGACACCTAAATCATCTGCTAATTGAATTGCTTTATCCATGATTTCTAGACTACGTGTGCGAGTAGCTTCGTCGTGGGAACCAAATGGATATTTACGATGGCCGCTTAAGCACATTGAACGGATTGGAACTCCAGTTTCGAACATGTCGTTCACTAACTGTTGGCGTTCTTCCTTTGTCCATTCTAGACGACTTAATTTTTCATCAGTTTCATCGATACTGATTTCTAAAAAGTCAAATCCAGTTGCTTTCACTGTTTCTAACTTTTCTCTAAAACTAAGTGTGTTTGGCATTGATTTTTCATACAAACCAAGTTCATAAAACTTTTTATTGTCCATAGTAAGCATTCGCTCCATGTTTTCTTAAATAGTGTTTATCTAAAATTGTTTGTGACATTGGCTTCATATTTGGGTTTAAAGCAAAGTTATGCCAAGCCATGTTTGCAACGTATTCTAATACAGTGATGTTGTGTACCGCATCCATTGCGTCTTTACCCCATGCAAATGGTCCATGGTTAAATACTAAAACAGCTGGAATCGCATTTGGATCTTTATCTTTGAAAGTTTCAACGATTACTTTACCTGTTTCTAACTCATAAGCACCTTTAATTTCTGCTTCTGTCATTTCTCTAGTACAAGGGATTGTTCCGTAGAAGTAGTCTCCTTGTGTTGTTCCGAATGCAGGAATTTCTTGTCCTTGTTGAGCCATTGTAGTTGCCCATAGAGAGTGAGTATGCACTACCCCATTTACATCTTTAAAATTACGATAAATTTCTAAGTGAGTATCTAAGTCAGAAGAAGGTTTTAGTGCTCCTTCTACTTTATTACCGTCGATATCCACAATTACGATATCATCAGCAGTTAGTTTATCATAGTCAACGCCTGAAGGTTTGATTGCGATAACCCCTGCTTCACGGTCGTACTCTGAAACGTTACCCCATGTAAAAATAACTAATCCATGTTTTGGTAACTCTAAGTTTGCTTTTAATACACGTTCTTTTAATTGTTCGTATGCCATTGTAGAATCCCTTCTTATAGGCCTAAAGCTTCAGAAATTTTTTCAGTCATTTCTTTTTCAGATAATAAGTTTTGTAAGCCTACGATTTTTGTGTTTGGTAAGTCTAAGCCATCAAATACTTCTAATAAAGCTGATGAAATAACAACTAAATCATAGTTTTTTGCTGAAGATTTTGCTTCAGAAACTGCACAGTGATGAACTTCTAAAGGAATATTTAATTTTCTAAATACATTTGTTAATTTCATTTTGATAATTTGGCTTGAACCCATTCCGCTTCCGCATGCTGCTAATACTTTCATATTTTACATCTCCTTATATTGCTAGAGTATCGGATAGAAAACACTACCCGATACCCTAATTTTACTATATTCTTTTACTTATTTAAATTAGTTTTGCTTAGACTCTAAGTATGTTTCATAGTCTTCAGCAATAGTGAAGTAATGTTCTTTGTTTTTGCTGTATTGTAATTGAGGGATTGCTAAAAGAATAATTAACACAATTCCTAAACCAATGTATTGGAAGTTTTGCATTAAGAATCCGAATCCAACCCAAATTGTATCCCAGTCAAAGTTACCATGCCATCCACCGTATGCAGCTAAACCAAATGCCCCTGCTGCTACAGCTCCACCTAATACTTGGATTAAACCTGATAAGAATGAAAGGATAGAAGCAGCACGTAAACCACCTTTATGGTTAGCGTATACTGCGAATGTAGCGTTATCGAAGAATACTGGTACGAATCCAGTGATGATTAATACTGGAGATTTGAATACGATTAATCCTAAGATTGCTACGATTTGTCCTAATACCCCGAATAAGAAACCAACTGTTACAGCGTTTGGAGAACCAAATCCGTAAACTGCAGCACAGTCAACCGCTGGCATAGAACCTGGTAATAATTTGTTAGAGATACCTTGGAACGCTTCTGATAATTCAGCAACGAATAAACGAACCCCTAATTGTAAGATTTGAACATAAACAGTGAATGTTAATGCTGTTTGTAAAATGTAGAAGAAGAAGTCGTCAGTTGCTTTTAATGTAGTCATTTTGAATTTAGAAGCAGCAACTGTTAACTCTTGTCCATTTACGCCTACTAAGTAGTCTTTACCTAATACTAATAAGATTGCACCGAAGAACACGATCATTAAGATTGATGTTGCAACGATTGATTCTTTGAAGATTGATAAGAAACCTGGTAATTCAAGATTTTCAATCTTCTTGTCGTTTTTACCTGAGAATTTAGGAGCTAATTTGTCAACTAACCAAACCCCAAACATTTGTTGGTGACCAATTGCAAATCCGCCGCCTTCTGTTAATTCTTGAGTAGCTTCTACAGTTAAGTTTGCAGCTACTGCCCAATATACACCTAATACAATACCTAATAAGATTACAAATTGTAATTGGTTAACGTTATCACCTAAAGCTAAAGCCATTAACCAAGTTGCTGTAGCAGATTGTTGCACCATGATGTGACCAGTGATGAATACTGTACGAACTTTAGTTAATTTACGGAAGATAACTAATACTAAGTTCGTTAAGAAAGCTACTAATAATACTTGTACTGTTAAACCTGTTGCATGACCAGCTGATTTTAATGCAGCTTCAGCAGCAGCTTGACCAAAGTATGGGTCAATAACGGCAGCTTGTAATCCAAAACGATCCCCTAATGCTGCTAATACTGGACGGAAGTTTGAAACCAATCCACCAGCAGCTACGTTTAAAATCATGTAACCTACAACTGCTTTAATAAAACCTGCTAATGCATCGTACCATTTACGACCCAATAGTAAATAACCAACTAAAACGATTAAACCCACAAAGTATTGTGGTTTAGTAAAAATGTTAGCATAGAAGAATTGCCAAAAACTGAATAAAAATTCCATTATTATTCACCTATTCCTTTTAAGATATTTTCTAAATCCTCTTTTGAGCGCGCTTCAACAAACGCATTAATAATTGATTCATCGTCTAATAAAGTCACTAACTCAGATAAGTTGTTTAAGTGTTTTTCATTATCAGTTGATGCTAAAACGAAGAATAAATGTGGTTGGTAGTCAGCACCTGGTCCAAAATCCACAGCTTCTTCAATGTTCATAAATGCTACAGCAGTATCATTTACCCCTTTTCCTTCTTGTGCGTGAGGGATACAAATCTCTGGCGCAATTACGATGTAAGGTCCAAATTCATGAACATTACTAATAATGTAACCTGGGTATTCAGGTTCAATGATCTTTTGTTCTAATAAAGGTTGGCAAGCTTTTTTTATGGCTTCTTCCCATGATAGAGAACCTTTTTGGAACGAAAAGCGTCCATTTTCGATAATTTCTCTTAACATATGTTCCTCCTTGTGTTATTAAGAAATCGTATTCATTATTACGCTTGGATAAAGCCTAGAGTGGGTTAGCTCTAGGCTTTCCAAATTTAATGACAATATTATAAGAATGATGGGAATGGTACATCATTGTCGATTGAGAATACATCGTCAAATCCACGGTAGAAGTTAAATTCTAATTTATCTTTGTCAGTTGGGTAAGTATACTTACCACCTACTTGCCAAATGAATGGTTTGAATTTGTATTCTAGGCGATCTTTCTTGAATTTCCAGATTTCTGTAATTTCTTTTGGATCTGCTTGGAAGTTCGCCCAAATGTCATAGTGAACTGGGATAACAACTTTAGCGTTTAATGATTCAGCCATACGTAACATATCAACTGAAGTCACTTTATCAGTGATACCACGAGGGTTTTCACCGTAAGCACCTAAACACACATCGATTTCATGTTCGTTCCCATGTTTAGCAAACATATTTGAGTAGTGAGAGTCTCCTGCGTGATATAAGTTACCACCACTTGTTTTGAATAAGTAGTTAACAGCGATTTCGTCCATGTCCTGAGGCATTTTGCCTTTAAGAACTTCACCGTCTTTAGCTGTAACTAAAGCTGTACGGTCAAATGCTTCTAAAGCAACGATTTCGATGTCTTTGATTTTAACTGAGTCTCCTGGGTGTACAACGATTGTACGTTCAGCAGGAACTCCCCAACCTAACCAAGTGTTTACTACTTCTTGAGGTCCTACGAATTTAGCTTCTGGACAGTTGTTAGCAACTGCTGCAGCTGTATTAATGTCTAAGTGATCTGAGTGAATATGAGTTACTACTAAAGCATCAACATTTTTCACTTCGAATGGATCGATTACAAATGGTTGTGTACGTAAGTTTGGTTGTAAGTTCTGGCAACCACTCATACGTTGCATTTGGTGACCAGTTTTCATTTTTCCGTTACCGTGGCTACGTTTACCAGTTCCACACCATAAGTCACATAAGATGTTTGTATTTTTTTCTGATTTTAACCAGATACCTGTACATCCTAACCACCACATAGCGAATGTTCCTGGTTTCACTTCTTCGCGTTCGATTTCTTCATTTAACCAAGTTCCCCATTCTGGGAAAGTAGATAAAATCCAAGATTCTTTTGTTACATCTTTGATATTTGCCATTATTATTCCTCCTTGGGATTATCCCCAAATACGTTTGATTTCTTCTTTAAATTCACGAGCAGATTGCGCTGGATTTTCAGTAGCGTAAATTCCGCGGCCTGCGATGAATGTATAAATTGGAATTCCTTCAAACACTTTTAATGTGTCTTTTGTTAATCCACCTGTAGCTGAAACTTTGAATCCCATTTCGATTAAACGACGGATTTTGTTTAAATCAGATTCAGTCCAAGTAGCTCCTGCAAATAGAGCATCACGGCTTTGGTGGAAGATTGCTTGGTCAATACCAGCGTCTCTCCATTGTTGTGCTTGTTCGAAAGTCCAATCTCCGTATAATTCAACTTGTAAAGACTTCACTTCTTTGTTTGCGGCTTCCATAGTTGGAATTGTTGCGCAGCAAATTACTGTCATCCAGTCTGCTCCAGCGAGGGCAACATTTTTAGCAACAGTTGTACCAGCGTCAGCACATTTTGTATCAGCAATGATTACTTTATCTGGGAAAGCACTACGTAAGCATTTAATCGCTTTGTCCCCTTCGTTTAAAAGTAAAATCGTTCCTGCTTCAATAATGTCTACTTCGTTTCCAACAGCAAGAGCATCTTTTAATGCATCTTCAATACGGTTGTGGTCTAAAGCAACTTGTAAATTAGGAATTGCCATATTGTCATTCTCCTTTTCTGTCTTGCTTTAAACAATCATAAAATCATAACGTCTTACGAAAATGATCATTTAAAAAGTTACGGTACCAATTCATGGTATTAGTATAGTATAAACATTTTTTTGTTACAACCGTTTACAAACAAGTAATCGAATAATCAGTTTTATGATTGTTTGCGTTTACTTTACGAACGTTTGGAAATAAGCAATATGGTTATGTATATAGGAAGAATTCATAAAATTATATTATTAATACTACTAAAATATCTGTTTTGATCGTTTACGATTATAAAATAAAAATACCCTCTCAATAATGAAGTGCACCCTAAAAGTTAGACAGAAAATCTAACTTTTGGGGTGCTTTTATTATGAAATTAACTTATGAAGATAAAGTTCAAATCTATGAACTCAAAAAACAAGGATTTAGCTACTCACAACTTTCAGAGATGTTTGGTATAGATAAGTCAAATCTTAAATACATGATTAAGTTGATTAATCGATATGGTTTAGAAATAGTAAAAAAGGGGAAAAATAATTCTTACTCTATAGCATTAAAACAGGAAATAATTGATAAAGTCTTACTCGAAGGATGGTCTCATAAGAGAGTTTCTCTTGAATATGCTCTTCCAAATTATTCTATGATTTCTAGCTGGCTCGCACAATACAAGAAAAATAAGTATACTATTGTTGAGAAAACAAGAGGGAGAGTACCTAAAATGGGACGTAAGCCAAAGAAAAAACCAGAAGAGATGACAGAACTAGAACGCCTTCAGGCTGAAAATGAGTATTTAAGAGCGGAGAATGCCATTCTAAAAAAGTTGAGAGAACTCCGCTTGAAGGAGGAAAAAGAGAAAGAAGAAAGACGCAGATTGTCAGAGAATTAGTACCAGAATTCCCTTTAGATATTCTTCTAAAGATTATCAAACTTGCCCGTTCAACATACTATTATCACTTAAAACAGTTAAACCAAGAAGATAAGAATCAGGCCGTAAAAAACGAAATAGAAGCCATTTATACCGAACATAAAGCTAATTATGGATATCGCCGTATTACTCTTGAGCTTAGAAACCGTGGGTTCATCGTAAACCATAAAAAGGTACAACGTTTGATGAAAATGTTGGGGCTAAGTGCTCGTATTCGTCGAAAACGTAAGTATTCTTCTTATCATGGAGAAGTTGGAAAGAAAGCTGCGAACATTATTCAACGCCAATTTGAAGCTGAAAAACCGATGGAAAAGTGCTATACAGATATTACGGAATTTTCTATCCCAACAAGCAACCAAAAACTATATTTATCACCAATTTTAGATGGTTATAACAGTGAAATTATAGCTTATTCTCTATCGTCTTCACCGAATTTAAACAAAGTAAAAGATATGTTAGAAAAAGCTTTTAGAGAAGAACAATACGAGAATACTATTCTCCACAGTGATCAGGGATGGCAATACCAGCATGAGTTTTATCATAATTTTTTAGAAGATAAGGGCATTCAGCCCTCTATGTCCGGCAAAGGTAATAGTACTGACAATGGCATGATGGAATCGTTCTTTGGCATTCTTAAATCAGAGATGTTTTATGGCTATGAAAAGACATTTAAATCTATAAAGGAACTTGAGGGGGCAATCATCGATTATATTGATTATTACAACAACAAACGAATCAAAGTAAAATTAAAAGGACTTAGTCCTGTACAATACAGAACTAAATCCTTTGCTTAAATTAATTGTCTAACTTTTTGGGGTCAGTACATAATGAGAAGGTAATAATATTACTCATTTTCAATAATGACCTCATCAGAAGCGTCATCCTCCAGTAAATGAACATGGATAACTTCCTCTAAAGAAGTGGGTACATTTTTCCCGATAAAATCTGGACGAATTGGAAGTTCTCTATGACCTCGATCGATAAGAATTGCTAAACTAATTCGCTTAGGTCTGTCGATATCCATAATTGCATCTAAGGCAGCTCTTACCGTTCTTCCTGTAAACAAAACATCATCCACTAAGACCACTTGCTTTCCTTTGATATTAAAAGGTATAGACGTTCCATTTAATACAGGCGCCTCTTCATTCTCGATATCATGCCGATCATCTCGGTATAATGTAATATCTATTTCGCCAACTGGTACTTTAATCTTTTCTAAAGAAGAGATTTTCTCAGCGATGCGTTTTGCTAAAGTGATTCCTCTTGTTTTAATACCAATCATCACTAAATTCGAAACGTCCTTTTGTTGCTCGATTATTTCATATGAAATTCTGGTTAATGCTCTTCTAATAGCACCCTCATCCATAATTCTGACTTGTTTCATTAATTTCACCTCTAGTCTTCAAAGTGTCCTTTATTCAATTGAATAAACTCCGCGAATTCTTTTGGTGGTTCCACTTGGAAGTTTAGCGTTTCTCCTGTTAATGGGTGAGTGAAGCTAAGTGTTCTTGCGTGTAGAAATTGACCAAATTCTGTTGCGTTTTTCCCTTTTGGATGATACAACGGATCATTTACAATCGGATGTTTAATAAATTCCATATGTGCTCTGATTTGATGAGTTCTTCCAGTTTCTAGGCGACAAGACACGAGTGAATAGTCTGAAAAAGAATCTAAAACTTCAAAATGAGTAATAGCATTCTTTCCCCCTTTTTCCACGACTCTTTTTAAGCGATTCGTTTGATGACGAGATAAAGGTGCATCAACAACACCCGTTTCGTGTGCAAAGTGCCCATCTACAATGGCAATATACTCACGGTTCATTTTATTTTCTGCAATCTGTTCAGCCAATTTTTGATGCACATCATTATTTTTAGCAATGACTAATAAGCCACTTGTATCTTTATCAATGCGATGGACTAATCCTGGACGATAGATTTCTTCGCTCGTGCTATCTGACAAGCTATTTGAATGATATAACAATGCGTTTACTAACGTACCACTATAATGTCCTTTAGACGGATGAACAACCATACCACTTGGTTTATTGACTACAATTAATGAGTCATCTTCAAAAACGATATCTAGTGGAATATTTTCTGGTTGAATCGTAATAACATCTTCCTCTTTTTGAAGAATTGTAACTTCATCCCCAGACTGTGCTTTGTAATTTGATTTCACGACTTCTCCATTAACTGAAATAAGTCCAGCTTTTAGCCAACTTTGAATGGTAGTTCTACTTAGACCAAGCTCGCCAGTTAACACTTTGTCTAATCGTTGAGTCTTTTCTAATTCAAGTTTTAATTTTTTAAATACTGATGTCATAGTGCTCTCCTATTTTGATTGTTCTTTAAAAATAACATAATAGAATAAGAAGATTACTCCGAAGGTTAAACAAATGTCTGCAACATTAAAGATTGGAAAATCGATAAATTCAAACTTAAACATATCGACAACATACCCTAATCGGATACGATCGATAAAGTTTCCTACAGCCCCAGCTAAAATGAAAGAGTAAGCTGTTAATAACCATTTGGATTTTCCTTTTTCTTTAAACATCAAATATAAAAGTGTTCCAACTGCTACTGCAGTGATTGCATAAAAGAAAACCATCTTCCCTTCGAACATTCCCCAAGCTGCTCCAGTATTTCGAACGTATAATAAGCTCACAATTCCATTAATAAACTGCATTCCATCATGCAAGTTAAAGTTATTTACAATCCATAATTTCACTAGTTGATCTGCAATAATTAGTACAGCGCTTAATATTAAATATAAAAACATATCGACTCTCCATTTCTTTTCAATAATAGTATTGTACAAAGAAGTCAAAGGTTAGTCAACGAACTGAAAATGATGTTAAATTGAAATACTTTTTCCACTCTAGGGGTAAAAACGGGTGAAATTTAACTGAAAATGGGGATAAAGTCCTAAAAATCAGTCAAAAGATTGAAAAAACAACAAAATACACGTATAATATCAACAAGAAAACGCATTACTGTTAAAGGAGTGTAATATGAAAAAAATCGCAGCCAAGGTATTCTTGATTAGCGCGGGTTTCTTATTTTTAGGAGCATGCGGTAATACAAAGAAAAGTGCCGAATCTACTGTTCAAGAAGTACAAGATACCTTACCTGTTGTCGTTCAACAATTAAATGACATTCAAGCGTTAGAAAATTCATTACAATCTGATTGGGAAGCGGATATCCATGAAGATTACACGATGACGTCTTACGCTAAGAAAACGGGTAAAGTATTCTCCAACATTCAAGAACGTCAGCAATTGTTGAAGTCTATGCAAAAATCGCTCAAAGTATTATTAGATGATGCGACTAGATTAAGTAACTTGAAGGATAAAAATCTTCCATCTGCAGAAATTCAAATTGTAGTTTCTAATCTGCAATCAATTGTTTCTCAATTAAAGAACTACTCCGAAATGTCTCAAAAACAATTGGAAAAAGAAGCTGAGTTTTTCGTTAGCATATCAGGTGGAAAACAAACAAGCGATGAATTAAAAGCGCTCATTATTGAAGTAAATAATTCTGCTAACGAGCGTCAACAAATTATTGAAGCAATAAATTCTCCAATCAGTGAGCTAGATAGACCAATTCGCATTCTAAAAGCTCGCTTGGCAAATAGCGGAAAGGGTGAGTAATGATGTTGAAGAAAAAATCTTTAGTAACGAGTATGCTCACTGTTGCGTCTGTTAGTTCCCTACTCGCTTTCTATTCTGTGGCAAATGCGCAAGATACTGCTGATAGTAAGTTGAATGTAAGAACGAATAGTTTACTCCGAGTTCCAGCGAATATACCACAGGAACATATTTATGATTCAGGCATTTCTATTCCATATCCTGAAGATGGCGTTAAGGGGGTTTATTTACAGGCGTTTCGTGCCAAAGGACAAGACTTGGAAAATATGATTCAGTTCGTTAAGTCTACTCCCATTAACTCTCTTGTAATTGATGTCCGTGATGGATATGGACAAATTACAATGCCTCTGGAGACTGATAATCAACAAGTGAAGAAGCATACT